>CAMBGW010000085.1 GCA_945866245.1 Verrucomicrobia subdivision 6 bacterium | reverse complement strand
ATCGGAGCATCTCTTAAAAAAGCCCGTGCAATGCCAATTCGCTGCCTCTGCCCCCCACTCAACATCACTCCCCTTTCTCCCACCGAGGTTTGATATCCCTGCGGCAATCCGAGAATAAACTGATCCGCCTGCGCCTCTTGTGCCGCTTTTTCGATCTCCCGAAACGACGCCCCTGGCCGACCATAGGCGATATTTTCCTGCACCGTCCCATTCATCAACACTGTCTCCTGCAGAACAAGCCCTTGTCTTCCACGCAGCTCCTTTTTCGAAAGGTTTCGCAAATCAACCCCGTGAATCAAAATCTTTCCTTCCGTCGGGTCATAAAACCGCGGCAAGAGTGATAATAAAGTCGTCTTTCCAGCCCCAGTTCCTCCCACCACAGCGACCGACTCCCCCGGCTGAATCCGAAAACTCAAATTGTGTAAAACCTCATCTCCCCTGGCATAACGAAAACCCACCCCCTGAAACTCGATCGATCCTGCACCAGCGGGCAATGGCACAGCTGCCTTGGGATCTGGCACATCATCAGTCGTATCGAGCACCTCAAAAACTCTCTGCGCTGCCGCGGCTGCACCCTCCATCGACCACGCGGTATAACTCAACTGCTCCAGCGGAGAGTACAACATTCCCAAGTAAGCTAGAAAAACAAGCAGATCACCCAAAGTCATCCTCCCTGCCATTACCTCCCCTGCGCCTGCCCAAAGCAAAGCCGCCATACCCACCGCTAAAAAGGTCCCCACGACAAAAGTACTCGCCACATTGGTCATCGAAAGACGCAGGTTGGCCTCCAAGGCTTGACGACACTCCTGCCTAAAAAGGTCGATTTCGTGCGATTCCCGACCAAAGGCGTGCACGACCCGTATGCTCGAAAGACCCTCACTCGCCCTCGCCAAAACATCACTTTCCTGTGCTTGCAAAGCGGCCGTCTCTTTCCGAATTCGCCCGGCGTACCGCACAATCGCCAACATCAAAAAAGGAACTACCGCTAACGATAAAAGAGCCAAAAGAGGGCTCATTTTCCACATAACAAAGAAGGTTCCCACTAAAGTCAAAAGCGATCCCAGAATCGTGACAAACCCGCGGTTGAAATAGGTTTGAACCGCCTGCGCATCGTAAGCCACACGAAAACAGGAATCAGAACTCCTGCGTCCATCGTGAAATCGAAGTGGCAAAAACTGCAAATAGGCGTAGAGCTCAGTTCGGACGCGCAAAAGGGCTTGAAGCCCCACCCCAATCAAAGTGTAAGTTTGCGCTAGATTTACTGCTCCCCACAAAAGATGAATGCCGACCAAAGTGGCACAGGTAATTGCTAAAGCGCTCGGAAAGGACCAGACCGCATCCCCCAAGGGAAAATGAATTCCTCCCTGCGGGGATGGCAAGATCGTATCGACAACAAACTTCAGTGGCCACGGCTTCAGTAAATTCAAAACGGTCGCCACGAGCAACAAAGCCAACGCCAAAAAAATACGCCCAGCAAAGGGACGAAAGTACCTCAAAATACGCCACGTCAGATTCATCGGGCCTCAATTTTTCCACTCAAAGGGAGCAGCTGCGCCCGGCGAGCTGCCACCCGAACCAGATCACCCACTCTTCGACGCAACTGCCACCCGGTCCAAATCCATCCACAAACCGCTAATCCCAAAATCGACAAAAAGGCCGGCAAAGCAGAGCGATAAGACAGTCCCACCAAAACATCTGCGGTCACTGCGGTCAGCGCAAACAGTATGCTAAAAGTGCTCGGAACGATCCCCTGATGAACTCGTGTTAAACGCCGCCCGTGAGGATAAATTTCTGTCAAAGTCCGAAGCCGCACATGCCACCACCGATTGGCAAAGATTTGAATGTCCCAAGAATTCCAACCCGTGTCCTGCGCGTACCTCCACCCCTCCTCTTCCAGAATTTTTTCTACCTCCTCAAGAAGCGAAATGCGCTCCCGACCCTGCTCACTCCAAAAGGCTAACTCCCGTGCTTTCCAAAGGGGCAAACTCGGCCCGGCATCTTTTTCTGGGGTTTGCACCACAGAATCGGGCGTCCGCTTTCCTTTCAACCAAGTAAAGTATCGGGCCCAATCACGCACCAACGGTTGAAGTAAGGCCAAATAAAATACCGTCAGTCGCGCCAAAACAGTATCGTGCCGCGGTTCAATCCTCGCCAAGACCATAAACGAGAGCGCGGGCACCAGCGTCGCCCCCAACATGAGTAACGGCAAAATTCGTAACGGTTCAATCTGAATGGAGACGAGAAATACAAAGAGAGTTAGCGCATTCCATTCCAATCCCCCTACTAACTGCGCCCAGGGTGAGGCAGGCTTCGGATACAGACACTGGAAAAATCCGGTTCCAAACACCCCGTGATAAATAATCGGGCGATGGAAAACTCGCTCAAATCGCGGAAGCCCATAAATGACCCCCTTCCATCTGGCCGATCCTTGGGGATCGAAATACTGCATATGTTTAAATCGTAACATCGCCTCCGCCTCCCCGTACCCCTTCTGCTGCCGAAAGTAAGCCTGCATCGTAAAGCGACGGTGATGCCAGACCAGTGCACTGGGACTAAAACCGATCCGATGCCCCTGCTGCAACAAACGCCAACAAAGATCCACATCATCCCCCGCTGTTCGAAACTCACCGTCAAACCCTCCCACCCCCTCAAGGGCCGACCTCCAGTACGCCATGTTGCAACCCGGGATATGTTCTGCCTCCGTATCGGTTAATAGCACATGGGTCGGAGCCCCTGGACAAGCAGCCACCGCGGCAGCCACCGAGTTTTGTGCTGGTGGATGTAGATTAGGCCCGCCCACCGCCGCAAACGACCCCTGTAAAAGCGTCGCAACCAGGAAATAGAGCCAATCCGAATCCGGCATGCAGTCCGAATCGGTGTAGGCAATAATCTCACCCGTCGCGGCATATAACCCTACGTTCCGTGCAACGGAAAGACCCCGATTCGGTTGAAGAATATTTTTGACACGGGGAAATTCGGCCGCAATCGACTGGGTGTTATCTTTCGATCCGTCATCCACCAGAATCACTTCGAAATCCGGATAGTTCATCTTCTGTAACGCCGCCAGACACCCCCGCAACGTCGCCCCGCCATTATAACTACAAACCACTACAGAAACCTTCGGGGTCCGCGATAAAGGAAACTTTTCCACCAAGGCGTCCAGCGGACTGATCGTCTGCCTGGCAAGGGCTTGGTAAGCCAGTTTCGGTTGGCGATCTTTTCGTACTAACCCAAAGGCCCAATCCTCCACGTCGATTCCATCGGTAAACCACTCATCCGTCCAAGAAAATAGAATTGTTCCCGCTAACCCGCCCCGAAACACCTCGTCCCAGTGTAACGAAAGTAAGTTCGACTGCTCCTCCTCACTATGCCGAATCGTATCCATTCCAAATTCACCCAAAAGCAAAGGCCGCTCCTCCGCTAGATTCTGCAAACGGGAAAGGTACGCCCTTAAGTCAGCTCCTCGGTGCAAATACACATTGTAAGAAAGAAAATCTGTCTCTCGTGGAATTAAATACTCGGTCGGGGGAAAGTTCGCATAGGCCGCTAATGCTTCCGAATCCTCATCCTTCACAATTCGTACCAATGAATCCAAGAAACCCTCCACCCGCTGCGGTCCATACCAGCGCACTAAATCGGGGGGAATCTCATTGTCTACGTAGAAACCTAAAATCGCTGGGTGGCCCGCACTCCCCCGAGCCGCCCGCCGTACGGAGGCACGAATCTCCTTCCGTACTGCCCCATCATCTAGAAAAAGGACTCTTCTTTGCCACGGCACGGTCACCATCACCCGCAACCCATGCTCAGCCGCAAGGTCCAGGAACCACCTTCCCGGGGGATGATAGATTCGTAGCGTATTAAAACCAGCCGCTGCGATCAGGCGGAAATCCCTTTTTACCTTTTCAGGATGACCCAGATGATCCTCCCCATCCCGAAATGGCCCGTAGGTGACCCCTTGCAGAAAATACTTTTCCTCACCTGCAAAAAGAAACTTACCCCGAACCTGAACCCGCGGTCCGCGCAACGAGCTCGGTCGATGCCGTGGCTCCGCCTCCGAGGAAATCGGCCACGACGGAAAAAGCGGAACAGGGGCGGAGTTCACTCCCGAATCTGGCCCTGACCCGCCACCACATACTTATAAGAGGTCAGCTCCTCTAAACCCATTGGACCGCGGGCATGAATTTTATCGGTGCTGATTCCAATCTCTGCCCCAAAGCCAAACTCACCCCCATCGGTAAAGCGGGTCGATGCGTTCCAATAGACCACCGCAGAATCTGCCTCTCGCAAAAACCTCTCCGCCGCACTTCGCTCCTCCGTCACGATCGTGTCCGAATGGTGGCTCCCGTGCTCCGCCAAATGCTCCAGCGCACCCTCCACCCCATCCACCACCCGAATCGCCATCGTCAGATCCAAATACTCGGTCTTCCAAGCTTTCGGCTCCTTCAATGCGTGCCCAGATGCCTTGGCAGCGGCGGCGTCCCCAAACAGCTTCACCCCCTTTTTCTGCAAAGCCGCCACCAACTTCGGTAAAATACTCTCCGCTCCTTGGCGATCGATGAGCAGGGTTTCCGCCGCATTACATGTCGCAGGTCTCTGACACTTTGCGTTCACCACAATCTCTTCCGCCATCTTCGGGTCCGCTTCCCGATGAATAAAAATATGACATACACCATCCGCATGCTTGATGACAGGAACGCGCGCGTGCTGAACCACTGCGGCAATCAATCCCGGCCCACCCCTCGGAATCAAAAGATCGATAACCCCTTCCAATCCGCACATCTCGGCAACTCCCTCGCGACCCTCATCTTCCACCAAGGCAACCACCTCTTTGGGCAGCCCCCTCTGGTGGGCCGCCTCTCCCAGAACATCCGCCAGTGCCCGATTACTCCGTCTCGCCTCTCGGCCCCCCCGCAGAAGAGTCGCGTTGCCCGCCATCAAACAGAGAACGGCACTATCTACCGTCACATTGGGACGAGACTCGTAAATGATCCCAATTAAGCCGATCGGAACTCGAAC
>CAMBGW010000084.1 GCA_945866245.1 Verrucomicrobia subdivision 6 bacterium | reverse complement strand
GGAACACGCTCATTATTTAACTCATTTGCGTACTTATAAAAACCACTCATGTTTGGGCCGACGGCGTATTGGTAAAGATATGCGCCACTTGGGAAGCTTGAGTTCCACCTTCTTTGATCATCGCGCACGCCGGTTGCGGTATTGTCATTCATCATCATGACCATGGTAACTTCATCAGTTGCTTGTCCGTTTACGGTGCGGGACCCATCCGAGTTGCGGTTATCACGTCGCTCAAAGACAAGTAAGTCGCTGCTAGTCCAGAGCCCTTGTTGCAAGCCGCGGGCAAAGTCGTTGTGAATCTTGAGAATATTGGGAATACGGGGGTCGTTGAACTGGCCAAGATATTGCGTGTTGGCATGGCGGGGGAAAGCGCCGCCAGATTCCCCAAGGGTCTCTGCCTTATTGAAACCGTCCGAGTAGATCAAGCCCATACCCTCGCGGGTCATGTAGAAGGCGTGCTGCCATTCTTTTTGGGCGGCGTAATCGCTGTCGTGGCTATTGGCGTGGGCGACCCCGAGGCCTACGGAATTTGGCCCCCAATTAGCTCCGGCCCAACCTGGCTGATCCAAACCACTGAGTGAGGAACCAGGATTGCCAAGAACACCGTTCAATTTGCTGCGGAGATCATTGTCGACGAGACGCATGCCAGCGTCCCAGTAGCCGTTGTATCCCGGCGGCTGGCCGAGGTGCTCGCCGAAGACCATCGCATCATCTCGGCCCTTTTTGTCATCGAAGACCGAATCGCGGTGGTTCGGATCGCTAAATCCACGCGTGCGATTGAACTGCCACTGAACCTGCCCGAGGTAGCCGTCGTTGCTCGTGTCCTTGTCGGCTCCCGACTGCTTGCCGAAAAAGTAGTCGGGAACGTGTTTGACGGCATCGAGACGGAGGCCGTCCGCCTTAAGGCGATCGATCTTCCAGCGCACCGCCCGCTCCAAATATTTTTCGACGTATTCCACATAAGCGTTGCGATTTTCCAGAATGTAGGCTTTGGCATGGTCTCGCAGCTGTTCGGTGGTTGCAGTTGGTGGCAGGGAAGCCTTAGCCCGATCAATCAACCAGCCGAAGTATTGTCGATTGCCGTCCTTGTCGAAGTCGTACTGCTCCGGGCGGTTGAGGTCGCGGACGAAACCGTATTTCGGGTGGGTCGAGCCCTCGCTCGTTCCGAAGTTCAGGTTGTTACCGGATTCCTGAGCGATGTCGATGAGGTCGGCCAATCCAAGGTTTTGCACCTGCCAGGCGCTGTTCCAATCGCGGGTATTGTTCCATTTGCGGTAGAAGCCGTCCTCGGTTTTCTGAAGATGGAAATCTTCCGGAACCATGCCGGGATAAGTCTCGGCTTGTCCCTCGCCGCCGGTCGGCGTGTCTTCGTTGTAACCCGGGATGTTGAAGGACCGGTGGTTCATAATGTTGTCGAAGTAGACGCGGATGCCGAATCGATGAGCCACTTCCATCATCTGGATTAACTCGGCCTCAGTACCGTAGCGGGTGCGAACGGTGTTGCGCTGGTCTTTCTGGCCGAAGTCGAACGGATCCCACATGTCGTATCCGACCGATAAACCTCCGGAACCTTTCGTGGGTGGGGGAAGCCAAAGCGACGTGTAACCCGCCTCGGCCAGTTCGGGCATTTTTTGAATTAGTTCAACGTAAGAAACATTAAATAGTTGGAGCAGAGCTTCAGCACGAACGTTTGAGGAAAAAGATGAAAAGAGTAGCGCTCCAAAAAGAAGCAAAGCGCGACATGTCTTTGACTTATGAAATTTCACCTCAATTACTCTCAATAGATATATTGGCACAACTTTATGCTTTTTAAAGAGATAGAAGCAAAATTCATGCCATTTTTGAACAGTTCTATAGTGATAGGCGTAAACCTCTGGTAATCAGCATATAAAATAGCTAATGACCCCGTCTGGATGAGGCTTTTTAGCGGAATTGAGTTAGCCACACTTTTTAGACCGAAAAAGGGGCAATTTGTTAGAGGTAAAGTGGCTGAAAAAAGGGTCCTGTCGGGGGCCTATTTCTGCTTTAAAAGTGCGCCTGTAAAACCAGGCAAGGTGATGCTGGCTTTCCCGTCTTTCTGCTGAACCTGAACATCGGCAGGTTTTCCCGAAGAAACAAAAATCGGTGCAAGGGGGTCGGCTGCGGTGCCATCCGTGTTCCCGAACTGGAAGGTGAAGGTTTGAGGATCAGAGTGACGATTGAATACGGCAAACAGGGTATTCGCGTCGCCTCGAACAAACGCAAACATCCGACTCTGATTCTCGGCTCCAATCATCTGCATCTTTCCATGTACGAGATCGGGAAACTTTTTCCGAAGCGCGATGGCATCCCGATAGTAGTCGTGAAGGGTAGAATCAAAATTGATATCGTCCTGTCGAGAGGGTTGGCCCCCTGGGCTGAGGGTTTGGGGTTCGAACTTCAGATCGGCCCAGACCATCGGCATGCGATCATCCGGATCATCAGCTCCCCACATGCCCGCTTCGGTACCATAGTAAATGTAAGGAGCGCCTGGGTAGGTCATCTGAAAAAGGACGATCATGCGCTGGAGTTTGCGTTCCGTTTCATCCGGTTTGCGAATGAAGTAGGGCTTGTCCCGACTGCCAGGCCAGATATCTGCATCGTAGGCGAACGCGTCCGCTTTCCCGTAGTAAGGACGGTCGCGATTTACAATCATGGAGGGCATGCGATCCGTATCGTGTGAATCGAAAAGATTTTGGACACGCAGGGTTTCCTCCCAGCTGAACTTCTCTCTCCGTTCTTCGATCATGCGGGTGAAATCTTTGATCGGCAGAGTGCCATCAATCAGGCCCCCTTTCACGGGCATGGCAAAGGCGTAGTAGTTCATCACCCCGTCGAATTTCCCCTCCCGAATGAAGTCAGGGGCTTCGACCCAGATTTCAGGAGTGGTGTAGGCTTGCGGCTGGATCGAGTGGACAAGATCGTTCCACTCGGCCCAGAAACCGGTGCCGACTTCGTTCGCGACGTCGAGACGCCAACCATCCACTCCGTCGGAGGGATCTCCGTCCCCATTGGGATCCATCCAGCGCCGAGTGATGGCGAAGAGGTAGGCTTTGACCTGAGGATGTAGATTTTTTTTGCCCTTTTCGTCAGTGACCTCGACGAATTCGGGCATGCTTTTCAGGCCCCACCATCCTGCGTAGTGAAACTCGTTCTTGTCCTTGGTGGAGGGATCGTCGAAGTGGTGGACGTCGAACCAAGATGCATAAGTAGAGTCCTTCTGCTTTTCCCGAAGATCGGCAAAGGCAAAAAATTCAGTCGCGCAGTGATTAAAAACCCCATCGATGATGATGCGGAGTCCTCGGCGATGAGCTTGCTGGATGAGTTCAAGAAACTGCTTGTCGGCCGCGCTCCATTTCCAGCTCTTAGGATCGGCTGTTTCCCCAGCGGTAAGGGTGATATCAGCTGCCGGATCGGGACCAAAGTGGGGATCGGCGTGGTGAAAGGAGCGGGAGTCGTACTTGTGGAGGGAGGGGGATTCGAAAATGGGATTGAGATAAAGGGCGGTAACTCCGAGTTCTTTGAGGTAGTCGAGCCGATCGATGATGCCCTGAAAATCACCTCCGTAGCGGCGGGAGCCGTTGGTGGCGTAGACGTCGGAACCGATCTCCTTTTCCCAATCTTCAAGAGCGTACCAATCTTTGGTCCAAGGCATAATTTTCCATTTTCCTTTGGCCTTGTCAGGCACGCGGGCGTATTCGGCGGTGGGATCATTCTTTAGATCACCGTTCCGGAATCGCTCAGGAAAGATCTGGTACCAGACCGCTTCCTCCGCCCAGGCACATTTTTTCGATTGGGTTTCTTCAGCTGAAGAAAAAAAAGGCAATCCAAGGATTAGCACCAAGCATAGCAGGAGTCGGGGCATAGAGAGTTTACTTCTGAGTCGAGAGATCGAAGTAGTAGCTGGAAAAGGGAGGGAGATCGGGAAGGGGTAAGCCTTGAGTGGTGAGAGTATCGGCAGGAGTGGAGAACGTTGCGGGGTTAGAAGAGGCGAGAAGATCGGTGACCGTCAACGTGGCTCCATTGGGTAGGGCGAGGGCGGTGGCTGATTCCTTTGAAAGAAGGCATCGAACGCCCGAAAGAGTTTGTGTGGGGTGCAGATTGACGGCGACGAGTACTGATTTTTGGTTCAAAGGGTCATTTCGAAGAAAGGAGTACATCCAATGTCCTGAGGTGGTTTCGCCAGACAGCCGGCCGTAGGCGGGATTGCTCTTGTTGGCGGGATTGAGCGGGTAGAAGTTTCCTTGGGCGAGGGCAGGGTGAGTGAGGGATTGGAGGGTTCGCCCGTAGAATGCCCGAAGCTCTTTCTGCTCGATACTTAGAGGGGAACCGTCGCACGATCCGTCGTGATTCCATTTCTGGAGCTCGGGGACCGACCAGTAGTCGAAAAAAGTGGTGCGTCCTTTATCGAGCTCGAACCCCGCGGCCCCCACGGTGGCGGCCTCCCCAACCTCCTGTCCGTAGTAGACCATAACCGGCCCGCGAGAGAGGGCAAAGAGAACTGTGGATACAACGCGACCCACGGACATTCCATGTCCACCCCAGTGCTGGGTGGAGGCGACGCGGCACTCGTCGTGATTTTCGGCGTAGCGAAGGGAGTTGTCGCCGACAAAACCCGGGCGGGTCAGGGAGTCGAGATCGTTGGCCCACCCTGACTCTTCGTAGATTTTCATCAGACCTTTGTACACATCGTGTCCATAGACGGAGCTGAAACCTGCTTCGATCAGGCTGAGTGGGTTGGAGTGGTAGGAAGCGAGATCGGGGTTGGCATCGGGGACTTCGAGTCGGGTATCCCCTTCGTAACATTCAGCATAAAAGTAGGTATTGGGATTGCGGGTACGGGCGCGGGCGAGGGCCCAGTGCCAGAATTCGGAGGGGATGATGTGGGAGACATCGCATCGAAAACCGTCGACACCGATCTCCTGCCAGTAGTTCATGATGGCATCCATCTTTTTCCAGAGATTGGGAACGGGCACTTCGGGTTGGAGAACAGTGGGATG
>CAMBGW010000083.1 GCA_945866245.1 Verrucomicrobia subdivision 6 bacterium | reverse complement strand
TTCCCATCAAATTTTAGCTGAACATCCAAGCTGCCATTGACTCCCAGAATCTGAAACCCTTGCACCATCCACTTTTTCCCATCGGTTACCCAAGGAAACTTTACGCCTCGGTACACCGTTTTTCCCAAGCGAAACTCCCCCACCTCGAGGCGACTCGTCCAAAGAAACTTTGGCTCTTCTTTCCACGCAAACTCGATGTCCCCCGACAATTGGGGGGGCTTGGCACTATGCCAATCTCGTAAACCCGCGGTGTGCCCGCCCGCAACTTTCTCGAACTGCTTTAAATCTGCATCCGAAAAGTAATGAAAACCTCCTATCCCTGTTTTGAAATTGGCCCAGCCGTATCCGCCGAACTCTCCTCTTTCCAATTGAATCTGCAACTTCTCGAGCTTGGTCATTCCATTTCCAACCGTAATCCGTGCCTCCATCCTAGGGAGCTCCACCCCACGCCAAACATTCCCTGATCCCGTCATCAAAACCTCGGCCTTGGCACTCTCTGGTCTGCCCACCTCAAGATCAAACTCCGCCTGAATCTTGGGCGCTGGCCCGCCTAACTCTTTCAATCCCTTTTCAGCATCCCGCCAAATCTTCGCCCAAAGAACACTGGGAGGGGCCATCTCCCTTCCTGCCTCTAAGCCCACCCGACCCTGAAGGTGTAAATCAAATCCCAAAACCTGCCCTTGCCCTCTTTTCAATAAGATCTCCCCCGGCCGAAACTCAACCACTGCCTCAACTCTCCGGGCATTGATTTGTACCCCCTCCTGTAAAGGCCATGCCACATCCGCATCCCGCAACTCAGCCCCCGAAATAATTGGCTCTCGATCCCTCCAACCCCACCAATTTAAATTCAACTCCACTCGCCCAATCCGTAACTGCTCCACTTTTCGCCCCCCATCCCTGAAGACCACTACATCTCGGGCCACCAATCCTCCCAAAGGATCGATCGTCAACTTACCCGCATCGATTTCTAGACCCCGCAAAACAAACTCCTCGACCAGTAAGTTCTTCACCCCTTGCGGAACCCCCACCACTCGTCCCCAAATCGCACTGGCGACAAACAAAACCGCCATCATCCCCAAAGCCCGCTGGAGCCATCGCAAAGCCGACCCCGTTGTCGGAGGCCGGATTCGCTCCCGTATCTCCCGTAAAATTGGGGTGTTCATCTTTTCCGATCATCGCTAGGATTTCCCTCTCTAGAATCCAAAAATCAACCTATGTCTGATAACCGTATGGAAAAAATTGTCGCTCTCTGCAAACGCAGGGGCTTTATCTTTCCATCTTCCGAAATCTACGGCGGGTTGAATGGCGCCTGGGACTACGGTCCCCTCGGCGTGGCACTGAAACGTAACCTGAAGGAAAATTGGTGGAAATCGATGACCCAGCACCGGGACGATATCGTGGGAATGGATGGCGCCATTCTCATGAGCCGCTCCGTTTGGAAAGCCAGCGGCCACGAAGCCACTTTCACCGACCCCATGGTCGATTGCAAAACCTGCAAAGGCCGTTTCCGTGCCGACCAAATCGCCACCACCCCCTGCCCCCAAAAACCCAGCAAACTTGTCACCGCTTGCGGGGGAGAGCTCACCGAACCCCGCCAATTCAATCTCATGTTCAAAACCTATGTCGGCCCAGTCGAGGACGAACGAAACCTCACCTACCTCCGCCCGGAAACTGCCCAAGCCATGTTTGTTCAATTTAAAAATATCCTCGAAGTTTCTCGCAAGAAACTTCCCTTCGGCATCGCCCAAATCGGAAAAGCCTTCCGAAACGAAATCAATCCCCGCAACTTTACCTTCCGTTCCCGTGAATTCGAACAAATGGAGGTTGAATTCTTCGTTCGCCCAGAGGAGGGCAAAAAGTGGCTCGACCAGTGGCTCGCCGATCGGCTGGCCTGGTACGAATCGATTGGGATCCCACGCAGCAAGATCACCATCCTGGATGTCCCTGAAAAAGATCGCGCCTTCTACTCCCAAGGGACCTATGACCTGCTTTACGCCTTTCCTTTCGGAACCGAAGAGCTGGAGGGGATCGCTTACCGCACCGACTACGATCTCAAACAACATCAGGAGGCCAGCGGAAAACCTCTGGAATATTTCGATGAGGAGACCAGGGAGAAGTTTATTCCCCACGTGGTGGAACCCAGCGCCGGGGTCGATCGAACAACCCTCGCCCTCCTTTGCGAAGCGTACGATGAAGAGGAAGTCACCGACGAGAAGGGCGCCAAAGAAACCCGGGTAGTCCTTCGCTTCCATCCCCGGATGGCCCCAGTGAAAGCGGGCATTTTCCCTCTGCTCAAAAATAAGCCCGAACTGGTCGAAAAAGCCCGTGCCGTCACCCAGCAACTCCGGCAACACTTCGCCGTGTTTTATGATGAGTCGGGGGCCATTGGACGCCGCTACCGTCGCCAAGACGAGGTCGGCACCCCCTTCGGAATCACCATCGATTTCGAAACCCTTGAAGGCGCAAAAGATGGCCCACTCGCTGGGCAAAAAGATACCGTCACTCTCCGGCACCGGGATTCGATGAAGCAAGAGCGCATCTCCATTGCCGATCTACTTCCCCGCCTTCACTCCGCACTCGCCTAACCTTTATGGCGCGCCGTCGCCCCATCTCTCCCGTTCTGCCTCGCGCTTTCGCTCACCTCGATCTTTCCCGGCAAAAACGCCTCGGTGCACCTGAAATCATTTACGGAGCAGGTAAAACCGCACCCCAAATCGCAGCCATCATCCGCAAGCTTCGCTCCGCATCCCAACCCGCCTTAGCGACTCGTGTTGACTCCAAGAAAGCCCAATACCTCCGTCGTCTTTTTCCTAAGGGAAAGTACCACCCTTCCGCCCAAGCATTCACTTTGCCATCGGGTCGGCACCACCCCACCACTCTTCCATCCCTCCAGGTGGCCATTTGTGCTGCCGGAACCTCCGATCATTCCGTTGCCGAAGAGGCCTACGTCACTCTTCAATTCCTCGGACATCGCCCCACCCGCTTTTATGATATCGGGGTCGCCGGCCTTCATCGAACCATTCAAAGCCTCGATGCCCTGAGAAAGCACCATGCCCTCATCGTCGTCGCAGGAATGGAGGCGGCTCTACCTAGTGTTCTGGGTGGACTCATCGGCACACCCCTGATCGCTGTACCGACCTCGATCGGATACGGAGCCCATCTCAAAGGAATTACCGCCCTACTTGGAATGCTCAACTCCTGTGCTCCAGGAATTACCGTCGTCAATATCGATAACGGCTTTGGGGCGGCCTACTCGATCCACCGCCTCTCCGTCAGCCTAAATCTCCTCCCTCGAGCTAAGAAATAGAACGCGATTGCCTTTCCTGAATCTGGAAACACTTCAGGGGCGATAAAATCCCCACTTCCGTCCTGACTCCATCCCAAGCACAATCTCCCCGTGCCCACGATTCTTTTGGCTCAAGAGGATCCCGATGCTGCCTCTCACCTCACATCTCTTCTTCAAGACTTTTTTCCCACAGCCCAACTTCAGCTCATTACCGATTTTCCAGCCCTCGCGGCGACTCTGGCTGGCCCTTCCCGCGCCTCTCTTCTCCTCTCTGATATCTTTTGGGCCGATTGCGACCAGTCAGGAACTCTCCTTCTACTTTCCGAAACTTACCCCGATCTTCCCATCGGCATAGTCAGCCGCTACGACCTCACCCAAACCCTACCCCCAGCCTTTCCGATTCCTTGGTTAAAAGCAGATGATCATCTGCCTCTTGCCATGGCAGAGTTAATGGAGAACTTCTCTGGAAGAACTTTTGGGGCCTACACTCTCACCTCCCGTGCTGGCCCTCACCCCCTCGGACGTCTCTACTGGGCCAAACACCATCAGCTGGAACGCCAAGTTCAGATCCTGATTCCACCTGCCGGATCACCCCACTTCGCCAAGGCGATTCGTGCCTATGCTCGATTGAACCACGCCGGAGTTTACTCCCTCTACGAATCGGTCCCATCCGAACAGCGTATCTTCGTTGCGCTGGAACCCGTCATTCACCCCACCCTCCTTCACCTTCAAAACCAAGGTGGCTCAGTCCAGATTCTTCCAGCAGCTCGTCTAGCCACCAACCTCGCCTCTGTCCTTGCTGAGATGGAGAGCTCTTCCATCCCCGCCCGACTCCTTGGACCTTACGACTATACTCTCTCACCCAACGGCACCCCTCGTCTCCGTAACCCCGCCGCAACTCCAAGCACACCTGAGGCCTCCCACCAGCAAAACGCAAATCAACTCGCCTCCATCCTCGAGCCCCTTCTTGCTTCCTCGCCGTCCGCCGCATCTCTCCTCGAACTTCTCCGAAACCCCGGCACGTCGGCATTCGATCTCCTCCGCCGGGCGCGCCACTTCGAGCGTCAACTTGCAGAGGTTCAAGAGGTTCATGTCCGAGATGAGGAAATTGAAGCAACGCAAAAGATCTTTCGTGCCCGCATCCTTCGCCGCTGGGCCATCGCTCTCGGATCCCTGGGGGCCCTGCTCTTCCTCGCAATCGCGGCCTGGGTCATCTTTGACCGCCTGTTCCTCGATCGCCCAGGAACCTTAAGCGATGCGGAAATCGAAGTCCCCGCCGGCCGCCTTATTTTGCCCGACTCCACCAACAGCGTAGCCGCCTTTTATCTCGATCGGCATGAAGTCACCATTGGTCAGTACGAGCAGTTTCTTAAAGAGATCGCGTCAGAGAAAAACTGGAAAACATTTCTTCCCCCAACAGCAGCCGCAGGAAAAAACTCCCTTCAGGATCTAGAACCACGCGGATGGAAGGATATTCTTAACCGCGCTCGCAAAGGGGATAAGTTCAACGGCCAAGTTTCTCTTACCAGGGATACCCCCGTATTCTTCGTCGACTATCCTAGTGCGTATGCCTACGCCAAATGGAAAAAACGTCGGCTGCCAACTCGAGCCGAATGGTTACGTGCCGCAGTCGGCAACGACAACCGAACTTATCCTTGGGGTACCAACTCAGAGGCCCCAGGAATTAATCTCGCACTGCAACTTCCCAAAAACACCTCAATCGACTCCTATGACCATATGCTTCCTGCAGAGTCTAGCCCGACCGACATCGG
>CAMBGW010000082.1 GCA_945866245.1 Verrucomicrobia subdivision 6 bacterium | reverse complement strand
ATGAGGTAGATGAGGTGAGCAAACCAGTACATGGGGTAGAGCCGAGCGAGGCGGTTTAGAATCCAGGAGCCCCAGGCGACCCCACCTTTTTGCTGTGCGCGGACAGCGGACTGGGCGAGGACAAATCCGCTGGCGACCAGAAAAAGGCCGACAGCGTGGAAGCCAAGCTGAGAGATGCCGATGCCAACCGTGCGGGCGAGAGCTAGAAAAATGGAGGTGGGGGTGGTCCAAAGTTCGGGTTGGGCAACTTTTTGTAAAAAACCTGATTCAATCGGGGAGGGGGGTTTTATCCAGCAGCTGAAGGAGTGAAAATAGACAACCCAAAGAATGGCCCAACCTTTGGTGACATCGAGCCATGCCATTCTCCCTTGGGCCATGGGCCAAGGGTATGAGAAATATTTCCTTAGGCTAGATCGGAACGAAGTTGATCTAAGATGGTTCGCATCCGAGGTTGATGCAAATTTTCGGGCGCGAGCCCGATCAGGCAAAGTGCGACAGCGATCTTTTGTTGGGGATCCGCGAAGGCGATGGAGGAGCGGGCGCCCCCGTGACCATAGGCTGTCTGGCTGGAGTGGGTGCCAAAGCCGTAGGGAATGGTGGTCGGGCCGTATCGGTTGCTATCGACAATGACGCCGAGGCCAAAGTCGACAATATGGCGAAAGGTGGAGTCGAATTCCCCCTCGCGCCATCGGCTAGTGAATTTCTGTAGAGAATGGGGGACGAGCACAGCAGATCCTGTGGAGGAGGAGGTGCCGCCTGAGAGAAGGCAGCGGTACAGTTGGGCGAGTTCAGTGGCGGATCCGCACAGGCCGCCTCCGGTCCCGTACGATTCGGGAGCAGGAGTCCAGACCTCGCCCTTTTTTTCCAGCATAGAAATGGATGGGTGTTGGGATGGAGTGGCAAAGAACATGTTGGGAGCACCGGAAGGTTGCAGGACATTTTTCAAGAGAAAGGTGGCCCAAGGTTGCTGGGTATGCCGCGAAAGCCACTGACCGAGAAGCCACCATCCGCCTCTCGGGTCATACGCGGCTTGTCCAGGTTGCAGGGCGAAGTCGCGGGGATGGGAGCGAGATAGAATTGCGAAGATGTCTTTCTCATCGGATAAAATAGGCAGATCGGGGAAGCGGAGGCCCGTGCGGTGGGTGAGGATGTCGGTCAGGGTTCGATCTCCGAAGTAGCTTGAGGTGAGCTCTGGGAAGGTGCTTTTCATGGGAAGATCGGTCAGATGAGGCTCACGCGCTAAGAGTTGAAGAACTCCGATGGCGGTGATTGGCTTTCCCGCAGAGTACCAAGGAACGGAGTCGGTGGGTTGAGTGACGCAACCCCCGTGAAGCGAGAAGGGGTGATCTGCTGAGAAAGCGGCGAGAGTGTAGCCTGCCCAGCGATTTTCCCGGACGCCGCTCTCGAGAAGAAGGCGGGTGGGAGAGAGGTCAGGCATCTTCTTCGGGGGGAAGATCGCCGGGCTCGTGGCGCAGTGCGACGTGAGTCACTCCAGGAAAAGATTCGCGCAGGGCCTGGTTAACGCGATTTTCGATTTCGAAAACTTGGCGTGCGGTGAGTTGATCGGCGACCTGGATATGAAGATCGATATGGATGTCATTTTGCATCCCGTGGGAGCGGATGGCGTGGGCCCCGCGGACGCCGTCAACCTTTTCCGCCACGGAGCGAATGAGTGCGGGGTCGAGACGAGTGGCATCGGAGACAACCTTAACGCCTTCTAAAAGGATTTCGTAGATTGCGCGACCGAGGAAAAGAACGATGCCGATAGCCAGCAGAGGATCCAGCCACGGCATGCCGAAGGCGGCGCTGGCGAGTGCGGCGATGGCCAAGATCGAAGAGTAGATATCGGTACGAGTGTGCGCGGCATCGGCGAGGAGGAGTGGGCTGGAGACTTCCAGGCCGGCGCGTTTTTCCCAATTGGAAAGAAAAGTGTTGATGACGATTCCTAGGCAGAGAAGGGCGATGCCCAGCCAACTATATTGGGGTGCGGCCGTGTGATGAAGCAGGCGGGATACGGCGGCACCGAGAATTTCCCATGCGCTTAAAAAAAGAAGAGCGGCCACGATCATGGTGGTGAGGATTTCGTATTTGCGGTGTCCATAAGGGTGGTTGGCGTCGGGCGGGCGAGCGGCAGCAGTAATGCCGATGAGCGCGATGACACTGGCCGCACCATCGAGCAGGGAGTGCATGGCGTCGGAGACAACGGCGAGGCTGCCGTAGCGCCACCCGATGGTGAATTTTAGAGCAGCGAGGAGTGCATTACAGACGAGTGCGGTGAGAAGAACTCTCCGAATACGCGCGGCGCGGCTGGCTTCACTCACGGGCGACGATCGGCCGCACCGCCCGTACGTGGGGCGAGGTAGGAGGCCAATCCTTGGGAAAGTGGAGGGGTGTGGAATCCGAGAAGTTGTCGTGCGGGATCGGGATCCCCGACTTGGCCCTCTTCCAGCATGACAATCTGGTCGGTCGTCAGGGGTGGGTGAGGCAGAGTGCGTTCGGCAACTGCGGCAAAAAGGCGGCAGAGTTTGAGTGGGACAGGAAAGAGGATCGGCTTTCGGTGGGTCAGCCAGATCCAAGGCAGGGTAGCCAAAATAACGTCCGGGGAATTTTCGATCCAGGAGGGGTGAAGTCCGAGGGCTAAGGCAACTTGGAGTGCGAGTTCGCGCAAGGTGGTGGAGGGGCCACAAAGGTCGAATGTTTTTCCAACCGCTTCGGCTTGGCCGAGGGAGCGAACAACGGATTCAGCCACGGCGGAGACTGAAACGGGGCAGAGGGTGACATCCGCTCCTCCGGGAATGGGAAGAAGGCCCGCAGAAAGCCAAGAGAGTGGGGGGCGAAGAAGGGCGGCGAGCTGGGTGGTGGAGGCATCTCCTTTTCCATAGATAAGAGAGGGACGAAAGATGGTGGAGGCGAGGCTACTTTTGCGAACGATCTCTTCGGCGCCCCATTTTGTTTGGTGGTACCGGGAGGCAGCATGGGGACGGGTGCCGAGGGCGCTGATGTGCAGGAACCGGGGAACAGAGGCGGCGTGGGCGGCGGCGACGACGTTGGCCGTGCCTTGGAGATGGACGCGGGAAAAGGTTTGCGTGCGGGTTTCGTGAATGATTCCAACGGTGTGAATGACTGCTTGGGCTTTCTGGAAAGCGTGGCGCAGGGCGGAGGGTTGAGTGATGTCCGCAGGGAAAAAGTCGACCCCAGGGATAGGGTGGGTGGGAGCGGAGCGGGAGAGGGCGCGGACGGGAAGACCCTCGGCGCGCAGGGCGCGGCAAATTTCGCGCCCGACAAAGCCGGTTCCACCTGTTACGACAATCATATGCCCCCGATGCTGGAAGAAGTGGTCATGAACACACGGAGTCATACCGAATTTTTGCCCTTAGCACAAATCTTGGAGGAGGCGGCGGGGCGTCGGGGGTGGCGGGATGGGTTGCTCCAAGTGGTAGTTCCCCACACGACGGCTGGGGTAACCATTCAGGAGGGGGCGGACCCAGATGTCAGGCGGGATATGGCGGTGGCGTTGGAGAAAGCGGTTCCGTGGGAGAATCGAGAGTATCGGCACGGGGAGGGGAATAGTGCGGCCCATGTGAAGGCGGCGATGGTGGGGAATCACCTCGCGTGGCCGATCGAGAAGGGGAAGCTAAAATTTGGAACATGGCAGATGATTTATTTTGCGGAGTTCGATGGACCGCGGACGCGGCGGGTGTGGGTGGGGTTCCAGCCGTTGGCGGGAGAGGCTCAATCCAAGATTTCGTGAATTTTCGCAGAGGGGAAAAGTTTGCCAGGGCACTCGGTGGGCTTGGTATTGATCTCGCGATGGAGGCGAAATTTCAGACGAGGAGAGGATTGCATTTGGCGTAGATACTGAACGAGTTCGATCAGGGCTGCGGTTTGGCGGGGATCTGGTTGGTGGTGGCTAAAGTCGCCGACCAGGCAGATGCCAATGGCGATTTCGTTGAGGCTCTCACTGGCGAGGTGGCCGCCTTGGATTTGTTTGATCCAGCGTTGGCCGACCTCAATCTGCCCGTCGCCCGAATCGGATCCATTTCCAATGACGAAGTGGTAGGCCATGCCGTTTTCCATTCCGCGCTCTTTGTGATAGGCGTCGAAGATTCGTGCGTTGCCACCTCCCGTTCCGCTGTGGTGTACGACGATGTATTCCCAGTCGCGCAGGTCATCGCGCGCCGAGTCGATCTGGCGGCGGACGGGGGAGACAAAGGAGGTCTTGGGCGGGGCGGGAGGGGCGGGGGTGGGTTTCGGCGCGGGGGCGGGCTTTGAGGTGGGGGCGGGTGGGGAGAGGCGGAGGATTTTGCCGATGGAGAGAGAGTTATCGCTGAGCTGATTCCAACGGCGGAGATCTTCAATGGAGACACCCGTTTGTCGGGAGATTTTGCTTAAGGTATCTCCCTTTTGAATTTTTACCCATGCAGGCTGGGTCGGGGTGGTTGGGGCGGATTTCGCCGGAGCGGGGGATGGGGAGGGTACGGAAGTGGGCAGACGAAGTAGATCGCCAGGATGAAGGCGCTGAGGATTGACCAAAGGGTTGGCTTTGCCAAGGGCGTCGGGGGTCAGGCCGTGTTCTTTGGCAATTTGGTAAAAAGTCTCACCTTTTTGAACGGTGTGGGTGGGAGCTGCCAGTGAGGCGGCAGTCAGGGCGAGCGTCAGCAGGCACGAGCGGGTGGGCCAAGGCATTCGCATCCTTCTGCGCTAGCGGGTTGAAGCACACTGAACGACCCAATTTGTACGGCAGGGGGGGTGGGTAGTAGCTTGGCGAAGGTGCCTAGCGGAGGTAGAACGGAGCATCTGCGGCAGTGTAGCTCAGCCTGGTAGAGCAAGGGACTCATAAGCCTTGGGTCGGGGGTTCAAATCCCTCCACTGCCACTTTATTTTTTTCGCGAAACTTTCGAAATCTCCCAGTTTGGCGGAGGAGGGCAAGTTGGGTTAATCCATTGGATCACCGCCGCCCAGCCTTCGCTTTCCGTGTCATGAGGAAGATAACCTTGAATTGCAGTAATGGGTTCCCAACCGTCATGCAGGTGAACCGTGAGGGCCGGATCGATTAACTCGCCTGATTTCACCTTGTGGACGTATTCGTCGGCCGAGATATTTTTCGAAACCTTGTGGTAGCCGGGGAGGCGACTTCCGCCGA
>CAMBGW010000081.1 GCA_945866245.1 Verrucomicrobia subdivision 6 bacterium | reverse complement strand
GACACCCACCTGAATTCATCCCCCGCTACACTCGCTCTGTAGAGTTTATCCGCTGCCCGCTGAAACACTGCCAGTTTTTTACCTAACCCCTCCAGCCACCAGACCTCTTCAGGGTCCAACGTCCAAGGCTGATCCGACCACCTCCACTTCTTGCCACGAAAAAGGCCGCTTTCAGGGACTGATCGATTTAACTCCTCAATTGCCTCCCTCCCCGACACCACCTTCACGTCTTACTTACCAACTTTCGGGCCAACCGCACCGCCGCAAGAAAGCTATCCGGTCGAGCCTTCCCTTTTCCTGCCAAAGCAAAAGCGGTTCCATGGTCCGGAGAGCACCTCACAAAGGGCAAACCAGCTGTCACATTCACCGTTTCGTCAAAATCCAATAACTTCGCCGGGATCAGGCCCTGATCGTGATACAAGGCCACCACTCCATCAAACTCCCCCATCCAAGCCCTCCGAAATACCGCATCCGGACTTTCGGGGCCGAAGATTCGAAATTGAGTCTTCCTCCTTAACTCCTGGATCGCTGGGAGAACGACTTTCTTTTCTTCATTGCCAAATTTGCCGCTCTCTCCCGCATGCGGGTTCAATCCACACACAGCGATCTTCGGCCTGGCGACGCCCAGCCTTCGCAAGGTCTCCCCTAAATGCTTTCCTGCTCTAACAATCTGCTTTGCGCGAAGGCCCAGCACCGCTTTACGCAACGAAAGATGGGTGCTCGCCAATCCAACCCTCAGACGAGGCCCAATCATCATCATCGTCACGTCATCAGGTCTTAGTCCGAAAGCCTTTGCATAAAACTCGGTCTGACCTGGAAAACGAAATCCCACTTTCCCCAACCAATCCTTAGAAACAGGCCCGTTGACCACGGCCTGAATCTCGCCCGATCGCAACAGGTCCACACTCTGCATTAAGGCCTCTTTGGCTACCTTCCCTCCCGCTAAGGTAGGCTTGCCCGGGCGACTTTCTCCGTGCCCGATTCGCCGAAGGCTCAAGGAACGTCCGAGTTTCCTGAAAACGTGACGCGCTAACTCAGGACCCACTCCAGCGGGGTCTCCCCAAGTAACTCCCACCACGACCCGCTTGTTCTTCACAAGAATCTTTCGATGTAGGCGTCCCTCTTCAAACGATCGATCCAATCCTTTTGTACTTTTTCACTTTCCGCCGCCACTAACGTACTTTCGATCGCATCCCGAATGCTGGTGAGGGGCGTAACTGTGGCTTTTTTAACCTCCTCAACCATTAAAATATAAAAAGCCTTCGTACCTTGGGCAGTCGGTAGACTCAGCAGCCCGCTGGCCTGACCCGGTCGCAGCTGAAACGCCACCTCAGCCAAGTCACTTTTTAATCCATCCCGCTCCACCCACCCACCGTTGTCTTGGAAAAGCCCCCCGCCCGCTCGATTGTAATCGGAATATTTTTTAGCCAATTGAGCAAAATCCACTCCTGACTCAACCTGCCCGAGCACCTCTTTTCCCACCGCCTCCACTTCAGTTCCACTTTCGGGCGATAAATAGATCATACGCAACTTGACCCGGTCTGGTTGTAAAAAGTCCCGAACATGCTCCTGATAGTATGCCTCAATCATGTGAGGAGAGATGGTAATAAACCGCTTGGCATTGATCTGTCGCATCTGTTGCACGATGAAGGTCTCGCGAATATTTTTTTTCCAATCCGCCATCGTAATCCCTCGGTCCTCCAGAGTTTTCACGAGTGCTTGCCGATCTCCCCCAAACTGATCACGCACTCGGGATCTTTCCTCCCGGTCAAAATAGTAGTCGGGAAAGTTATACCCCTTCTTTTTGTAATCCTGGATGATGAGTCGGGTCTCAATCAGCGAATCGAGAACTGTTTTTCGTCGACTCCTGATCCTCTGTTTCCTTTCGTCATCTGTAATTTTCCCGGCCTGCTGCTGAACACGGAGATCGTCCTCCTCCATTTGTGTTTGCGCCAAAACCTCACGAAAAGTGATCGCCTCGCTGTTCACCACAGCCGCCACACCATTGTTAATCGTATTTTGCGACCAGCCCACTCCTGCGGTTGCCCAGCAGAGTAAAATTACCATTCCATAAAACATTGGATTCATCTTAGCCATCCTTCGAGTTGGGTAAGCTTATCGGGTGCTGTTTGACCGGTCAAACGAGGCAACTTGGCTCCCACCATCTCGAGCTCTAACCCTTTCCAAGCTCGTATCTTCTCTCCCTCTGTTTCGAGTCGAGTCACTCCGGCAACCCCTGCGGCTACCCGCACCCGATGAAACGCCAACAACAGGGCCACCTCCACCCACCAAGGACCATACCGATCCCGCCACTGCCCAGCGATGCGTCCCAACTCACCCAAGCTTCCCGCTTCCGAGACTACTCGATAAGCCTCAATTCTTTCCCGAACTTCAGGAATATATCCGGCAGGCAAATAAGCTCCTGCCCTACCCTCACCCACCTCGGCACCTCGTAATGTGAGAAAATCTAACCGCAGTTGAACCGTTGGAGGTGGGCGCCACTCCCCTTTTTTCATTCGTGCCACAGCTGATCGTAGAAGACGGCAGTACAACTCAAACCCAATCACCGCGACATGCCCACTCTGCTCTGTCCCCAACAGATTCCCTGCCCCACGAATCTCTAAATCCCTCATGGCAATCCGATATCCTGCACCCAGGCCACCATGCATCTGCAGAGCTTCCACCCTTTCACCAGCCTCACCCTTTCTCCGCTCCCGAGGTACCAACAGTAAAGCATAAGCCCGATGTAAGGCTCTCCCCACCCTTCCCCGCAACTGATACAGGTCCGCTAATCCAAAACGATCCGCTCGATCTAAGATAATCGTATTTGCATTAGGAATATCCAGTCCGCTCTCAATGATCGTGGTGCAGAGTAAAACATCCGCTTTTCCCCGAAAGAACTTTCCCATCGCGTCCTCAAGTTCCGACTCACCCATCTGCCCATGCGCGATCGAAACCCGAATCCCTGGAATGAGCAAGCGCAGCTTCGCCGCTAAAACAGGTAATGCGGCCACCCGATTGTGCAAATAATAGACCTGACCCCCACGATCCACTTCCCGCTTGATCCAATCCCGTATCAATCTCTCGTCATACTCCGCAATCACCGTTTCAATAGGATGCCGTCCCGGGGGGGGTGTTTCAATCTGACTCAAATCCCGCGCCCCCAACATCGCTAAATACAAAGTCCTCGGAATCGGCGTTGCCGAAAGCGTTAAAACATCCACCCTCCGAAACCGCTCCTTTAGTTTTTCTTTTTGCTTAACCCCAAACCTCTGCTCCTCATCGATCACCACCAAACCCAGTTGATGAAACTGCACATCGGGCGATAAAAGACGGTGAGTTCCCACCACCACGTCCACCGATCCATCCGCGACACCCCGAACCACCGTTTTCTGCTCCGAGGCAGTGCGAAAACGACTCAACTCCTCCACCACCACAGGCCAATCCGAAAAGCGCTCCCGTAAATTTCGTGCATGCTGTTGTGCGAGAACGGTTGTCGGAGCCAAAATCACCACCTGCTTACCGGCCATGACCGATTTAAAGGTCGCCCGAATGGCAACCTCCGTTTTCCCGTAACCCACATCGCCACAAATTAGACGATCCATCGGTCGCTTCCTCTCCATATCTGTCTTTGTGTCCGCTATGGCACGCACCTGATCACCTGTGGGAACGTAGACGAATTCCGACTCAAACTTTCCTTGCCACTCATGATCCGGTGGAAAGGCCACCCCTGGTAACGCCTCCCGCTCAGCGGCAGTACGCAATAATGTTGCCGCAAACTCTTCCACCGCTTTCTCCGCTTTGGCCCTAGCCCGCTCCCACCTTCCACCTCCCAACGTATCCAATGTGGGCCTTTTCTTTCCCACCCCCACATACCGAGACACCAGATAGGATTCCTCCACCGGAACATAAAGTCTTCCCCCATTGGCGTATTGTAGTGAGATGCACTGCCCCGCTCCTCCCGGTTTGTCCCCTAATCCTTCGTAAATCGCTACCCCATGTTGCAAATGCACCGCGTAGTCTCCCAACTTTAACTCCCCAGAATCAAAAGCCGGACGTTTCCACTTCTCACCCGCTAAGTTTTTCCCTCTCCGATACCCTCGCCCCGTCTCCGTCCGACCCAAGATCTCTGCCCCAGCCAAAATCACCCACTTGGCTTCTGGCCAAGCCACCCCGCGTCCTAATCCGGAGATAACAAACTCTAGTTTGGCAATCTCTGCCTCACTTAAATCGCATTCCCCCATCCACTCCCCCAGTCGCTCCGACTCCCCCTGATTGATTCCGGAAAGAATCACCCTCCAACCTCGCATCAACCAGGCCCTTACCTCCGACCCGACCCTTCGCCTCCTCGCCTCTGCCAACCCTGCTTCACGCACCGGTTCACTTGCCAATCCGTGCCGCGTAAAACAGTTCTCTAACCTCTCTCCCTCACCCACTTCACTACACGCCAATTTTCCCCATCCGCTCCCCAAATAGTCTTGGAAATCAGATCGGCAGGGCAACTCGTTCGCTTGGCCACAAAAGAGCGTTACCTCCCCAACCTCACCTACCCCCACCTGCTCATGAATATCGATCTGCCGGATCGACTCTACACGATCCCCTCCCCACTCCATTCGCACGGGAACGTCCGACTGTGTCGGAAATAAGTCCACGATCCCCCCACGTCGCGCCACCTCACCCCTTTCAGTCACCGTTCCGACCTTTCGATATCCTACCTCTACCAACTCCTCAACAAACTTTAACGGATCTAAACCCTCACCACTCACGATCCTGCGTAAACCTTTTTTCACTGCACGGGGATCAGGTTGCTTCGCCTTCAATACCCCTTCTGTGACGATGACTAGCCGAGGCTTACTCTCCCCCACCAACCGACCCAATGCCCCAAGCCATTCCGCCTCCAGATCAGGATCGGCCCGCACTCCCTCCCCGCCGCGATGCACTTCTGGAACCAGCAGCGGATTTTCACCCCAAGCCTCCAATTCGGACGCCATCTCCTCCTGCTCACGCACACTCCCCACCACCACCAGCCATCCAGATCCGGTCCGGTTCTGCACCAAGGCGAGGGCCAAAAGAACCTGGGCCGCCCCAGGCCACTCCCCACATGTGTACACCCCTCCCGCCTCCGTGTGGGAAACCAGCTGTTTCAAACCCAGCG
>CAMBGW010000080.1 GCA_945866245.1 Verrucomicrobia subdivision 6 bacterium | reverse complement strand
GCCCCCACCGCTTTTCCTTTTCCATCCCGCCCCACGATCACCCGGTCGAACGTACCCGTGAGAACTTTGCGCTTCCCATCTTTCTCCCACACCACCGCAAAACTTTTCTCCCTCCACACCTCCAAATTCACCACCCCCGCCCATCGCTTTTCCCAATCCTTTTTATCAAAAACCCACTTCATCCCTTTTTCTACCTGCTGGGCTACTTCCAAAACTTCTTTCTTCACCTCTGCCTCCTCCACTCCCCGCCACAAATCCGGCGCCTCCTCCACCCACCGCTTTGTCTGTGCCTTCTTACCCTCCTGCCATTCGATTTGACTCAACCACGCATGAATCCGAGTCCCCCGATCCAAAGCCTTCCCGCTCCCCTGCGAAATCACATGCGCCAACTTCACCTTTCCCCCGCCCTCTCTTGAAGAAGGGCTCTCCAACTCAAACCGTATCTCCGATTTGCGAGGTGCCACCCCAACCTCAACCCCAATCCCACGATCCTCAGGTATCTTCACTTTCTTCCCTGCCGCAAACGATTCCCCCTTCGAACTGCCTATCTCCAACTCCCCCTCCTCCTCATCCTCACTCCAACCCCACTGACTTCGCAAAATCTTGCCTAAACTCAGATTCTCCCCCTTCCGTGGTCCGCCCACGATCACTTCCAGATCGCGCCTTGCCCGAGTTAGCCCCACATACAAAACACTCAGCGCCTCCATAAACTCCTCCCTCTTGACCTGGTCACACCGATCGACAAACCCCATCAGCTCCGCATCCGCCTCACTCACCAATATCTCCACTCGCCCGGCCTCAACCCGAATTTTCGTTTTCCCCCTGCCCCCCGAACTCAATCCCCGATCTAAATCTGCCAAAATAACCCGATCGAACTCCAAACCCTTTGCCCCGTGCACCGTCATCACCCTCACCTGCGCCGCCCGCGGATTCTCCACTCTCTCTGTCCGCACTCGGCGAATCAATTCCGCCAACCTCCCGCCACCGCCCTCGTCAAAGGAACGGGCAATCTCCACCAACTGAGCACAACGCATCTGATCATGGGCCGTCCCAAACTCCCTCCACATCTTTTGCCTTACCCATAGCGCCAAAACCTCCGCTAATCCCTTCTCCACAATCTCTTTCCTCAACCTCTGAATATACTCATGGCCGATCGGATCCTCCTTTGGAGGACAAGCCGGCACCTCAGCACACCCAAAGACCTCCGCCATTCCCCCTGCACAAACATGATACCGCCCCGCACTGTGACCCGGATGATCTAGCCACGTTAGCATTGATAAAATCATCTCCACCGCGGGGCTATCGGTAAGCGGATTTCCACCCTCGCCACTTGCCTCCACCCCACACCGCTTCAATCCCGCCAAAATTCCTGGAATCAGCGCATGAGTCCGACAAAGAATACCCAAACTACCCTTCTCCTTCTCACTATGGAATTTCGCCCGCTCAACCACCTGAGCCAGCACCGCCGCTCTCACCTCATCCGAGCTACCTCCTGGTCGCACATAGAGAACAACCTTGCCCGACTGGCTGGCCGCCTGAGGGGCAGATCGATGTTTCTGATAATCCTCACTCCACTCTCGTGCAGCGTGAGACAGGGAAATCTTTTCTTTTCCTTTTTCATGAAAGAGTGCGGACATCTCCAACCCCTCAAAAGCCTGATCCACCGCAGCCAGTACCGCCCGACTCGAACGGAAGCTCTCGCTTAAAACCTCTCGGTTGACCCCAGGGAGAAGTCCCTCCACTTCTCGTAAAAGGCGCGGATCCGATCCACGCCAACCGTAAATCGACTGTTTGCGGTCTCCCACCACCAGCACATGACCCCCCTTCGCCACCGTCTCCTGCAAAAGGGGATCAAAGAATCCAAACTGACCCCGACTGGTATCTTGAAACTCATCCAACAGAAGGTGCGCAATCCTTCCATCTAATCGAAAGTATAAATCGTCCGATTTACGACCCTTGGCTACTCGCAAGGCAGCTGCCTCGATCTCTCGAAACGTATAGGAACCCGAACCGTAGGATTGAGCCGAGCGTGCACGGTCATACTCCTCTGCTAAAGCAAGCAAGGCCGACTCCCGAACATGATGCAAACGGATCATCTCTTTTTTCGCACTTTCTACCACCCCGGAAAAATGCTGAACGAAAGGCTCAGGCATATCTGACTTATCGAACTTTCGCTCTCCCAACGCCATCCTCCGCAAAACCGAGGAATCGAGTAGATCCACGAAACGAGGTGGCCGCACCAACATCTGCTGAAGCTTCTCCATGTTCCCGGCCCAGTGCCTCGATTTCGGAGGAGCAAACACAGCAAGGAATTTTCTTAATCGCTCCGCTTCCTTCTCCGCCAAGCGTAAGGGGCCAGCATCTTTCTCCCACGCTCCATCACTCACAATTCCACGAAGCTCCAGCCTCAACTCTTCAAACTCCTCCATCAACTGCGCTCTCATCCCGAGGGCAGGAGCCTTGCCCTTAAACTTTCTCCACGCTTTGCGAATCCGTAGACCAGATTTTCCCTCCAGCAGCTCATCCACAGCTGATTCAGCAAGCTCTGCCGCTTTTTCAGGCAGAGCGATCGTCCAAATCGAGGGCAATCCAACGGAAGGACCAAACGAACGGGCCACCTTGGCAAAGATTCCATCCATCGTCCCAATCTGCAGCCGGTGCATCCGTTGTGTCATCGCCTGAAGTACTTCGGCACACTCCGCCGCCGTCGGCTCACTCTTCGCTCCTGGAACCGTACCCAATTGATGTCTTTTTTCCGGGTCGAACACCGCTCTCGCTAACCAGCCCAACACCCGCGAAAGAATTTCCCCCGCCGCCGCCCTCGTAAAAGTGGTGGCAAGCACGCAAGTGGGATCCACTCGTCCCCCCGATGGATCGGGTTCTAAAAGAACTCGCAGAAATCTTCCAGCCAGTTGATATGTTTTTCCGCTCCCTGCTGAAGCGGAGATCAAAGTCGTGGGTGTTATCGGTTTCTGGCTCACTCTTCCCCCTCCTCCTCCGCTTCCTGCGGAATGCCCGCCTGCCCACACAAGGAAAGAAATGTCGGATGAACACTCTCTCCGTCCAACTCACCCAACCCATCCCACTTCCCATCCAGAATGCAGCCCGCAACCTCTTTTGCTTTCTCCATTGCCCCGGTGATTACCCCTTCACTCATCGCCTGGGAAATCCCCGCTTTTTCACCATCTTTAGGCAGCTGAAAATATACCAAATCACACAAACCCGGATTCCAATCTTTTCCCTTTTTTCCCAACACCTTCGGCGCCAATTCTCGATAGAGTGGCATCTGCAAATCTTTCCACCTTCCATCTGCCCCGCAGTGTGCTCGATCGGGGGCTTGCGCTGACGAGCTCGTCTTGATGTCGACGATTCTCCACCGCCCACTCTTTTCATTTTGATCCATTCGATCGGGACGACCGTGAATGATCAGAGTTCTCCCTTGGGAATCGAGAAGGCCAACCTCGGCCCGCTTCTCCTCCGTCCCCTCCTCCTCCGAAACAACAATTTTCCATCCAGCCGCACGTTCCCGTGCCTGCACTCGGGCAAAAGCCTGAAGCCTCTCCTCCGCCATTTCAATCTGCCAACCCACAGCCGCTTTCGGACGCCTCCCAAACTGTTTCTTCACTTGGCGGGCCAGCTCCTCCTTCAGAAAGTGGAAGATTTCCTCCTCTTGATGACTTTCCCGAATCGAACCCTCCCGAGCAAACGCTCCTGCCACTGAGTGAATCAATACTCCAAATCCCATCGCGGATAACTCCCCCGGCTCATCCTCCACCTCTTTCAAGCGTAACACTCTGCGGAAATAGAAATACCGAGGACTCATCAGATAATCTCGAAACGCCGTCACCGATACTCGCGAAATCAATTCCGTACCCGGACTGAGCGCCCCAAATCCTTGCCCACCACCCCCTGCTGGACCATTCCTCCTTTTTTCGCTCTTCTCCATCAAGGCGAGAACCCGTGCGGCCAACTCCTTTCCGCTCAATCCTGCGAGGAGGAGTCGGCTAGGCTTTACCGGATCTCCTGCGGAGTTAAACGAAGGCACAATCAATCCCACGACTCCTCGTCCCTTCTCCCTCGTTCCAACAATTACCGCCAAGGCATAGGCATCCCGCGCATAGCGATTTTCATTATCGTTCACCCCAAGGATTTCCCGCAAATGCCCTGGCAAAAACTCATCCGAAGTGATGCTTTTTGGGACGGCTCCCTCATGAAAGGAGGCCACCGCAACGGAGGGTGAATCCTCCTCCGCCAACTCGAGCCAACCCACCAGCTCAACCGCTCCTTCTCGGGCCGGCTCGGGAACTTGCTCGCCCTCCATCTCGGCCAACACCAACCGCAAATATTCCCCCATCGGAATTTTTTTAAGGTAAGGCAGTTCTAATCCTCCCAACTCCGCCATGACCTTTCGCACCGTTTGCAGTGAATCCCTCATCATTCTCCCTGACGGGACGTCCAAGTTTACCTCCATCTCTCCATACACTTTGGTTAACATCTGCGATACCTTCTCCGCTTGGTCCAATGCACTCGCTTCTTCAGGAAATAGTCCAACCGTTTGATCGAGTTGAATCCCAATCTCCCCTATTTCAGCTCCTTCGGTTGGGTCGAAGGTCTGTGGAATATGATCTGCGGCGTAATCATCCAGTTTTTTTGCGACGACAACCTTCCCCCCAAGCCCATCTGGATGCCGTGCCAACCAAGCGGCCGCTTGCCAGGAGGCGGGTTCCTTCGAATCCCGCGAAACGTAATCCGCTACCGCTCGAAGAAAACCTGCCACTCGTCCCTCACCCATCTTTTTTCCCTCGGCCCAATGAGTCTCCATACCCGACTCCCGCAATGTCTCCCGAATCCCAGCCACCGAACTTTCCTCCGAGATCGAAAAAGTCGCCCCCGGCCACTGGGTCGCCATCTCCGCCAGTCGCGCCGCCTGATCTCCCGCCCTGACCACAGGATGAATCTGCCCCCGGTTCAGCCCCACTTGTCTTTTCGCCCAATAGGCCGTCTCCAGCCGTCCCCACTCATCAAATCCCTCCTTCTCCGATTCGGGAGCAAAGATCAGTATTTGCGGTGCCTTCGCCAAGGCTTGCAGCATCTGCACAAAAACGGGAAGAATTTCCACAACACCTGCAAGTACGACAATCTTCTCCTTCACTTTTCCTTTTTTCACTAATAG
>CAMBGW010000079.1 GCA_945866245.1 Verrucomicrobia subdivision 6 bacterium | reverse complement strand
GGTCTCATTTTTTTGCTCGCCGCCTTTGCCCTTTGTGGCGGCATCGTCATCTGGCTAATTGTGACTGAAGGCATTCGCCACAGCCGTTCGACCCCTCAGGATAATCAAACTAACCACCACTAGATCTTCGTCTGGCCGTCCGGATCTTTTGATCTAAGCCCAACTTACTAAATCAACCCTGCCAAGGGCTTGCAGATAAGTCGATCGGGCATTGTCTATCAACGCTTTGTAAATCACGAAAATGCCTTATTTATACATAAAATAACGTTTTTACATATAAAATTTAATTGACCCCATACCACCTACTTGTAGTGTCGACTCAACACAAGGAGTAGTATGAAATGTCCAAAATGTAATATCGAAGAAGATAAAGTGATCGATTCGCGCCCCTGGAAGGATGGTGCCGTTGTTCGGCGCCGCAGGGAGTGCCTCTCATGTAACTATCGATTCACCACTTATGAAGAGATCGAGCGTGAAGATCTTCGAGCCGTCAAACGCGACGGACGCTACGAACCCTTTGACCGCCGCAAACTTGTCCTCGGCTTCCAAAAAGCTTGCGAAAAGCGCCCGGTCAGCCCCGAACTGATCGAAAAAACCGTCGATAAAGTACTGGAAGACCTCGAACAGAAATACGGCAGGGAGATTCCCACCACAGCTATTGGTGAAAAAATCATGGACTGCCTGAAAAAAATGGATGATGTCGCCTATGTACGCTTTGCCTCGGTGTATCGCCAATTCCGCGACGCCCGCGACTTTGTCAGCGAAGTAAAAAATCTCGGTGCCCGCTAAAAAACCCATCCCTACCGCTCTCCCCCTGGTCGCTATCCCAGGGGGCTCCCCCGCGCGCTTAAGCGAGAACTGGCTCGTCCTCTCCATCGAGAAAGCTGCCACTCTTGCCGGGCACGATGCATGGCCCCTCGCCACCGAAGTCGCCCGTGCCGTCCTCCACTACCTCAGCCACGACTTCCGTCGTCCTAAAATCGAACGCGAAACTCTCGAACTCATCCTTCGTCGCTCCCTGACGGGCATCGGTTGCCCCGCGATCGCCCGCCACTTCGAACTCATCTCCTCCGCCCCCTCGATCAATCTGGCCACTTTGGCTCAGCAAGCCCCTTTCGAAATTCTCTTCTTTCAGCAGCTCGCCTCCCTCGTGGATGAAAAAGTCTCGTCCCTTGCCTCCGCCCTCCGCTTGGAAGGCCTTCGTTCCTGCGTCCTCTCACTCACCGGCTCCTCTTCTTGGCGCAACTCCTGCCAACGCTTAAGCGACGAAATCGTTCACTTTATCCGCGCCCGCGCCCGTACTCTCAGTCCCACACTCCTCGAACTCACCATCTGGTAACGATCATGGCCAAAACGATCTTTGAAAAGATCGTCGACCGCGAAGCTCAGGCCGACATCCTCTACGAAGACGATCACATCCTGGCATTTCGAGATCTCGCTCCCCAAGCCCCGACTCACATTCTTCTCATCCCCAAAAAACATCACTCCCGCCATGGAGCCGTTCCCGCAGAGGATCATATCATATTCACCCACCTCTTCGCTGCCGCCCAACGCGTCGCCCGCCAAACCGGCCTAGAAAAAACCGGTTACCGCCTCGTCATCAATAATGGCGCCGACGGAGGAGAAACTGTCCCGCACCTCCATCTTCATTTACTGGGAGGGCGCCCCATGAATTGGCCCCCAGGTTAAAATTACCTACAAATCCTTCTGCAAAATTTTCGAATTTCGCCCACTCACTTCATACGAAGCTTTTCTTTCCGGAGGCAAAACATCCACCGTCCCCTCCGTAAATCCACCCTTGCTTTGCAAATAGTTAAACGCCTGAGTCGAAAGCGCTAAAAGCTTTTTCATCCCCATCTCTTTGGCCCGACTCTCCGCATAGAGCATTAACTTTCGACCAATTCCGCTGTTCTCATGCCCCGAAGCTACAAATAAGCATCCCATCTCCGCCATTTTCCCCTCTAAAGGATGCACCGCTACACAGCCCACCATGTTTCCATCGATCTCAAAAATGCTGTAATCCCCAATCGCCGCCGCAACTTCCGTCCGCGTCCGCTTCACCAGCTCTTCAGCTGCCACCGAACTGCCGATCAATCTCATAATCGACCGCACATCCTTCTTCAGCGCTTTTCGAATCTCAGTGTACTCGTCCGCATACACCATCGTCCCCACACCTTCGCTCGAAAATAACTCCTCCAATAAAGCATCGTCCGCCAACCCATCCAAAATATGCGCTCGGCTTACCCCCTCCTTACACGCCCTCAATCCATGCTCTAATTTCGAGGCAATCTCCCCACTCAACTCCCCCCTCTTTTTCTTGAGCCACTCCGTCGCCTCCTCGACCGACAACTGAGCCGGCTTCTTCCCACTCATCGGCAACGATCCACTTCCCGTTAGGAAAATCAGTTTCTCCGCTTTTAATGCCTCTGCCACCTCAAGGGCCACCCCGTCCGAATTCACCCGATACGTCCGCCCGTCCCCGTCTACCCCCATCGGAGGAATCACCGGAATAATCCCATTCTCTAACAGCGTCTCCAGAAATCTGGTGTCCACCCGCTCCACTCGACCCGTCCACTGCTGATCCACCCCACCCAGAATTCCAGCCGGATGCGCAATCACCGCATTCGTCACCGCCCCCCGCAAATCCGCATCCGCCAGATTTTGCAAAATATCATGGCTATACGAATTCGCCGCCCTCTCCGCTACCCGCAAAGTGGCCTCATCCGTTACCCCTAACCCATCTAAGTTGGTAACCTTCACCTTCATCTCCCCAGATATCTTTTTAATTCTCGCACTCGCCCCGTGCACCAGCACCACCCGAATGTTCAGGCTCCGCAAAACCGAGATATCCAAAAATAAACTCGCCGCTCTTTCATCCTCCAGTACCGCACTATCCACACTGAGGACAAAGAGCTTATCCCGAAAACTGGGAATGTAGGTTAAAATTCCCCGTAAATCTGCTGCCTTCATTCTCGAATTTCTACCAGCTTTGACCCGATTTGAACAAACTTATGTCGTCGAACAGCAACCCCGTAAAAAGGCCAGATTTTCCCGATCCTCCTTCTCCCCAGGCGGTAACTCCCCAATGCGGGGAATTCCCACCCAACTCTCATCTCGAAGAAAAGCCCTTAAGCCATTCGCCCCGATTTTTCCGCGCCCCAGATGTTCATGCCGGTCCACCCCAGAACCACATTCCGTCTTTGAATCATTCGCATGAATCACCGCTAAATACTCAACCCCAATCTCTCGCAAAAACTCTCCCCGCAACTTCTCTCGACCCTCGGTCAATCGCAAATCATACCCTGCAGCAAAGGCATGCGCCGTATCGAAACAAGCCGCTCTTCGCCCCTTCGGCAGCCCACCCACCAACTCCCCCCACTCCCCAATATTCCGCGCTAGGGACGACCCCTGCCCCGCCGAATTTTCTAAAGCCAAAAGAACCCGCTTTGTCTTCGATCTTTCCAAGGCTTCCCGAAATCCCGCAATCGCCATTCGCCTTGCCTCCCCTGCCTCTCTTTCCCCCCGACTCCCACAGTGAACCACCACCGCCCTTAACCCCAACACTTCCGCTCGCTCAATCTCCTCAGCCAGTGCTTGGATCGACCGCTTTCGCGTCGCAGTACTTCCAGCCACGTTGATCAGATAACCCGCATGCGAACAAACCCATAAATCCTGTTTCTGCTGCCCAGCTTGAAAAGCCTCCGCCTCCCCCTCTTCCAACCCTGGCATCTCCCATCGCCGATTACTTTTTACAAAAACCTGCGCCGCTGTTTCCTCCATCCGTTGAGCTCTTCGCAGCATTTCCCCCCACCCACCCGCGACCGACGTATGTAATCCCCAACGTGTCACCACTCCATCTTTCTTCACTGCTCGTCCGTACCCTTCAGCTTCCAAACCGGATTCTTTAAAGATCCGCTCCCCTCATACTGAAACATCTGACTCACGATGAAGAAAGGCACTCCAGCTGGACCCCGCAGATTTTGCCTCATGACAAAATCCTCGATGCGATCCTCCGTCATGTCGTACACCCCCTGCCCCGTTGTCACCACCAGGGTCGATTCGATGTTTAACTTTTTCACTTCCAACTTTCCTTTCACTAAATCAAAATCCATATCCGCATTTTGATCGGTTAAACCCACCCACTCCGCCGGTGCATTCATCGCAGAAGCAAATGCTCCCATACCCGGCAAAACACCCTCATCCACCAAGAGCCGACCTGAGCCCGCCCACTCACGCCAGTTTTCTGTTGGACCACGCAACGAGATATTTCCGCTAAACTTGCCCTCATAACCCTCAAAATCGAAATAGGTTTTTACCAATCGAGCAAAACTAACCCCCTGAATTCGTTTAATTTCCGTGGTCTGCCTCTTCTCAGCACCATCCACTTCGACCAGCACCTCCACCCGTCCCCCTAAAACATTCGCCGGTTTTCCCTTCTCTGTTTTGACAAAGACCTTCCTTCCCTTGACCTCCACCACCATGTCCATCCCCGTAAATTCCAAAACCTTACCCGCCACCTTATATTTCATCCCTTCAGGAGCTAGAACCTTCGCACTCATGTCCGAACCCCCTTCACCCTCTAAATCCACCTCCCCCTGCAGCACCACCGTAGGCCGCCCTTGGAAATCATACGGTTCCATCATTTTTTGAAATTTAGCTCCAAAGATAGTGGAAAACTCCCGAATCGGTAGTGTCGACCTCGTTCCCAGAAACTTCACCCTCTCTGGCCGAAAGCCATAAACAAAATCCCCACTTCCCTCGCCACCCGATGATTTCACTTTCAGCTCTTTCACCGTCAACTGTCCTCCCGCCAAAATGACATTTCCCGCCAACTCTTCCATCTCCACCCCTTTATAGGATAAGTTCTGCACCTCCACACGCCCCTCGGCACGGATCAGATCCAGATTGAGCCCCGCACCCGTCACTTCAGCCGTAATTCGAGGCGGACTGCGTAACTTGAGACTCTCCCAAAACGGAGCCGCCCCAGGACCGAACCATACTTTGAAACCTTCCAGGTCTAAGTCACTCCGTACGCTGCCTAAAAGCTCCGCTTTCCCATCAAATTTTAGCTGAACATCCAAGCTGCCATTGACTCCCAGAATCTGAAACCCTTGCACCATCCACTTTTTCCCATCGGTTACCCAAGGAAACTTTACGCCTCGGTACACCGTTTTTCCCAAGCGAAACTCCCCCACCTCGAG
>CAMBGW010000078.1 GCA_945866245.1 Verrucomicrobia subdivision 6 bacterium | reverse complement strand
AACTCGCAGGCTTGACCGATGATGATAGGTCCAGAGCCGATGATAAGGATCGATTGGATGTCGGTTCGGCGCGGCATAGGTGAACTTTAAGGAAAAAAATGCGATCTAGAAGAAGGATTTGATGTGGGGGAGTTTTCCGTGTGAAAAATCATTGAGTTACTGGGAACCAGTGAAATAGAGCCTCAGCAATACCCGCGCCTGCCTCCTGGGAGGCAATATACCCGCCTTCTTTTTTGACTTGGGTAATGACCTCTGGGACAGAATTTGAGGGGCAAGCAAGGTAGTGACCGAATTTGCGTTGGAGCATGGGCAAGTCGTTCAGGTTATCACCCGCGATGAAAGTGGAGGAAGGGGTAAGATCTAATAGCTTCTGAATCTCGGCAAGGCAGGAGCCTTTGTGGTAATCCACGTGAGCAAAGCGGAAGTAGGGGCCGTTGCGGACGGTTGAAATTTCTGGATGATCCCGAATAATCTCGTTCACTAAGGCGTCAGTACGATCGATGCTTTTTTGTGAGCCTGCGACGAGACCGATGGCACCGGCGTCGGGAATTACGGTGACTTCATCGGTCGATCCAATTTCACGCTCGATTCGTTCTAAAAGAGCTCCATGTCGGCCAAAGAGCGCTTGGTGAGTTTCAGCACAGCACTTGTTCCAAGCTTCCAAAGAGTGGGCTTCACCCTTTTTGACCTGATGAATTTCGCGCTCTACCGTCACGATCCAATCGGGCAGGAGCGGTGCCTTGTGAAAGAGGAGGGCTTCCCGAAGACTTTCCCAAGACCGCCCCGTGGCCACAACCCAAGCGATCTCGTTCTTTTTTCGCGAACTAGTAAGCCAAGTAAAGAATTCGGGAGCCAGAGGCTCCTCCAGGTTTTCTCCGGCTAACGTCCCATCGAAGTCGGTGCAAACGAGGCGTGGTTTCAATGGGGCAGGTTAAACTCGTAATGGAGTACGGAGGCGAGAAAGAGAGAGGCGGTTTCGGAGCGAAGAACGAGGGGGCCAAGCGAAGCTGGCTGAAATCCTGCGGACCGGGCGCGACCTAATTCGGATGGGGTAAAATCCCCTTCGGGGCCAATGAGAAGATCGAGAGCGAGGGGCTTGCCGCTTTGGCGGGCAGAGGCAAGGAGGGTAGGTAGTGGCTTTGCCTCTGGCTGCAGGGAGCCGATGATTCGACCCACAGGTGGAGCTGGGTCGGGCGATGCGAGAAAGTGATCCAGGGGGGCGGCCTCGTGAATCTTTGGAAGCCAGTTTTGTCCTGACTGTTTGCAAGCGGAGAGGGCGATCGAGTCCCAGCGAGTTGAGATTCGTTTTTCGCCAGAGGGTTTTGGCACGGAGCGCTCGGAGGCAATCGGCCAGATCTCGGTAACTCCTAGCTCGGTCAGCTTCTGGATGAGTAGATCCATGCCTGCGGGTTTAATCAGAGCTTGGCCAAAGCGGATTCGGCACGGGAGGGGCGGAGTGCGGCTGGTGGAGAGAGTTTGGTAGGAAACTTCCTCCGCCGAGACCTGTGTTAAACGGACTCTGGCTTCACTTCCTTTTCCATCAAAGATGGCGGCAGAGTCCCCTGAGCGAAGGCGGAGAACGTCGACCGCGTGATGAGCCTCCTCCGGGGAAAGTTTTCCCGAGGTTAAGTCCGGATTAAAGAATCGGTGACCAGGCACGAGTTACACCTTGAAAAGTTTCTTTGCCTTCTCAATGAAGGAGTGCCCCTCGGGATGGGTATGCTCATCACATAGCTTAGCAAACTGCTCGAGGGCTTCTTTTTGTGGAGCGCTGAGGTGTTTAGGAACCTCTACTTGAATTCGAATATGGAGATCGCCACGGCCACGCCCAGAAACTGAGGGGACACCTTGACCGCGAATTCGAAAAACCTTATCGGAGGAGGTTCCTGCAGGAATCTTCAGTTTCATCTCACCATCCAAACTTGGAATACTGATTTCTGATCCTAAGGCGAGTTGGGAAAAGGAGACGGGAATGTCGCAGGTGAGGTCATTCTCCTCCCGATCAAATACGGGGTGAGATTGCACTGAGAGAACAACGTAGAGATCGCCAGCGGGCCCACCACGGGAGCCTGCCTCCCCTTGGCCTGCGGAGCGAAGGCGTGAACCCGTATCCACCCCAGCGGGTATTTTGAGTTTGATTCGGGCATTTTCCTCAACTCGACCCTCCCCGCGGCACGATTTGCATGGGGTTTGAATCGATTGTCCTGAGCCACCACATTTGGGGCAGGCTTGGGCGATGGAGAAGAATCCTCGGCTGACTGCGACCTGCCCTTGTCCTCGACAGGTTGTACAGGTGACAACTTTTGAGCCAGCGGCAGCTCCAGAGCCAGAGCAGGAGGAACAACTTACCGGTCGGCGAATGGTAATCTCTTTTTCGCATCCGCGAACTGCATCCATAAAATCGATCTCAAGGTCATAGCGGAGGTCGGACCCTTGGTTGGATCGACTCCCGCGTCTGCCTCCACCACCCCCACCAAATGCACCTTCAAAAATATCCCCGAAAATGCCTGCGCCTGCGCCGCCGCCTGAACTAAAGACCTCGCGAAACACTTCGAAAGGATCGTGGAAACCGCCTGCTCCTCCCATTCCCGAGCCTGGGGCGAAGGCGCGGTGGCCGTACCGGTCATAGGCATCGCGCTTCTGCTGATCGGAGAGAACCTCATAGGCCTCCCCAATCTCCTTAAACTTTTCCTCCGCTTTTTTGTCGCCCTTGTGTTTGTCTGGGTGATGTTGCACCGCAAGTTTACGGTATGCCTTTTTAATCTCCTCTGCAGTCGAGGTTCGCGGTGTTCCGAGGACCTCGTAGTAATCTTTTTTTGATGACACGGCTTAGGAGGCGGGTGGAGCTGCGGTGATCACGCTGGCGGGGCGAAGGAGGCGATCCCCCAGTTTGAAGCCTCGCCGACGAAGATGAAGAACGGTGCCCTCTGCTTTGCCCGCTGCAGGCTCTTGGCCTAAGGCCTCGTGCCAATTGGGGTCAAACGGTTTACCGAGAGCATCGATGGGTGTGACCCCGTGATCGGTAAGGAACCGCTCAAATTGGGTTTGAATCAGCTTTACTCCAGCCACCACGGAAGCGGCGTCTGCGGTGGAAGTGGCCGCCTGCAGACCAAGCTCGAGATGATCCAAGAGGGGAAGTAGATCGGCGAGGATCGATTGGTTGGCGTATCGGAGGGACTCCTCTTTTTCACGAACAAGGCGTTTGCGACTATTTTCGAAATCGGCACGTGCCCGGAGAAGCTGGTCCTTGAGAGAGGCAATTTCAGCAGCGGCTTGCTCAGCTGGAGAAAGGGCGGGTGGTGTGGGTTCTGGGTCGGCGGAGGCTGGTTTTGGCTCAGTCGCAGAGGGGGTTGTTGGATGTGGGTGCTTGGATTTCATGCAAGTAGTAAAAGTATAGCAGATCGGCGCCTATTTTGAGCAAAAAGTGTGGCCCCAAGGAGGCGATTGTTACGATCTCTACAAAAGAGTGAGAACCGTAAGCGGACCGGCTTTTGAGGGCTACTGTTCACTCCACAAAAAGTGGCGATTGCGGAGATCTTCGATTTTCCGCGTGAAGGCTAGCTGGCTTGGGCCACCTGCGTTTTCAAGAATTCGATAAATGGCCAGGGCACCTCGGAAATCTCCCTTTTTTTCCTGGAGTCTTGCCGCCTCGGCTCCTGCTCGGGCAAACCAGAGGTATTCGGGCTGGGCGGTACCAGGAGAGGGGGTGGATTGCTTTGCGTAGAGGACGTCGAGATAAGCCTGCAGGGCGTCTTCTTCCCGCCCGAGCTGTTCGAGGGATTTGCCACGAATATAACCGGCCTCGTTTCGATCTGCCGCGTCGGCTGCTGGGCTTGCGATTAGGGCAGAGGCGGTCGAGGTGGCTCGTTCGAGGCTGGCACGGTCGGTGCCTCCGATGGCGAACTCACAGGCAAGGCGTCGTTTTGTGATTTCGACCCACGCTCGTTGGTCGGGGGTTTTATTGGCAAGAAGTGAGTTGGCGATCTGTAGGCCGCCGGGGTAGTCGCCCGAAGTGCGGGAGGCATCAATTTCAGCCAATCGTGCATCAAGCCGAAGGGGGGATGTTTCAGGGAGTGCGCGGAAGAGCTTTACGGCCTCCTCAGGATTGCCAAGTGCCAGAGCGCTGAGCCCAGCGTAGTAGAGTGCGTCATCGGCTAAGGGATCCTTGGGAAACTTGGCGGCCATTTCGCGAAAGCTGGAGAGGGCTTCGCCGTGATTCTTATCCTCGTAGTGGGTTTGACCAATCTGAAAGGCAAGGGAGGGCGCCAGACTGCTCTCGGGAAATCGAGCCAGGATCTTGGCAAACTCGGATCGAGCTTGAGCTCCCGTGAGTTCCCGCTGTCGAAGGCGGGCCTCGATTCCGGAGGCAAGGGCTTGGGGTAGTAGATTCGATTTGGGAAAACTCTTTTCGAATTCAGCAAAAGCATTAATTGCACCGGGGTAATCGCCCGTACGGAGGAGGGAGCTAGCGCGACGCAAAGCAGCTTCATCCTTGAGGGATTCAGAGCCTGGAAGTTTTGAAACTTCGGCCAGAGCAGACCGACTGGCAGGGGAATCCCCTTTGCTTTCGAGCATGCGGCCTCTTTCTAGGGCGAAGGCGGCCCGACGACTACTTTCAGGGTATTTCTTGGTGAAGAGCTCTTCTAGGCGCCCAAAGGTAGCAGGGTCGGGCTGACGGGCGGCTGCGAGGGCGGCGTTAAAGTAAGCCTGCTCCGATAGATTGGGATCGGGAGCGGAGGCGGCTGCCTTTTCCCAAAGGGCGGAAGATTCCGACGCTTTGCCCTCCTGTAAAAGCAGATTAGCAAGTGCGGCTTGCCCTTGGTAAAGAACCTCTGGAAGAAGATTTTCCCGTAAAAGAAGTGCTTCGAGCTTTTCTCGTGCAACAGCGGGTTGGCCTTGTTTAACCAAGGCTTCGGCTAGTAGGAGGGTAGCCGCGGGCAGGGCAGGCGAAGTGGGATAGGTTTTCATCAAACTATCCAGATCAGCGATGGCGGCTTCGGCATTTCCGGAATCGAGGGCACTTGCGGCAAGGAGGAGCAGCGCGGGGGCATAACGGCCTCTTTTCTCGTCATCACTTTCACGGTCGCGTACGGAATCTCGTAGCCGGAGGGAGGCGGTGGGTAGGGATTGAGCAGATTTTGCCGAGGCGAGATATTCCCTGGCGGCAGTGAGATAGGATTCGGGCTCGCCCCCGCGGTCGAGAGCTTTTTCAAAGGCAAGGGCTGCATCGGCCGGCTTTTCTCGGGCGCGGTCGATTTGGCCAATGGCGATCCACGCTTG
>CAMBGW010000077.1 GCA_945866245.1 Verrucomicrobia subdivision 6 bacterium | reverse complement strand
AGATTTTTGTCCTACCTTTGGATGAGGTCATCCGCATCCGAACCGAGGACAGAGGAGAAAAGGCGGTCTGAAGTGCCTAGGGGCAATTCACGTCTTTCAAATAAAGGAGAAATACAAATGACTGAAAAACATCTTAACGCAAAATCGGGCAAAGAAGTCTTGGCCTTTGCCAAGGCGCACAACTGTCGTCTCGTAGACTACAAATTCTGTGACATTCCCGGAACCTGGCAGCACTTCACCACCACCCTTGCCGAGCTTGAGGAGTCGACCTTTAAAGAAGGTTTAGGCTTCGACGGCTCGTCCATCCGTGGGTGGAAGTCGATCAACTCGTCCGACATGCTCGTACTGCCCGATCCTGCCACGGCCATGCTCGACCCCTTCAACGCGGAACCCACGTTGAGCCTTGTTTGCACCGTCATCGACCCGATCACGATGCAGACCTACGAAAGGGACCCCCGTAGTATCGCCATCCGCGCAGAAAAATATCTGCAAAGCACCAAGATCGGCGACACCGCTTTCTTTGGTCCGGAAGCGGAATTCTTTATCTTTGACGATGTAAGGTACGATTCCTCTTCAAGGGGCTCCTTTTATCAGGTCGACTCCGCCGAGGGCATCTTCAACAGCGGTCGCGAAGAAATGCCGAACACCGGATATAAGATCCGCCACAAGGAGGGTTACTTCCCAGTACCCCCTGCCGATACTCAACAGGATATTCGCAACGAAATCACCCTGATGCTGGAAGATCTCGGTGTGCAGATTGAGCGGCAACACCACGAAGTTGCGACCGCCGGACAAGCCGAGATCGATATCCGCTTCGACACGCTGGTCCGCACGGGGGACAAGATGAACCTCTATAAATATGTCGTGCGCAACGTGGCCCGTCGTCACGGGAAAACAGCGACATTCATGCCTAAACCTCTCTTCGGAGACAACGGCTCGGGGATGCACTGTCATCAAAGCATCTGGAAAGACGGCAAACCGCTCTTTGCCGGGAAGGGGTACGCCAACTTGAGCGAACTCGCTCTCTACTACATCGGCGGAATCATCAAGCACGCGCGGGCATTGACTGCCATCACGAACCCGACAACCAACAGCTTCAAGCGGCTGGTTCCAGGGTACGAGGCGCCAGTAAACTTTGCCTATAGCGCAAGAAATCGTAGTGCCGCGATTCGGATTCCGACTTACTCATCCAATCCGAAAGCGGTGCGAATTGAGTTCCGCACCCCGGATCCCGCAGCCAATCCTTATCTCGCCTGTGCGGCGCAGATGTTGGCGGGATTGGACGGCATTCAGAACAAGATTCATCCCGGCGATCCGCTCGACAAGAACCTCTATGAGCTTCCTCCCAAAGAGCTGGCCAAGGTTCCAAGTGCCCCTGATTCACTGCTCGGCGCAGCACAAGCCCTGGAAAAGGATCACGAGTTCCTGCTCAAGGGAGACGTCTTCACCAAGGACATGGTGGATACCATCGTAGAAATGCGGGTTAAGGATTACGACGCCCTGCGTCTCCGTCCCCATCCGTATGAGTTTTTCATGTACTACGACGTCTAAAAACTGCCGCAACCCACGTTGCACGAAAACCCCGATGGCAACCCCATCGGGGTTTTTCTTTAGGCATAAACTGGGATCGTAGAGAAATCCTTTTTGAGTATTGGGGCAGACTTCACGCCCAGATGCTTTTCTAGAATCGTTGCGTAAACGGAGCGAAAATCGGTGTTGTACTTCACATCTCCGTCAAAAAGATCTTTAGGGGCAAGGGAGGGCATTTGACCAAGTAATCCCGCCTTCACTCCGCCACCGGCGAGAAAGAGGGGGGCAGCTGCACCGTGGTCGGTTCCACCGCTGGCATTCTCTTTGACCCGACGACCGAACTCACTAAAGGTCATTAGGGAGACACGGCCTAAATTGCCGTGGGCCTTGAGATCCGCGAGAAACGCCGCCACTGCGTCACCCATCTCCTTGAGCAAACGCTCATGCGCCGGAGCTTGCTGGGTATGGGTGTCGAATCCGCCTTGGGAAAGGTAGTAAATCCGCGTCGGCATTCCGCCCGCGATCAACCGAGAAACCATGGCAAAGTTCTGGCCAAGCCGCGTGCCGGGGTAGGGGACAGAGTTTTTCGCCTTGGCGGAAGCCTGAGCAATCTCCTGCTGGCTGACCTTGGCATCCATTTCGGTTCTCTCCAGAAAATCTAAGGCGGAAAGCTTTCCCAAACTTCCCGGCCCATTCAGCATGCCGATTGAACCGCCTGCCTCCCCCGCATCTTCATCATCCCCCATTGTCATCATCGCAGGATCTGAAGTCGCGCTCTTCTTTTTGCCCTTCATCTTGTTTCCACCCCCGCTCCCGCCTTGATAGAGAACTCCTGTTGGCGTTGCCGCGTTCATGGCTTGGGGCATCTGGGAGGCCATGGCGACACCGACCGAAGCGTCACAACCCGAGCAGGCGTTATCAAAATATCTTCCAATCCAACCTGTGGTAGACGACTTGTCAGAATCAACTGCCGTCGCCCAAATCTCCGTCGAGCGAAAGTGGGACCGATTCGGATTGGGGTAACCTACCCCTTGAACGATTGCCAAATTTCCCTCGTGAAATGCAGAGGCTAATCCGGAAAGAGCAGGATGCAGCCCCGTCTTTGGATCAAGTTGCAAGGCGACCGAGTCCGCCATGCCAAGAGTGGGACGGGCTTTTCTATACTCGTCGTTGCCTAGGGGGATGACTGTGTTCAGCCCATCGTTGCCCCCCGCAAGTTGCAGAACAACCAAGATATTGCCGTCGCGGCCAGTGACCCCCTGGATGAGCGACCCGTCTGCTTGGGCATGCAAGGAGTCCATCGTCCGACTGAGAAAGGCGGGTAGGGTCCACGAAAGTGAACCCCCAAGAAGACCTGTTCTCAGAAATTCCCGACGTGTCTTTAGATCGTGATCACTCATGAGGCTCCTTTCATGTCACCTGATAAAGAGGACTCTGCACCATAGCCAAAATCATTTTCCGAATCGCAGAATCGGTGAAGGGGATCTTTTCGCCGGCCGCTTGCTGAAAACGAGTCCTCAAGTCCGCCGGGATCGTTTCGCCCGCGAGGAAGCGGGTCGCCATGGCCGCAAGCAGCTTCTCTGGGCTTTGACGCTGCTCCGAGGTGGCAATCGAAGCAACCGGAGCAGGAGAAAGGGCGATCGTTTCTCGCATTTTTTCTGTGGCAGCCTGCTTTTCTGCAGGGTCCATGTCTTTGGCGGAATGGGTGACCACCATCCCTTCCGGGCTGATCTCGGGAGGAGCTACTGTCATCGCGCCACTTTCTGACGCCACCCGCACCATATTGAGAGATCCGAGTTTCTGCAGGCCCTGAGTACCTTCCACCAACCACGAACCAAACTCATAACGGCGGGTGATACTGGCCGTATTGATCCAAGCGATACCCCCGTCCCACCCTTTGACGTTGGGGGGCTCGAAAAGAATTTGCCCAAGCTGGCTTAAGATATGAGTGGAAAGAGAGGGAGCAGGCAAAGGTCGATCGATTTGTCGGCATAGTCCCACCAACCACTCGGTGGGGGATTTAACTCGGTCGGCCGCCCGAACAGGATCGTAAAAGTTTGGGTTTGTCCACATTGCCATCAGGAAGGGTCGGATCTGCCCTTTGAGAGATTGCCACTCTTTCACTAATTCTTGGAGAAGGGGCTCGGGCGCAGACCAGCCCGCGTAAAAGCGCCAAAGTTTTTGCGTGATCCATCGCGAGGAAGCTTCTTGGGCCAAGGCCAATCGAATCACATCGGCACCATCGAAATTTCCGGTGGAACGAAAAATCGTCTTCGATCCAGTGTCATGCCATTTCGCGACGCTTTTAAATGTGGGACGCGATCCCAACTGGAGGCCGCCCTTGTTTTTGTTTCCGGTTCCAGTAGTCCAACCGGTAAAGGCGCGGGCGCTCTCCTGAATGTCCTGCTCAGTATAATTTCCTTCGCCCAAAGTAAAGAGCTCGAAAAGTTCTCGGGCGAAATTTTCATTGGGGGCTTCTGCCCGGCTTAAAGTCCCATCCAGATAGATCAGCATGGCGGGATCTTGGGCCACGCCAAGGACCAGGTCGGACCAAGGTCCATACCCCTTTTCCCGGAAAAGGCAGTTTTGTTGATAGAGAAGATAAGGACTAGGAACTTTTTCGTAACTGGTGGCAAAGTGGCCGTGAAAGAAGAGAGTAATTTTTTCTCTGGCCGCTCGTACCGGATCGGCCATCAACTTCAGCCACCAACCCCGCAGCTCCGTTAGGTGACGCCGCTGGTTCGTCCTCGCGAACTGGGCAAACTCCCTCTTCGCCTCAGCTCGGGTTTTTTCTGGTAATGCCGCCAGCTTAGATCGCTCCGAATCTAAAGTTGCTTTGAGATCAGGTTCGCTCAGGAAGGCGGGAGGCTCAGGGGCTACAAGCTGAGAGGGGCCGAGAAGCGACTCAGCAGCTTCCGCAGGGGAGAGGGCGGCAAGTGTGCCTACCTCATCTGGGGTCCCACCAAAACCAGCCCTTTGCAGAAGCAAAGAGGCCTTGGGACGATCCCAATCAGACGCTGCGAGGGCAGATAGCATCTATAGGATTAGACTACTCAATTTTGCAAAAGATGCGGTTATTTTTTTAAAAAAACACCACCCCCATAAGCATCTATTTATCAGCAGATTATAAGCAATGGAAAGCAAGCAACCGGATCGCACCTCGACAACCCGCCTATTTTCGACAAGATAACTTTATGAAAACCACTACGCCTGCCCCTGAAATTCTTCGCATTGTCGGATACGGTTTGCTGGCATTCGCCGGCATCGATCTGCTCTTTCAACTTCTCTCCAATCCGTTTGGAGGAGCCCTACAGGCGTTTCGTTTTAGCTCCGGGCTGGTGGATCGCACCCCCGTTCCTCTTTTGGCCTTAGGGGTACTGCTCGCTTTCCCGCGAGTCATGCCTTTGCCCCTTGAACGAACGGTGATGAAGCTCCTCTCCTTCGTGCCTTTTATTTATGCGGTCGGCTTCCTTCTTGTCATCGCCTCGGCCTTGATCACGGGAAATCGGTTGATCGTCGTGGCGGAGCAGCAGATCACCGCACAAAGTCAGGCGCAAATGCGCCAGCTCGAAACAACAGTGGATCGGGTCAAAACCCTCGACGCAGGGGAGCTGCAAGCCGTCGTCACCAATTTCAATCAGCAGAACCGGACCACATTGAAAGGCCCAGAGTTTATGACGAAGCTCGCCCAGCAAACCGATACACAGAAAGCCCAGCTGAAGATTGGCACAGAGCGTGCTCTTCAAAACCAGAGGCGCTCGATGACTCTTGAACTGCTCAA
>CAMBGW010000076.1 GCA_945866245.1 Verrucomicrobia subdivision 6 bacterium | reverse complement strand
AAGGCCCCCGATGGATCAAAAACTCGCTGACATCGCTTGGAAAACTCTTCCTGCGTAATCGCTCCCTGATACGAATCGAGCAAACGCCACTCCGGAACCTCCGCCAAAGGGGAAAAAAGAAACGATTTCTCCTCTACCGCCCAGCCTGCACTGACTCCACCCCACCCCATCAGGAATAAAAATAAGCGAAAGCGCCACATCAGCTGAAATCATGAACCACATTCCCCTGCGGGCAAGACACGAGGGGTGGCTTGAGCCGACTCGAAATCCTCCATACTCTTTCCCGATGGACTCTACCCCATCACCCTCCCCACGACCTCCATGGGATCGCTGGGTTGCTGTCGCCATGCTGGGGCTGGCCGCACTCCTTGCTGCCGGCTGGATCATGCGCGAACGGCAGTTGGCCACCGATCAGGCTGAGTCCCGTGAAGATCTGCGCCAAGCCATGCACCGTCTCAAAACCCTCTCCTCCTCGACCGACCAGATCCGCAACGCCTACCTCCAAAGAAAATCCGAACTCGACGCCACTCGAAAGAAATTAGAACAGGCCACCGCCCGCCCAGCCGAAGATCGGGCCAAGGCCCAAGCGTCCCCAGAAGAAAAAGCGAAAAGCATCAAGTCGATCACCGCTTTTGCGGAAAAACTGTCCGCCGCAAAGTTGCCCGCATGGGCGGCAATTGAAAAAACCGAAGGCGCCATTCGTATCCTCCCTGGGGTTAGCCTGCCCTCCGGAAACGCCGGGTTTCAAGCCTTCGGCGCCCTCGCCCCAACTCTCGCCTCTTTAGATCCCGAATGGGTTCTCGAGCTGACCGCGCGTGCCGAACCTGGGCCCGAATCGTGGGAGACCGCGCAAGAGCGTGCCGATCTTCTCATCCGCTCCGCCGAAAAATCTCTCAAAGGGCAACCCGCTCGTCTTCGCCTGCGAATCGAGACAACCAAAGGTCCCCGAATGGAGTGGCGCCTTCAACCCCCTGAAGTTGCTCCCAAGGCAAGCCCCAGCTCCAAGCCATCTTCCGAAAGCAAAGTGGAAAAAAAGTGAGCATGGTTTTTGTCGACGGCCACTACTACGCCTATCGCAGCTTTTACGCCATCGCTTCCCTGACCAACTCTCAAGGGGAGCCCACCAACGCAGCCTACGGTTTTGCCTCCGCCCTTTTGCGAATTGTCGAGGATCTTCACCCTGCCCAAGGAGCAGTGATTTTTGACGGTGGAGTCCCTGCCGAACGCATGGCCCTCCATCCCGCCTACAAAGCCAACCGAAAAGAAACTCCCGAAGCTCTCGAGCGCCAATTCCCTCTGCTGCATGAAGTCGCGGCCGCTTTGGGTTGGCCCGTCCTCACCGTCCAGCAAGAGGAGGCGGATGACGTGATCGCAAGTTATGTTCACGCTGCCGATGCCAAATCCTGTGTCGTGGCCACCAACGATAAAGATCTCATGGTTCTCGTTGCCCAAGGTTGCAAAATTTACCAGCCTCAATCCCAAGGCTTTGCCCTGCTCGGCCCAAGTGAAGTGGAGGCCAAATGGGGCGTTTCCGCAGATCGGGTGCCCGAGCTCCTCGCACTCACGGGAGATTCCGCCGATAATTTTCCGGGTGTGCCCGGCGTCGGCCCAAAAACCGCCGCCAAGTGGATTCTCCAACACGGCACGTCGGAAAAGGTTTTAGCAGCCGCTCCCACCATCGCCCCAGAACGCTTTCGCCCCATCCTGCAAGAATCTGCCGAAATTATTCGTCGTAACCGCAAAATGGTGGAGCTGCGTACCTCGATCCCACTTCCACGCCCGGTTCAGGACCTCGCCATTCGCCCCGACCCCGCACGCCAAGTGGAACTCTTTCGCCGCCTCGAATTCAAACGATTTACCCGCGAGGCGGAGACGCGCCTCGCCGCCCTGAACCCCCAGCAACCTGATCTGTTCGGCTCATAAAAAATGAAGTCACCAGTTGAAAATCTCTATGTCCACGTCCCCTTCTGCACTCATCTCTGCCCGTACTGTGATTTTCCGAAAGAGCGCCTCGCCGGCAATCGTATGCGCGAATTTCTCCGTGGCCTTCAGGCTGAATGGGCGTGGGCCAAGGAGGAGTTCTCCTTAGCGCCCAAAAGGGTTTTTTTCGGCGGGGGAACCCCTACCGCTCTCTCCCCTTCCCTCCTCCAAGAACTTTTTGAGATCGCCCCGTGGGGCCAAGCGGAGGAGTGGACGGTGGAGGCGAATCCGGACGGTTTCGGTGCGACAAAAGCTTCGCTTCTCCGCGAGGCAGGAGTCACCCGACTTAGCCTTGGCGTTCAGGCCTTTCGCCCCGCCGACCTCACGTGGCTCGGTCGCCGACACAACCGCGCCACCATCGCCTCCGCTGTGGCGGATGCACGCCATGCGGGAATTCCTCAACTCAATCTCGATCTCATCTATGGTCTGCCCGACCAAGGCCCCTCCGAATGGCAGGCCACTCTCGAAGAGGCGTGCGCCCTTCGCCCCGACCATATCTCCGCCTATGTCATTACCCCAGAAGCTGGCACGGAACTCATCCGAAGAATCGAGCAAGGGGAGTGGCACCCCGACCCTCATATCGAATCGGTTCTTTTTCTTCTTACCCAAAGAATCTTGGAGTCCCACCAGTTTACCGCCTACGAAATTTCAAATTTTGCCCAGCCCGGCAAGGAGTGCCGTCACCATCAGGCGATCTGGTCGGGTGAAGACTACCTTGGCCTTGGGCCAGGCGCTGTCTCGACCGTTGCCGGACGCCGCTGGCGCAACACGCGGGATACCACCCAGTACGCACGTTCTGCCGAGGTTGGCCCTCACCCCACCCACGAAGAGGAGGAAATCTGCGGGCCGCAAGAACGCCGCGCCGAGCGCATCCTTTTGGGTTTGCGCACCAGCGAGGGCCTTGCCGAGGAAACTTTGCAAGGCCAAGAAGCGTGCCTTTCGGAACTGGTAGCCAAAGGTTGGGGACGCCGCTGGCAGGGAAAATTTCTTCTCACTCCCCGTGGTCGTCTTCGTGCCGACGCTGTTGCGGCTATGCTCATCTAGCCATGGCTCCAGCCATCCTCACCCGCGGACTCAAAAAAGTGTACCGCGTCTTTCAAAAAGAGCCTGGCTTTGCTGGCGCACTCCGGGGCCTTTTTCATCGGCGCTACCAAGAGGTGTCAGCCGTCGCCGGGGTGGATCTGGAAATCGCTCCCGGCGAACTGGTGGGATTCCTCGGCCCCAACGGGGCAGGCAAGACCACCACCTTGAAAATGCTCGCCGGCCTCCTGCAACCCAGCGGCGGGACCGCCACCGTGCTGGGACATCTTCCTTGGAAACGAGAGGAGTCTTTTCGCCGGAAAATCTCTCTTCTCCTCGGGCAAAAGAATCAGCTCGTCTGGGATCTGCCCGCACGCGAGAGCTTTGCTCTAAATCGTGCGATCTACCGCGTCGATCCCACTGAAGCCAACCGCACGATCGATCACCTCTCCGCCCTGCTGGAAGTGCGCTCTCTGCTCGACCAGCCCGTTCGCGAACTCTCCCTAGGGGAGCGGATGAAAATGGAGCTCATCGCTGCCCTGCTTCACAAACCCCAAGTCCTGTTTCTGGATGAACCCACCCTCGGTCTCGATGTGGTCTCCCAGCACCGAGTTCGTGATTTCCTCCGCCATCTTGTCGCAGAGGAAAAAATCACCACCATTTTGACCAGCCACTACCTGCAAGACATTGAGAGTTTGTGTCGCAGGGTAATCATCATCGACCACGGCCGCGTCATCCATGACGGCTCTTGGGAACAAATCGTGCGGGATTTTTCCGATCGAAAAGAAATCGTTCTCCGCTTCTCCGGCCCCCCTCCTGATCTCCAAGGACCCGACTGGGGGGAAGTGGTTGAAAAAGATGCCGCTACTTTGCGACTTCGTGTTTCTTTGGCTCAGGCCACCTCCGTCAGTCGTCGCGCGATCGACCTGCCGGGCTTAGAAGATATTCGAATCGAGGCCATGCCGGTCGAAGAGGTGATTCGCCGCGTCTTTGCCGCTTCGCCCAGCCACTAGCAGCACCGCCCCGACCAAGCGGCGTAACCAACCAAGGCGAACCCCAACCCTGCGGCCAACCCTTTCCACAATCGCCCCTCTCTTTCCCGAAGCTCGGGCACCAGCAAATCAAACCCTGCCAAATACAAAAACGTGCCGCACGTGGCCGCAGACAAAATCCCGTGCAACACTTCCCAACCCCCTAAGTTCACCTCCGCGGCCAGCCACGCTCCCCCTGGGCTGGCGAGACTCAGGATGAGTGTGGACAAAACAATTTTCCCCGCGGAAAAACCGTATCGCCCTAGGGTGACTGCAAGAGCAAAGGTGTCGGTCGCTTTGTGAAAAAGAATCGCTAGCGCCAGCGCCTCCTGAGCCGCTCCTTGGGAGACCGATCCCAAAGCCAATCCCTCGAGCAAAGAATGGAAACCGAGCATTCCCCCTAAAATATAAGGCTTCGCAGGTGACCCACCCCCGCCGTGCGGATGACAACCGTGCATCTCCGCATGGGCGTGATGCCCTTGTCGATCCAGCCAGAACAAAAATCCGATCGTTCCGATCATCCCGCCCAACCCGCCCCAAACTCCAAGGCTCTCCACCGCCTCGGGCCCCAACTCAAAAAGGGCGGTGGCCAGAAACGCCCCGCCGGCAAATGTTCCCCCCAAACAAAGCCAAGACACCTTGGCGCTGGGTGAACGCATTGGCAAAGCCACCAAGCCCCCCACCAGTCCCGCGACAAAGAGAGAAACCAAAAGGAGTGGGGAGATCACTTTCTTGAGGTAGCGCAAATAGTCGCATATGGCGAGATCCGAGCAGTTGTCTTATTTCTTGTTCCAAGGATACGATTGGGAATGGACTCCTCGATTCAGAACCAAGATTTTATCGTCCGGGAATTATCGGAGTCCGATTACCCACAAATCTCATCGATCTGTGCAACCGTATACCCGACAGAGCGCCCCTATACGGACGCAGATTTGGCCGAGCATCACCGCCTTTTCCCTGAGGGTCAATTCGTTGCCATTCATCAACCCACAGGATCGGTCGCTGGAGCTCACTTCACCCTGATGATCTGGCTGACTCATTTTCACCTCGACGACCCCTGGGACGTTCTCACCGCAGAGGGAACATTTGCCGACCATGACCCAACAGGTCACACCCTTTATGGAGCCGACCTTTTTGTCGCTCCGGCATACCAGCACCACGGACTTGGGCGAACACTGACAAAGGCAGCTCAACAGTTGACCTGCTCAAAAAAACTTTGGCGCATGGTCGGCGGAAGTCGCCTCCCCGGCTACCACAAGGTTTCGAAAAATATCTCGGCCGACGAATACGTCCACAAGGTGAAATCAGGCGAGTTAATCGATCCGGCCCTCACGGTTCACCTGCATGACGGTTGGGAACCCATTACTGCAATTCAA
>CAMBGW010000075.1 GCA_945866245.1 Verrucomicrobia subdivision 6 bacterium | reverse complement strand
AACACACCGTGCTTGGTGTGGCCGAAGTTGGTGTCGAGAACGCGCATTCCACCGATCAGGGCGGTCATTTCGGGTGCGGTCAGTTTCATCAACTGGGCACGGTCGACGAGCAACTCTTCCGCCGGGCCTTTGAGTCCTTGGCGGGTGTAATTACGAAAACCATCTGTGCGCGGCTCGAGTAGGGCGAACGAGGCAACATCGGTCTGTTCCTGAGTGGCGTCGGTCCGACCTGGGGAGAACGGGACCTTGATGTTGTGACCGGCTTTTTTGGCGGCCTCTTCCACGGCGGCACATCCTGCGAGGACGATCAGATCCGCGGTGGAGACTTTCATTCCACCCGGGGCAGAAGCATTGAACTCGGCTCGGATGGGTTCGATTTTTTGAAAGGCTTGGCAAAGTTCCCTGGGTTCGTTGACCTCCCATGCGTTTTGGGGTGCTAGACGAAGGCGTGCTCCGTTGGCGCCGCCACGCAGATCGGAACCGCGGAAGGTGGAGGCCGAAGCCCAAGCGGCCTTAACCCACTGGGTGAGGGGAAGGCCGGAGGCGAGGATCTTGGTTTTGAGGGCAGTAATTTCCTTTTCGCCGATCAGCTTGTGGTCGACGGCGGGAACGGGGTCCTGCCAGATGAGAACTTCCTTGGGAACTTCCGAGCCGAGGTAGCGGCAGCGGGGGCCCATGTCGCGGTGGGTCAGTTTGAACCAAGCGCGGGCGAAGGAGTCGGCAAAGAGATCCGGATTTGCGAGGTAGTGGCGCGAGATCTTTTCATACGCGGGGTCCATCCGAAGCGCTAGATCAGCCGTGGTCATCATGGGACGGTGCTTTTTGGTGGGGTCATGAGCATCGGGAATCATGTCTTCGGGGCGCACATCTTTAGCCAACCACTGAAAGGATCCAGCGGGGCTTTTGGTTAACTCCCACTCATATCCGAAAAGAGTTTTAAAATATCCCATGTCCCACTTAGTGGGGTTAGGTTTCCAGGCACCTTCGATACCGTTGCTGATGGTGTCGGCTCCCATGCCTGTGCCGAAGCGGCTCCTCCAACCCAGGCCCATCTCCTCCAAGGGAGCGCCTTCGGGCTCACGCTCAATCAACTTGGGATCCCCGGCGCCGTGGGATTTTCCGAAGGTGTGGCCGCCAGCGACGAGAGCCACCGTTTCTTCGTCATTCATGGCCATACGGGCAAACGTTTCCCGAACATCGCGGGCGGAGCCTAGGGGATCAGGTTTTCCGTTCGGACCCTCCGCATTGACATAGATCAGTCCCATCTGAACTGCGCCGAGAGGTTCTTCGAGTACCCGATCGCCGGTGTAGCGGCTGTCGCCCAGCCATTTAGTTTCGGATCCCCAGTAGATATCGTCTTCCGGTTCCCAGATGTCCTCGCGACCGCCACCGAAGCCGAAGGTTTTGAAGCCCATCGATTCCAAGGCCACGTTGCCTGAGAGAATAAAGAGGTCGGCCCAAGAGAGTTTGTTGCCGTACTTCTTTTTCATGGGCCAAAGGAGGCGGCGCGCTTTATCAAGGTTGATATTGTCGGGCCAGCTGTTGATCGGGGCGAAGCGTTGGTTGCCGGTTCCGGCGCCTCCGCGACCATCGTAGGTGCGGTAGGTGCCGGCACTGTGCCAGGCCATCCGGATGAAGAAGGGGCCGTAGTGTCCCCAATCGGCGGGCCACCAGGATTGGGAGTCGGTCATGAGGGTAACGAGATCTTTTTTGACTTTGGGGAGATCCAGTTTCTTGAACTCTTGGGCATAGTTAAAGCTCTTCCCCATGGGATTGGTCTTCTCAGAGTGTAGGGCGAGAATCTTCAGATTGAGGCGATTCGGCCACCAAGAGTCGTTCGATGGGGCGACGGGTTCGGTGCGGGCTCCGGTGCTGCCGAGGAAAGGACATTTGGACGAGGTGGACATGGCTAAGAGCGTTAGAAAATACTATCTCCCTTGCTCAAGGTCAAATAAGGGGTTGAAAAACTTGGCGGAAGTAAATGTCATTGGATTGAAGCTGGAAGAAAAGAGGGCTTTGGGTAGGATGAAAAGTTCATGATAGGATGGGTTTTAAAGAAAATCTTGGGGACGCAGAACCAGCGGGAGGTTCGGCGTCTGACTCCTTTGGTCGGGGAGATCAACCGGCATGAGGAGGCCTTGCGATCACTCTCCATGGAGCAGCTCCGGGGAAAAACAGCGGCCTTCCGGGAGCGGTTGGCAAAAGGAGAGTCTTTGGACCAGCTGTTACCTGAGGCGTTCGCGGTAGTGAAGAACTGCTGCCGTCGCTTCACCGAGGAAAAGAGACGGATTCGGGTGCGCGGACAGGAAATTTTGTGGGAGATGATCCCCTTCGATGTTCAGCTGATCGGCGGAATGGTTTTGCATTCAGGGCGGATTGCGGAAATGGCGACGGGAGAAGGTAAGACATTAGTAGCTACGTTGCCGACCTATCTGAATGCGCTTTCCAGTAAGGGAGTACACATCGTGACGGTGAACGATTATCTGGCGGCTCGGGATGCGGACTGGATGGGGGAGGTGTACCGAGAACTTGGATTGACGGTGGGATGCCTGCAGCACGGGCAGACGCAGGTGGAACGAAGAGCTCAATATGCGTGTGATATCACCTATGGAACGAGTTCGGAGTTTGGTTTTGATTATTTGCGGGATAACGGAATGGCGACTACGCCAGAGGATCAGGTTCAGCGGGGGCACTTTTATTCGATCATCGACGAGGTGGACAGCATCCTGATCGACGAGGCGAGGACGCCGCTGATTATTTCGGGCCCAGTTACGGTTTCGACCCATCAGTTTGATAAGTACAAGTCGATCATTGAGGGGTTGGTGCGTAAGCAGAATACCTTGTGCACGGATTGGGCGAATCAGGCCAAGGAGAAGGTGGAGAAGGGAGATCTGCAGGGAGCGGGTCGGTTGTTGTACAAGGTGAAGCTGGGGTCGCCGCGAAATAAACTGCTTTTAAAGTTTCAGGAGGATCCAGGTACGAGGCGAGCGGTGGATGATGCGGAGCTGGAGATGTATCAGGACACAAGGCGGACCGAGTTATATAAGACGAAGGAGGAGATGTACTTCTCGATCGACGAGAGGAACAGTGAGGCGGACTTATCGCAGATGGGGCGAACGTTTCTCAATCCCAACGATCCAAACTTTTTCTCTGTGCCGGATCTGATCACGACCAATCACGATATTGATTCGAACGCGGGCCTTTCTCTTGAGGAGAAGATTAAGGCCAAGGCTCAGGCACAGGCGGATTACGAGGAGGCGAGCCAGAGGATTCATAATATCAGCCAGCTATTGCGGGCGTACTGTGTCTTTGAGAAGGATGTCCACTATGTGGTTCAGGAGAACAAGGTGGTCATTGTGGATGAGTACACGGGGCGATTGATGCCAGGGCGTCGATGGAGCGATGGATTGCATCAGGCAGTGGAGGCCAGAGAGGGGGTGCAGATCGATCGGGAGACGCAGACATTGGCGACGATCACGATTCAGAACTATTTCCGTCTGTATGAGAAGTTGGCAGGAATGACGGGAACGGCGGAGACGGAGGCGAATGAGTTTAAGGACATTTATCGGTTGGGTGTGGTGGTGGTACCGACGAATCGGGATTGCGTGAGAAAAGATGCGGATGATCTGATCTTTAAAACTCGGCGGGAAAAGCTGAATGCGTTGATTGAGGAGATCAAAAAGAGAAATGCAGCGGGTCAGCCAATGTTGGTAGGAACGGCTTCGGTGGAGTCCTCGGAAATTATTAGTCGAATGCTCAGGCGGGAGAATATTCCCCACAGCGTCTTGAATGCGAAGCAGCATCAGTTGGAGGCGGAGATTGTGGCGAGGGCGGGAGAGCGTGGGGCGGTGATGATTGCGACGAACATGGCGGGAAGAGGGACGGACATTAAGCTTTCGCCAGGGGTGGCCGAGTTGGGGGGGTTGCATGTGGTGGGAACGGAGCGGCATGAGTCGAGGCGGATCGATCGGCAGTTGCGGGGCCGCTGCGCTCGGCAGGGGGATCCAGGTTCGAGCCAGTTCTTTATTTCTTTTGAAGATGATTTGATGAGGAATTTTGGGGATTCGAGGAAGATTGCTGGTTTGATGACGAAGTTGGGAATGGAGGAAAATGAGGGGTTACAGCATCCGTGGCTGAATCGGTCGGTGGAGACGGCGCAAAAGCGGGTCGAAGGCAGGAATTATCAGGTTCGGAAGCACACCTTGCAGTATGACGACGTGATGAATCAGCAGAGGACGGTGATTTATGCCTGGCGTTCCGATATGTTGAATTCGACCGAACCACGGCCGGAGGTTTTTGAGACGGTGGATGAGAGAATTACGTCGGAGGTGGAAGCGAGGGCAGGGACGGATCCGGTGGATCTGGATGGATTAGTGCACTGGGCGAATTCGGCTATGCCGGTGGGTTTGCAAAAGGAGGATTTTCAGAAGGTGGGTGGGAAGGAGGAGTGGGCGAAGCTTTTGAAGGCGAAGGTGAGAGAGGCCTATGAGGTGAAGGTGAAGTTTGAGAATCCGGAGGCGGTGAAGGCGTTGGAGAGATTTGTGGTTTTGGGGGCGATCGATCGGTTATGGCAGGAGCATCTCTATGCGATGGATGGGTTGCGGACTTCGATTAATTTGCGGGCGTATGGGCAGAAGGATCCGTTGATTGAGTATAAAAATGAGGCCTATGGGATGTTTGGGGAGTTGATGGGGAGGATTAAGGAGGAGGTGGTGCACAATTTATTTAGGTCGGCATCGAGTTTGTCGGCCTTTGAGAGTTTTCTTTCGGCTTTGCCTCAGAGGGCGGGTCGGGGTGAATTGCCGATGCAGGCGCAAACGACGGAAGGTTCGATGAGCATGCAGGCGGAGGGGGGGAGCACGATGGTGGAGGAGGTGTTAGCGCCGATGAAGAGGCAGGGGCCGAAGTTGGGCAGAAACGATCCTTGTCCGTTGGATGCGAATAAAAAGTTTAAAAATTGCTGTGGGGCGACGGGTGCCAAGGGGTGTTTGAAGGTTTCAGCATAAGGGCAAGAGGGGTAAATTTTGGTAGGGTTGGACAGGGTTTGGAACGGGGTTAATTTAAGAAGATGAAGTCGACGATTTTAGGTGGTTTGTTTGGAGGTATGGGGCCTTTGGCTGCTTCGGTTGGGGTGGCGTTGGTGGTGGGTTTTGGGGTGGGAAGAGTCTCTGCCCCATCTAGGCCTACAGGTTCGGAAGAGCTTGAGGCCAAGAAAGTGGCGCAAGGAGCGGAGGAGAGTGAGGAGCCCAAGTGGCAATCGGTTGGGGGATCGGCTAGGTCGGAACTGGTTTCAGAGTTAGCGGGCGCCGCGGCGATTGGCTCGCTGAAAGAACGGACTCGTGCGCTGGAGGACATTTTAGCCAAGGCAGGTTTGGAGGATGTAAAAAAAGCTTTGGCGTGGGCGAACGCGTTGCCGGATGGGCCGATGAAGAAGTCGGCCTTAGCAAAAATTATGGAGCGTTGGGGGCAGTTA
>CAMBGW010000074.1 GCA_945866245.1 Verrucomicrobia subdivision 6 bacterium | reverse complement strand
GATTCGCACACCCAAGGGAAACGGCGGGTGAGTCGATTGTCGAGTGGATTTCCCGAACGGTTCACTTGACCTTTGGGATAAGGTTTATAAAATTTAAGATTCGTTATGATCCAAGTTGAAAATTTGATGAAGAGATACGCGGGGGGGGAGGCGGTCCGGGGAATTACTTTTTCGGTCGAGAAGGGGGAGGTGGTGGGTTTTTTGGGGCCGAACGGGGCAGGGAAGTCGACCACGATGCGAATGTTAACGGGATACCTACCTCCGACGGATGGTCGGATCGAAGTGGCTGGGGCGAAATTGCCTAAGGAGAGCCTGCTGGTGCGGCAGAGGATCGGTTACATGCCCGAAAATGTGCCTTTATACCCTGAGATGCGGGTGGAAGAGTTTTTGGAGTATCGGGGGAGATTGAAAAGAGTTTCTCGTGGGGAGATTACGCATCGGGTTGGGTTAGTACTGGACCAGTGTGGGTTGACCGATGTGAGGGGGAAGATTATCGGTTCCCTTTCGAAGGGGTTTCGGCAGAGGGTGGGTTTGGCGGATGCGCTGGTGCATAATCCGATGCTTTTGATTTTGGACGAGCCGACGGCGGGGCTGGATCCGCATCAGATCCGATCGTTCCGAGAGCTGATCAAGGAGTTGGGCAAAGATAGAACGATCCTGCTTTCCACCCATATTTTATCGGAGGTGGAGATGGTGTGTCGGCGAGCGATTATTATTAATAAGGGAAAGATCGAAGCCTCGGATACCTTGGCCAATTTAGAAAAGAGAGTGCAAGCAGGAGCGTTGCAGATCGAGGTGAAGGCGGATCCTGCCGTGGCCAAAGAGAAACTTACGAAGATTGCGGAGGTGAGTTTGGTGACGGAGCTGAATCGAGCGGGGGATTGGGTCTCCTACGAGGTAACGGCGGCGCCTGGAAAGGATATCCGAGGTGAGGTGGACGGGTTGATCAAGCGGGAGCAGTGGCCGTTGCGGGAGTTCCGCAGAGAGAAGGCGCGGTTGGAGGATGTGTTTGTGGAGCTGACCCAGGATTAATTTATGACGCGTGCTTTATGGATTTTATGGAAGAGGGAGGTGGGAGCGATCCTGCACTCGCCGATTGCTTGGGTGTTACTGACCTGCATGTCGCTGATCAACGGCTTTAGCTTCAGCCAGTGTGTGGCGTATCTGGGGCAAGGGGTGAAAGAGTTCACCGTGATGCAGATCTATTTTTATATTTTCCATTTCTGGTTTCTCCTGATCATTCTCGTGCCGATTCTGACGATGCGACTTTTCTCGGAGGAGTATAAGACGGGAACGATCGAGATGTTGCTGACGGCGCCTGTGAAGGATGGAGATGTGATTCTGTCGAAGTTCTTCGGGGTGCTTTTCTTTTATCTTCTGCTCTGGATTCCGTCCCTCTTGGGATTAGTAATCTTCCAAGTGGTGACGCACCAAGCGGTGCCGGTGGCGTGGATCCCGCTGGGGTTCTCCTACTTGATGGTGACGTTGGTAGGGATGCTTTATCTATCGATCGGTTTATTTGCCTCGGTCTTAACGCGGAATCAGGCGGTGGCGGCGATGATCTCCTTCACGATGATTGCCCTTCTTTTCTTTGCGGGATTCCTAAGTTATCTGGTGCGGGATCCAGGTTGGCGGGATGCGCTCAGTTATATTTTTACCCTGGAGCAGATGCGCTCCTTTAGTGCGGGGCAGTTCGATTCTCGTCCCGTGGTGCTCTATCTGAGCGGAACGGCGTTTTTCCTCATCTTGACCCGTCAGGTCATGGCAGGGCGCCGATTGAAAGGGTAGGACAATGAGTCGACCTATTCCTCCTCCCTTATCGGCTTTGCGGAGCGAGCGGCGAACGCAGTCGATCAATCAGTGGCTCTTTTTGCCGATCCTCGTCTTTCTTTTGTTGGGGGTGAACTACATCAGCTGGAGACACTATCGACGGGCGGATTTTTCGCTCAATCAGTTCCAGAAGTTGTCGGGGCAGACCCTGAATCTTTTGAGCCATCTTCCTGGGGAAGTGACGCTAACGGCATTTTTGGCGCCGGAGGCGGATGCGACGGGGAGCTTGATTCAGGAGGACGTGCAGAAGTTATTGGAGGAGTACAAGTATAAGGGTGGGGGGAAGGTTAAGGTGGAGTTGGTTCAGCCGTATTTGGATTTTCAGGCGGCGCAGAAGTTGGCGGAAAAGTTTAAGCTGACGAGCAACGAAAATGTGGTACTGGTGCAGTATGGGGAGCGGTCGCGTATTCTGAAGGTGGCGGAGATGGCGGAGATCGATCCCGGGGCGATGATGACGGGGGGTGCGGCGCGGGTGAAATCGTTCCAAGCGGAAGAGAAGATTTCATCTGCGATTAGCGGGTTGGTTCAAGGCAAGCCGGCCAAGGTTTATGTCACCGCTGGGTCGGGAGAGTACAATTTAATCTCCTCTGATAAAGATCCAGCGGGGTACTCGTTGTTGGCGGCGAGGATGGCCTCGCAGAATGTGGAGCTGTTGCCGCTGAAGTTAGGGGAGCAGGAGGGAGTTCCGGCGGATGCGGATGCGGTGATGGTGGCGGGCCCAAAGTTTGCCTTTCCTGCGCCTTCGGTTGCGGCGCTGCAGGCTTATCTAGGGAAACCGGGGCGACTGCTTCTTCTGCTGGATCCGGGAGCGCCCACAGGACTGGAGGGAATTTTAGCGGAGCAGGGGGTGGTGGTGGATGCGGACAAGATTTTCCGGAAGGTTGCCATGTTGACTTCGGGGGGGTTAACGCAAGGGGTGAATGAGGAGACGGTGGGGACAAGGTTTTCGGGTCACCCGGCGATACGGTGGGTTGAGAATGTGGGGGGATCGTTACGATTCGGGGCGAGTCGTTCGATCACGATTAAGCCGGTGGTGGTGGCCAATCCGGTGAAGGCGGAGATGTTGGTGGAGACTTCCGATCGTTACTGGGCGAAGAGTTGGCCGTTGGCAGGGGGAAAAAAGAGCGATTTTGTGGAGGGTGACGATCGGAAAGGGCCGTTTGTGGTGGCGGCGGCGGTCGATGGAAGTGTGCCGGGGGACAAAGGCAAAGAGAGTCCAGCCTTGCGGGCGGTGGTGGTGGGATCGGCCTCGGCCTTTGCCAACCAGAATATCTCCCCGCTGGAGGTGGACTTTATGGTGAATGCGGTTCAGTGGGTCTTGGGGAGGAGTGATGCGCTGGGGATTTCTCCCAAGACACCGAAGGATTTCTCCGTGTCTTTGGACGATGGACAGCAGCGTGTGATCATGCTGTCCACTCTGTTGGGGATTCCTGCAGTGACGGGAATTTTAGGGTTCTTGGTGTGGTGGCGGCGACGAAGTTAAGGCGAGTTGGCGAATGAGTACGCGGTCCCTTCTGGTGTCCGTCGGTCTGGTGGTGGTCATGTTGGGTTTGTTGAGTTTTTTACAAAAACAGGTTCCGGGAACAGAGCGGATGGCCAAGGAGTCGAAACGGATCACCGATCTGCCGGTGCGGGAGTCGGATCGAATTGATCTGAAGGGAGTGAAGGGTGAGTTTATTTTTCGGAAAAAGGGAGAGGGGGAGTGGATGCTGGAAAAGCCGATTCAAGGAGCGGCGGATGGGGCGACGGTGGGAAGATTACTTTCGGAGGTTCAGTTTGTGGAAAGCTTGCAAACCTTACCGGCTGGAAAAAAAGAGGAGGCGATGTTGCAGAGTTTCGGCTTAGGGCAACCGACGCGAACGTTGGTGATCGGGACGAAGGAGGGAGAATGTAAGATTGAGGTGGGGCGAGAAACTCCGATTCGGGGGGGAGTCTATGCGAGGATTCGATCGGGAAAACAGGAGGAGAGAGTGGCGGTGGTACAGATTCAGTTGGCGGAGGCGATGGATCAGGATTTAACGGGTTGGAGGGAGAAGAGAGTGATGCCGCTCTTGGTGCCGGACGTGGTGGAGCTGCTGATGCATCAAGGGGCGTTGGAGGTGGAGGTCAAAAAAAGGGAGAACGGATGGTCGATTTTAAAGCCGGTCGAGGCTCCGGCAGATCCGACTGCGGTGCAGGGAGTGCTGGGGGAGATTTCCGCTTTAAAAGCGACCGAGTTTGTTTCGGATTCGGGTGGGGATTTGGCGTTGTATGGGCTGAATGCCCCGGTGCAAGCGTTTGAGATAAGGACGAAGGCCACGAACCGAGTTTTACAGATCGGGCTGAATCATCCCAAAGAGACAAATCAGGTGTTTGCCAAGGTGGCGGATCAGGCTTCGGTCTTTCTTCTACCGCGGGTAGCGATTGAGGGGTTGGGAAAAATGGCGGATCGAGTGAGGGACAAGAGATTGGTGACCTTGGGGGATGCGGGGCAGATGAGTTCGGTGGAGTTTAGTGGAAAAGGGGGGGAGTACCGTTTGGAGAAAACGATTCCCAGTGGGGTCTGGAACTTGGTGGTGGGAAAGAGTTCGCAGATTGCGGATGGGGGCGCAGTGGAGAAGTGGTTGGAATCTTTGATGGAGGTGCGAGCCAACCGATTTTTGCCGACGGAAGATCCTGCGAGAATGGGGCTGACGAAGCCAAAGATGTCGATCACCTTGAAATGGGCGGGGGAGACAAATCGGGTGGAGACGATTCAGTTGGGGGATGAGACGAAGGAGGATGTGTTTGTTCGCGGATCGACTACGTCGGGTGCGATGGTGGTGCCGGTATCGTTAGCGCGGAGCATCCCTGATTCGCCGTTGGGCTGGTTGCCCAAGAAAGTGGTGCCGGGTGATTTTGGGTCTATGGAGAGTTTTATTTGGGCGGCAGGAGCTGTTCGCAAAGAGTATCGGGTTGGAGCGAATGGACGCTGGACGTGGGCGGGGCAGGAGACGCCTGCGGTGGGGCCGTTTGTTGAGCGGTTGAATCAGCTGGAGGTCATACGTTGGGTGGGGGTTCCGAGCAAGGCAGAGCTGGGTCGGGTGGAGGTGGAGATTATGGTGGAGGGGAAAGGCGGAAAGAGGATGAAGATGATGATTTCAAAAGGAAAAGGGGATGGGGGTGGGTTTCTTCGAATCGAAGGGCAGGAGATGGTGGGGGTGCTGGATCGTGGGGCGGGGGTCTGGTTGCGGCTGGATCCTGGGTTAGTGGAGGGGAAGCCATCGCAGAGGTGACGCGCGGTCGATTTGGGTTAGAATGCGGAGGTGGATGATTCCTCAAAAAAGCCGTCTCGAGACGGCCAATCTAGGGTGCGACCCAAGATGTATGGGTTTGCTCTTTATTTGGTAGCGGGGATTTTGCTTTTGCAGGTGGTCTTTTGCCTTTCGGTCTTCTTTTTGCGTCCGTATGTGATTGCCAAGACTCCGGAGGGAATTTTACAAAGTGAAAGGGAGAAGGCAGGGGAGTGGATGGGAAATTTGACACGCTTTTTGCAGTCGCGAATGCAGCTCGGTCTTCCTTGGCCAGGGGACAAGAAAAGCGCAACGAATGCGCCGGTGAAGAGTCCATGAGCGAGGGTAAGGCCAAGACATGGTGTTGGGCGGCGGCGGGCGTGGTGGCGATTCAACTGGTTGCG
>CAMBGW010000073.1 GCA_945866245.1 Verrucomicrobia subdivision 6 bacterium | reverse complement strand
AAATGGAATCTTGCGGCAACGCTGCTCACGATTGCTTTAATCCTCAAGCCGATCTCTATCGCCCCATGGCTCCTAGCCTTCGCGGTATTTTCACCTCTACGAGTTCGACTTATCGTGGGTTTGATGGCTCTTGGGGTCGTGGGCTTGATTCATCCATCCCCGACTTACGCTTGGAGTCAGTGGATCGAATTTACTAATAAATTATTGCACTCCTATACACCCGAGAATCTGCGGGTGAGCGACTTATTTGGTTTTTTAGAAAGGCTAGGGTTGCCTAACCCGCTTCCCTTCAATTCACTCACACGAGTCGTGGCAGCTGGCTCTGCGCTCGTTTTTGTCTTTTATAAATATTGGCGAGGGGGATCGACGAACGGCTCTTGGGGTTTATGGGTTGCTACGACACTAATCTGGACGATTTTCAATCCGAGGGCGGAGACGAACAGTTATGTTCTCATTTCGCCCCTTCTCGCTTTCGCTGCTCTCAGTTATTGGACGGATGAGAAAGGTGAAAGGTGGAAGGGTGCAATCCTATCGATCGCTTGTCTTGGTCTGATGTGCGACGGAATGGGGAAGCCAATCTATCTCGCAACCGATGTCTGGTTTAAGCCACTGATTGTTTTGTTAGTGAGCCCGTTACTCATCCGAATGCCGACCAGCTGGAAAAAATCCTCCTGATTTTCTACTGAACTGCTTGTTGGAGCAACTTTAAATACTTGGCTCTGGAAACTTCAACGGCTCCAAACTTTGCCGTATGGGACGTCACCATCTGCAAATCAAAGAGGGAACACCCCTCTGCGATTAAATGTCGTACCGCTAAAACCAGGGCGACCGAGGAAGCATCCCGCACAAGGTGAAACATCGATTCTCCAGCAAAAAAACCACCAATTTTCACCCCGTAAAGGCCTCCTGCTAGCTTGCCATTTTTCCAAACTTCAAAAGATAGGGCGTATCCCATCCGATGGAGTTCGCCGTAGGCCTTAAGAAAGGCAGGCCCGATCCAGCTCTCCTCCCGCCCGATTCCGGGTTGGGCACAACCGCGTATTACCTCGTCGAACGCACGGTTGATCGTGAAGGAGAAGGTGCCGGATCGAACAGTTTTCTCGAGCCGAGAGGGCACGTGGAAGCGATCCAGCGGTAGAATCCCGCGGGGATCTGGGGACCACCACGTGACCGGATTTTCAGTCCATGGAAAAATTCCCATGGGATAAGCCTCTAGTAGCCGTTGCGGGGTTAACTCGCGGGTGATGGCTACCAATCCGTCTCGGTTCGACTTGGATGGATCCGGTAGAGGTTGGTTGGGCGTAAGTAGCGGGGCGGGGAGCTTCACTATTTCAATCTCGATGGTGTGGGTCGGGATCTGCCGCGGCGGAGATCTAGGTCGAGCAGTCGTCTTACTTAGACCACATCCTTTGGTAAGAGGGCCATCAATCTCTTCACCTCTTGAACCCGATTTTTAGGGCAGACCAGGAGGGCATCGGGAGTATCGACGACTACCAAGTTTTCCGTGCCAAGGAGGGTGATGGGGCGACCTCCCTCGGCAAGGGCGAGGGTATTTTGGCAATCCAGAGAGAGGACGTTGCCGCGGAAGGTATTTCCTCTTTTATCGGTTGAGAGATGGGAAGGGAGAGCGCTCCACGATCCCACATCGTCCCAAGGAAACGAGGCCTTCAGGGCGAGGACCGACCGAGCTCCCTCCATTAAGGCGTAATCGACCGAGATTTTTGGAAGCTTGGAAAACTCTCGTTTGAGATACGAGGCGTAGGAACCTCGTTTTGGAAACCTTTCGATAAAACGGGCGAGGGCGGGTTGTTGGCGTCGTGCCTCGGCGAGGAAGGTGGAGGCCTTCCAGACGAAGATTCCTGCGTTCCAAGCGTACTGGCCAGAGCGCAGGTAGGCTTTGGCTTTTGCGAGGGAGGGTTTCTCGACAAAGCGGCGAACTCGGAGAAAGGGTCCGCCCCTCAGGCTCCGGAGGGTCTTTTGCCCCAGATGGAGGTAACCAAACCCAGTTGCCGGAAAGGAAGGTCTGATGCCAAGAGTGACGAAAGATGGAGAAGCGGCGGCTGCACGAGCAGCAGCGGCTAACTGTGACCGAAAAATCGGGGCCTTTCCGATCACGGCATCAGCTGGGAGAAGGGCTAAGATGGCATCGGGATTGTTACGAAGAGCCAGCGCTGTGGCTAGGGCAGCCGCAGGGGCGGTATCGCGCTTAGCCGGCTCTGGAATGAGAGAGCTTTTGGGGAAGCGGGGCAGGGCTTTGCGGATGCCGGGGATCTGTTCGTGATTGGTGAGAATGAGGAGATGAGATGGCTTTGAGGCGAGTGGCTTGATCCGAAGAACGGTCTCTTCGAGAAGGGTTTTTGAGGAGACCAGTTTGAGCAGATGTTTGGGCTTGGCCTTTCGGCTGAGGGGCCAGAAGCGCTCACCAGAACCTCCCGCCATGATGAAGAGGAGAAAAGGGGGCATGGGTGAAGTTTAAGGTGAAGAGGGGGATGAAGGGAGAAGGAATTTAAAGTGGAAGAGGTGGTACGGATGACCCTCTGGGTCGTCCTAGGATGAGCGGGACGCACATCCGTACCATTTGCTGAACGGAGAGTGATTCGATATCATTTACTTATGGAAGTCCTCACGGCTCTGATTGCCGATTCGGCCAGTGATTATCAGGGTAAGCTTTGTGTTTTAGGCTCCTTCGATACCATCTGTGCGAGGCAGTACCCCGCGGTACATCCGCACTGCTCGATTGCGCTCAGGCTCCTTTTTCGGACGGGAGACGAGGGGAAGCACACCATTCAGATTTCGTTTATCGATTCGGATGGGAAAGCGATTCTTCCTGAGGGCGGTCCTAGGATTGAGTTCACGATGGGAGAACCGCCAGCGCAGGCGTTTTTCTGGAGCCAGAACTTTATTTTTAATATAGCGGGGTTGCGCTTGCCGAGCCCTGGACAGTATTCGTTGGATGTTTTGTATGATGGAAAGATTGTTTCGCGGATTCCATTACAGGGCGTACAGATTCAGCAACCAGCGCAGCCGGGGTGAGAAAATTGGGCACGGACGCCTGTCCTCAGGCGTCCTAGTCGGCCGTCCGTAGCTAAAATTAAGATTTCACCCCCTGAATCAACTTATTCGGATCGACGATTCCGCATCCGTACAGGGGGTCGAAACCAGCTGGGCCGGCGTCGGCCGAGGTCCGGCACAAGTGTTCAATGAGATCCTGCTGGGTACGGAGGGGCGTCTTTCCTCCCATTTTTCGGTGTTTCACTAGAGCCAGGGCAACTACGCCGGAGATAAATGGGGTAGCCATCGAGGTGCCGCTGAGAGTGGCGTAACTGCGAGGAGGGTAGCAGGAGGTGATCTCATCGCCTGGAGCGACCACATCGACTTGTCGGCCACGAGATGAGAATTGGGAGAGACGTTTTCGGCGGTCGATCGAACCGACGGCCACCATTTCAGGGAAGCCGGCAGGATAACCAACGGTGTCCAGGTCGGGCCCTTCGTTGCCAGCGGCGGTGATCACGAAGATTCCTTTGGAGATGGCGAGGAGGAGGGCTTGGTGAATCTCTTCGTCCGGTTCGGAACTGCCGAGGCTCATCGATAGGATGTCGGCTCCCTTTTCAACTGCCCACTGGATGCCGGCAACGATGTCTTGGGAGGTACCAACTCCTTCATCGTTGAGAACCTTAGCTGAAATAATTTTTGACTCAGGTGCAACCCCGACAATGCCGTGGGCATTGCGTCGGGCGGCGATGATCCCGGAGACGTGGGTGCCGTGCCCTTGGGCGTCGTAGGCTGCGGAAGGACTGCGGGTAAAGTCGCGGGCCTCGAGGATAGCGGGTTGCAGGTCGGGATGCTCAAGAGCGATCCCTGTATCAAGGACACCAACTTTAATACCCTCGCCTTGGGTTTCCTTCCAGAGGGGTGGGATACCGAAAAGCTTGAGCCCCCAATCGATCGTCTCGGCGGTGGCCAGCATGACCTTATCGACCTTGAATGGTGGTAAGCGGTGGATTGGCCGACTCATTTAGCGATCTCCGTAAGGTTAGATACAGGGACCGAGATAGGGTCAGACCCCTCCCATATGGTGGAAAGATCAGCTGGAATCGGCATTTCACAGAAAATATGAGAATTTAGCCAAAAAAAGGATATTTTTGAAGAATGTAGGCTATGTCTGGCCATTGTATGCTCAATTTCAGTATCTTTATCGATATAGTTTAAAAATACTCTATCCGGTTGACCGTAGATCTTGTCGTTAACCACTGGGTGTCCGATATGTTCGAAGTGGGCTCGGATCTGGTGTAGGCGACCAGTTTTTGGAGTGGCTTCGACCAAACTGATCTCGCCAATTGTAGGGTGGTTACGGGTTCCAACTGTTTTGTACTCGGTTTGTGCTGGGTAGGTGTCGGCAATGACAGCTTGGCGAACATAAATCTGGCTGGGGCGATGTTTGCCCAGTCGATCGAGAGGCTGATCGATGACCCCTGATTCGGGTGGGCACCCGTGAACGAGGGCGAGGTAACTTTTTTGTATTTCACGTCGCTGCTGCATTTTGCCGAAGATGGAGGCGTTTTCCTTGCCCCGACCGACAAGTAGTAGCCCACTGGTTTCTCGGTCTAGGCGACTGATCAGGGAGAGGAATTCATCGGGGTACTCACCGCGAAGCCAGTCGATTAGGGTAAAAGTTCCGTCTGGTCGGGTGGGGTGAACCAGCCAGCCGGCCGGTTTATCGACGATGAGAAAATCCTGCTCTTCAGAGACAATGGCTGGGGTCATCTTTTCACTTCTTGGCGACAGAAAGCTTCGCCCACATTTTTTTTAGCTGCTCCGTGGCTTGAAATCCGCGAAACGACTTTGGATATAGTCGACGCGGCAAGAGAGGATCAGCTTGGATTGCCTGTTGCCAGGAAAAGGTCGCCTTGCGAATCGTATCGGGGTTAGGTTTTTCCCTGCAGAGGCTCAGAACTTTCGAATAGAGTGCATCCAAACCATTCATATCCCATGCTTGTTCCACAAGGCTGGTGGGGTTGAGTCCCTTTGGTGTTGGGGCCTCCCAAAGCAGCAGGGTGCGAGAATCGGCTGTATCATGAAAAAGCTCCCGAATTTCATTCAGTGGTTTCGTCGAGACCCATAAACTACGTTGAAGAAGGCCGAGACGGTTCTGTTTGAGCCAGCGCCACAATTTTTGCCGTCGTGCCTTAGGTTGGGAGGGAATGTCAAAAGCGAGCAAGCGCCACTGCCCATCCCATTCGCGGTCCCAACACTGGTGAGGATCGGTATGTTGATGGGTTAGAGTTGAAAGTTCATCCCGCAAACGCTCCACCCAGCGTCCTGCGGGATCGGCCTCTCGCTGAATCCAGGATTGTTCAGTCAATCGGCCTTGCACCGCACGAAAAGCACCCAAGCCAAGTCCACTCAGCGCACTGAAAAGATTGAAATTACTACTGGTGGAATAGGGCTTAGCGGCAAACTTTCCCAGTGCCCACCACGCTAAAAGAGCCGATTTCGCCAATGAATCCCGATTCACGCTAATAT
>CAMBGW010000072.1 GCA_945866245.1 Verrucomicrobia subdivision 6 bacterium | reverse complement strand
TCTTTCGCATTTCCCATCACCACGTGAACCGCCGGATCCAGCCCCGCTTTCTTAAACTTCTCCACCCAGAGGCCGTGGGCCTCGGAATCAAACTCGGCCGGATCCCCAGGTCCAGGTTTATAAACCGTCGCATAGAGGCGGGCGGGCGGAAATTTCCATATATCGACCAAAAGCTCCCAGGCCCATTCGATCGACTCTTTTTTAAAGTAATCCCCGAACGACCAGTTCCCCAACATCTCAAAAAAAGTGTGGTGATAGGTGTCAAAGCCAACATCCTCTAAATCGTTATGTTTACCGCCCGCTCGGATGCACTTTTGCGTGTCAGCCGCACGGGCAGGCGAGTGTGGAAATTTGCCCTGCCCCAGAAAAATCGGAACGAACTGATTCATCCCCGCGTTGGTGAAGAGGAGATTCGGTGAAGTCGGCATCAAACTGGCTGAGGGCACGATCGTGTGGCTCTTCCCACGGAAGAACTCCAAGTACCCTTTTCTGACTTCAGCCGATTTCATAGAACTAATTGATGATCATATCGTAAGACACCTGCTCCCTCAAGCCCCCGTTACTCGGCGACTCGCTGAATACCAGCACATGAAAAGCTTTCGCTTCAATCAACAACCGGGATAATCAGGCTATGAAAAGACGCTCCTTCTTCCAAATCCTACTTGGCTCCTCCATCGCCTCCCGCTTCCTGCCCTTCTCTATCGTTGCGGCGGAACCCTCCGTAGCTCAGCAAGGACTGTCCACACCACCCCCGACCGGGCCCTTCACCCTGCCCCCTCTCCCCTACGCATCCAACGCCCTTGAACCTTATATCGATGCCGAGACAATGACCCTGCATCACGACAAACACCACGCCGCCTACGTCAACAATCTCAACAAAGCCATTGCTCCTTATCCCGACCTCCAGAAAAAATCGCTCGAGGAACTTTTAGGAAACCTAGATGCCGTTCCCGCCGAGATCCGTACCACCGTCCGCAACAATGCCGGGGGTCACTCGAACCACTCCATCCTTTGGAAGACCCTCTCCAACCCTGGAAGGAAACCGGAGGGCAAACTAGCCAAGGAGATCGACAATACTTTTGGAAGCTATGAAAAGTGGAGGGAAGAAATGACCAAATGCGCGATGGGCATCTTCGGAAGCGGATGGGCTTGGTTCGGTCGTAGTAAAGACGGAAGACTTTTTATCGAACCCTTCCCTAACCAAGACTCCCCCCTAATGACCGGCCGTACCCCCATCTACGGAATCGACGTTTGGGAGCACGCCTACTACCTCAAACACCAAAACCGCCGCGCCGATTATGTGAAATCTTGCGTTGAGAGTGTTGGAAGTTTTTCTTAGATCCTATTTCGGCGGAGGTGCGGAAGGGTCAAAACACTGAATATCCCCGCCTCCATCAATCTCTACTCCATAAACCTCGATCTCATTATTTTTTATCTGATCACTTTGAACTCTTCCCTCTTTTAGGAATTTCACACGATAACCCTTTTTGATAAGGGCTTTTTCTTTGACGATATTTGCGTTGGGGCCCTTGTAGACATCTCCGTAGCTATCCATTACGAATACATCAGGCGACTTAATAACAAGCTTGATGTACAAAGGATCTTTTCGATATCCGTATGAATCCATTCCGTGGAGATAAAACACGTCGAACTGATCATCTTTGATTTTCTGTAAGGCTTTTCCTTTGTTTAAAAGATCCCCAATACCCGCATTTGCAACCCCTGAGAATTCAGATCCACTACTGATCTTATCAACTACCCCCTCAATTAGAACAAACTTTCCATTAAATTCAGAACCCTTGCTCTCAACAAAGATCTTCGCAAGATCCTCAGCTGTGATCTCTTTGCGATAGCTACTAGTAGCAGTGATCGCAGCCAAAACAGGTTTTGTTCCTGAACTCTGAGTACTTACAATCAGCTCATTTCCTTCTCCAGATTTAGCTTTGATGCCAGATAGACCACCAGAATTGAAGCCACCCTGTAGAATTGCTTTCATGGACTCAGCAAATGCAGACCCCAACGGCTCAGGAATCACCACTTTACCTATGGATATCCGATCGGGGGCAATCCCTTGCCAAGACTCAGGGGAGGGTATTTTCCCCTCAAACACAAAAGACACAGGAATGGGGATTCCTAAAGCAGTCACGGGTTGACTCCATATGTATCGATCCTTCACAACCCATAACTTTCCCTCTTTCAACTTCCCTTTAAACATTCCAGCAGCTTCCTCAGAAGGGGGTAGGGACGCGAGAATGCCAGTTGCAAAATCGTGGCTTGGCACTCGAAAATCCATGCTGGGGAGAAAATAAACCGGCTTCACACTGTTCTTTGCATATGTCACCACTCGCTCCATCTCAGGCGAAACTGTCAGTCCAACTGGGTCGCACTCCCCACCAATAGGCCACCACATCGCAGCCAATCCAGCCAGGATCGCAATACCTAGCCCGCCAAAGACAATTCCCCCTAGGATGGCCCCCTCACGAATGCGTATCAGCCCGCTTGAAGTAAAACTAAGTCCAATGAGCAAACCGAAAAAGGATAGCGCAAGGATTCCGACCACAACCCAAACCAGCAAATCATCAGCAACAAGTTTTGGCTGAACTTCATTCAGTTTAACTAAATCTGGAAGCGGCCCCCCCTTTTCCTTGCTGACCACTTGGGCCAGCAGAGCTAGCCCCTCACGAACCTTACGTTCATCACCAACCTTTAAATCCAAAAACTTCTGTCCCTGTTCTCGAATTGCAGCCAGATCAATCTCACTTCTGGGCTTCTGAAAATCCGCCACATCCTTCATCCAATCATTGATCTTGGCTTCTTCCTGTTTGAGTTTTTCCTCCTGCTCTCTTAATTCTTCCTGCTTCCGCTTTGCTTCCGCTTCCTCCGCTGGTTTCCTTAAATCTTTCCACTTTTGCAAAGTCTCAATTGAAGCTTCAGGCCTTTGTTTGAGATCCGCAGGCAAAGATTCTAACATCCGGATTGCTTCGTCTACGTCCCCCAACTGATAAACAACTCCAGCACTAGGAAGCTTAGGCAAAACAGCAGATACATCGGTTGCTGGAAAAAGAGCCGCTCCTCCCTTTGTTGTGATAAGCTCAATCTTATCACCCACGATTTTTGCTTTGGTTACCTCTCTTTCCTCAATCGCCCCTGTAGCTCCCTTCACTAATGCCGTCTTTAGAAACGGCGATTCCAAGTCCATTGGAGCCTCAGCCCATAAACCGGCTGAAAAAAGCCCAAGACACAGGTACAACCCCCAACGCATATACTCGAATTAAGGGATTAATCTTCCTCTGACAACCTAATCCTCATTACTTAGAACCTCCACCGGACACTCCGGAAGAATTTTTAAAAAACTTTTCCCGTAAGTCCGACTCAGGATCCTCCCGTCCAGTACCGCAATCTGACCCCGATCCTCTCGGCTTCGAATCAACCTCCCCACCCCCTGCCGAAACTTCAAGATCGCCTCAGGCAACTGTAACTCCCGAAACGGCTCTCCCCCCTTCTCCTTAATCCTCTCACACCTCGCCTCAAACAACGGCTCATCCGGAACCGAAAATGGCAACCTCGTCAAAATCACATTCGATAGCGCCTCTCCAGGCACGTCCACCCCCTGCCAAAAGCTGTCCGTTCCAAATAACACGCTATCCCGATCCTCCTTAAACTCCTTCAAGAGGCGAGTTCTCGAATTTCCCTTATCCTGCACCAGTAATCGAATCCCCTGCTCCTCAAACCACGCAGCCATCCCCTCCGCCGTCTTCCGCAACATCGCGCGACTCGTAAACAGCACAAACGCCTTCCCCTTGGTCATTCCTACAAACCGCTGAATCCATCCCTCCAACGCCTCCTGAAATCTTGCTCCCTCCGACGGCTCGGGCATTCCTTTCGGCAAATATACCCGCATCTGGCTCTCATAATCAAAGGGCGACTCCACCAAAAGTGTCTCCGCTTCCCCCGCCCCCACTCTTTTGGCAAAAAACTCCAATCCCCTTCCCACATCCAAAGTCGCACTCGTCATAATCGTGGTGCAGTCAGGTCGAAAAACCAGCTCCTCCAATCTTTCCGCTACCTCCACCGGTGAAGCGTGCAGACTCATTTCCCCCCGCTGCGCCCTTCCATCCTCTGCCACTCTCCTCTCTACCCAATACGCATGCCCTTCCCGACTCATCTTCAAAAACTCTCCCAACCCAAAGGCACTTCCCTCCAGCCTCCTCGCATGATCCTTCAACTCGTTCCGCTCCTCCCCATCTCCCGCATCCTCCGCCAGTTTTAACAACTGAGCCCGCACATCCATCAATCTCGGCCCCAACTCGCTCTTTACCCCCAGCGCTTGTCTGACTCTCTTTTGCCCAGGCCCCTTCAACCCCGCACTTTCCAAAATCTCCTCAAAAGACGCCTCCAAAATCCCCAATACTCCCAATGTCGATTTCACCGCGTTTCCATCCCCAATTCGGGTTAACACTCCCTTCTTTGTCCTGGGATGAATCAGCCGTTGTAACAAGAACCTTAACGAACCCAGTCGCACCTCCAAACCCAACGCCTTCGCCGCCACATCCTCCACCTCATGAGCCTCATCCAGCACCAGAAAATCGTTTGGAAAAAGATATCCCTCGCTGGGCTCCTCCTCACTTTCCTCCGCTCCCGCCAATAATCCAAAAAGTAGTGCGTGATTTAGAATCACCACCTTGGCATCCAGTATCTTGTTCCGAGCCTTTTGATAGAAACAGCCCGTCGGGCCTCCGCAATGTCTTGGCGTACAAGCAAAAGCCTCACTACACACCTGCGCCCACACCGTTGCATCGACCTGAAATTGGATATCGGACAGCGTCCCATCCGTCGTTTTTCCCGCCCACTCCACCAATCCCCGTAACTGCTCCGCCTGCCCAGTGGCAAAAAGATCCCCTTGATGCTGCTGCGCCTTCTTCAGTCGGTGCGGACACAGATAGTTGTGCCTTCCCTTAAGCAAAGCCGCCGAGAACTCAAATGGGACGAGCGACTGAACAATCGGCACATCCTTTCCGAACAGCTGCTCCTGCAGGTGAATCGTAGAGGTGCTAATGATCGCTTTCTTTCCCAACTCCTCCGCCGCAAAAGCCGCCGGCACCAGATAGGCTAAACTCTTGCCCGTGCCCGTCCCAGCCTCCACCACCAGATGCTTCCGATCCTCAATAATCTCCGCCACTCGCTCCGCCATTTTTGCCTGCCCAGGCCTCGACTCATACCCCTTCGCTTTTCCCAACTTTCCCCCATCGGAAAAGAATTCTCCCATTCGGAAAGCCAAGTTTCCTAGCGGATCCCGGCTCATCGCGCCCCTCCGCGGGGCTTGGATTTATCGGCCAGCAGGAACATCATCCTCAAGGTATGGAAGCTCTTGAGTCACTTTGCGAGTCCTGCCTCAAAGCTGGGGCCAGTGACCTCTTTCTTCGGGAGGGCTCAGCCCCATTTCTTCGATTGGGCGACCAGCTGATTCCCCTCGAGACCGAACCCACCTCCAGCGACCTTCTCGACCATCTTTGGAACGCCTGTGGCGCCCCAGCAGATTCAACCGACCACGACGCCAG
>CAMBGW010000071.1 GCA_945866245.1 Verrucomicrobia subdivision 6 bacterium | reverse complement strand
CAAGAACCTTGAGGAGTACGATAACGAGGAGCTCCTGCAACTTTACCTAACTTCACTCGCCAGTCTTTACGACCCGCACTCCACCTACATGAGCGCTGCAACTCTCGAAGACTTTTCCATCGGAATTAAGTTAGCGCTTGTGGGCATCGGGGCTGTCCTTGCCTCCGAAGATGGCTACTGCGTCATCAAAGAGCTCGTCCCTGGGGGCCCTGCAGATTTGGATGGCAGATTAAAGGTTGGGGACAAAATTATTGGAGTCGCCCAAGGGGAAAACGCGTTCGATGACATCGTGGATATGAAACTACGCAACGCAGTGAAAAAGATTCGTGGCCCCAAAAACACGGTGGTCCGTCTTCAAGTCATCCCTGCGGGAAGTAACGCGGGGGAGCAGCGCGAGGTGCAAATCACTAGGGACGAAGTAAAGCTAGCCGCGCAGCAAGCCACAGCTTCCGTCTATGATATTCCGAAACCGACACAGGCCAAATCCATCCCCGTAGATCCAGAGACAAAACCGACCATCGCCAAGGTAGCGACAGAAAGTTGGTGGGAGAAGACTGTCGGCCGATTAACAAGTAAGGAGGCCCCTTCGGCAACTCCCCTACCCCAAAAGAGTACCCAAATTCCCTCAGCGAGCCCCACGTCTTGGAGAGTGGGAGTGATCGATCTACCCAGCTTCTACGGCGAAGTTGGCGGAGCAGACTCCTCAGCAAGCGGAAATGGGGCAAAACCTCGATCCACCTCGGATGATGTTCAGGTTCTCTTAAAAAAACTGAACCAAGCACAAGTGGATGGGGTGATTTTAGACCTTCGTAAGAATGGAGGTGGCCTCCTGGATGAGGCAGTTACTATGACGGGCCTTTTTATCGATCAAGGTCCCGTCGTCCAAGTTCGCGATAACAAGGGCACCGTGATTCAAAGAACGGATGATGTCCCTGGCTCTCTCTACCAAGGCCCTCTTCTCGTTCTCACCGGCCGCAGAAGTGCCTCCGCTTCCGAAATTGCTGCAGGGGCGCTTCAGAACTATGGCAGGGCTCTCGTGGTCGGTGAAAAAAGCACTCACGGTAAGGGTACCGTGCAAGCTGTGGTAGAGTTGGGACGATTTCTGAAACAAGGCGGGGAGAAAGCTCAACCTCAAGCAGGTGCAGTAAAACTCACCATCCAGAAGTTTTACCTTCCCAACGGACACTCCACGCAAAATCGCGGCGTGATTCCCGATATTTCGATTCCATCCCCTCTCGACTACATGAAGATCGGTGAATCCGATCTGCCCAATGCCCTTCCATGGGATGAAATCGGCCCGAGCCGGTACCTTTCCAGCAAGATGGACCCTTCCCTCAAAAGTGTTCTGGAGGAGAAATCAAAAGATCGAATTGCCTCTGACCAAGATATGGACTTTTTAAAAGCGGATATCGAGAAGGTCAGGTCCCGGATTGAGGCAGGAAAAATCTCTCTCAATGAGACAAGCCGTGTCCAAGACAAAAAAGTTGAGGATGAGAGGAATGAGCAACGCAAGAAGATCGAGGAGCGGTTACAAAAGGTTTCCGAGCCCAAAGCGCGATTTGTCATCGATGACAAAAAAGGGGTTATCCTCTCCGACAAGGATCCGAAAAAGAAAAAGCCTACCCTCGAGGAGTCTGCGGACGGGGATACGGAAGGCATTACCGACGCCGTAGACCTGGCAGAAGCGTACGAACTTGGAGAAGCGCTGCAGATTATGCGTGACTGGCTCAACTTTCAGTCCGCTCACCAAGGCTCAACCATTGCAAAAGATCGTGCAACTCCTGCAACGACCATAAAGTAAATTATGGCGCGTACTGGCTCAACTCAGCGACTTCCCTTGGGCTCCCCTGCTCCTAGTTTCGCTTTGCCCGATGCAAGTGGAAAGATCCTGACGCGTGAAGATTGCTCGCATGGAAAGCCTCTGGTTGTCGTTTTCGCATGCAACCATTGCCCTTATGTCGTTCACGTCCGTGATGTGCTCGGACGCCTCTCCTCCGAATTCCAGGCAAAAGGCATCTCCTTTGTCGCTATTAATTCCAATGATGCCTCGCAGTATCCTGATGATGCCCCTGATAAGATGTCGGCTTTTGCGCAAGCGGGTGGCTGGAAATTTCCCTACTTGATTGATGCCTCGCAGGCCGTCGCGCACGCTTGGCATGCCGCCTGCACCCCGGATCTCTTTGTTGTTGGCCAAGACGGCAAACTTCTCTACGCGGGGCAGTTTGATTCTACTCGACCCAAAAGCGACACTGTGGCGACGGGACAAGATCTTCGGGCCGCTCTTCAGGCAATTTTAGCCAAGCAACCAATCCCCTCACCCCAGATTCCAAGCCTTGGCTGTAATATTAAGTGGAAGCCCGGGAACGAGCCGAAACCCTAAGATAGCTCTGCTACAGGCTCAGGGTCGAATCTGGGTCACTTATCGTAGTTGTGGAGGAAGAAGAATGAGGAAGGTTTGCGCCACTAAGAAACTCGTGATGTAAAAAAAGGCTGCCTCCTCCCATGGCATGACCCCACCAATTTTCCAGCCGGTGATCTGCTTCTCATCAAAGAACCAGATCCCCTTTCCGATAGCATACCAGTCTGCCACGCATAGATAGGTTCCAATGACAAATGTGGGGACAAAAACCTGCCAAAAGTAGGCCATGAGCATCGGCCCGGCCACAATCCACTGAATCAGGATTACGGGCAAAAACCAAAACAAGAGGTGCCAAGCATAGTGAATTCTCCTTTCGCGGTTGGGCCACTCCTTGAAAAGAACCCCCACGGCAACCCAAGCCACAAAAAGGATGGCAAGGTGTCGCAAAACCTCTGGCTCCCCAATCCAGCGCGGCATCGGGGCGCCTTGCGGGGGTTTGGCCCAACCCAAGAATGCCCAGCTCAACATCATCACTTCCATCGACTGAATAATAAAAAAGGCATACTCCTCGATAGGCAGTTTTCCGACTCGGAATCGAATCCTCTCAGGCGGAAAATCCCAAATACCACGAGCCACCGCCCAATTATCCCAAGGGGAGGTAAAGGCGACCACAATTCCTAGAATGGCGATCATGACCAAGACAACCTCACCTGGCCAAAAGCCTTTTCCTGAAAGAAAGAAGAGCAGCAGGAGTACAGGGAGGTTAAAGGCGAGATGGAATCCACTATAGCTCATAAGTCACCTATCGGTTTCCACCCTACACGGCTTGGGTGCAAGCCTGATGTTTTCCCCGCCCAGCCTTTTCCGCTACAACCTAGGAATGGATGTTTTAATCATCGCCGGTCCTACGAGCACTCCTCTGGACGAGGCCCGCGAGATTATGAACCACTCTACGGGACGAACCGCAATCCTCATGGCAGAAGCATTGCGTTCGGCCAAGGTGTCGACCCATTTATGGCTCGGCCGTGGTGCTACACACCCCCTGCCCTCCCAAATAAAACCCGAAGCTCGCTTCCACACTCTTCACGACCTGCAACTTCTCATCGAGCAAGCAGATCTGAAGCGGTACGACTCGATTCTTCTTCCAGCAGCCTTACCCGACTATCAGCTCTTTCAAGCAACAACCTCAGATCATAAGACCGTATCCCAGAAAAAGTGGCCAGGCTCCCTCCCCAGCCTGAAACTAGAACTTCATCCTTGCCCTAAGATTCTTCCTGCCCTGCGAAAAAAGGCGCCAAATTCGAAAATCATCGGATGGAAGTGGGAGGCAGCTTCATCGAAAAGCGAAGCCGAGGCAGCAGCCCGGCAGCAGATTCAAGTTTATCAGACAGCTGCTTGCGTGCTCAATGGGCCGTCCTACGGGACTGGTTATCAAATCATTCCTGCTCAAGGTCCAACCATTCCCTGTGCCGACCCGACTGAACTCGGAATCGCGCTCGCGCGATTTCTAGGCGCGTAGAGATCCTAGAGGACGTATAAGATCGAGTAGAGAAAGATCCAAACTACATCCACGAAGTGCCAATAGTAGCCGGTTAACTCCTCAAAGGTGTGGGAAGGATTCGCTGTTTGGCGCGAGAACAGCTTCATTTGGCGTATGCCTGCGCGCCAGACAGTCATCAAAATTCCTAGCAAGCCAAGAAAAACGTGCAGCCCGTGAAATCCTGTCATGGTAAAAAAGCAAGAACCGTAAATGCCATAGGTATTAAACCACATGCCCTCGTGCTTCAGATGCATCCACTCCCAAGCCTGAACCCCTAAAAAGATCGTACCAAAAAGTGCGGTTAAACTGTACCCGATCAAACCACTCCCCCCTTTTCGCATCCGTGCCTCACCCCAGTGATAGGTAATGCTGCTGGAGAGCAAGATGACCGTGTTGGCAATCATGACCAGATTTAAAAAAGTTGGAGGTATCTTGACTCCGATTTCGGGTGCTCCGGCAGGAGGCCAGCTGTCGGGGCCCTGAGCGATCCGCAAAACAATGTAGCCCCCAATCAAGCCAGCAAAGAGCATGGCTTCAGATGCTAGAAAAACCAGCATGCCAAATTTAGGCAAGGTGAAGCGCGGGCCGGGGGATGAGGTCCGGATACCTTGAGGAGATGAAATGGCGGCGGTGCTCATAGGTGGATTCGATTTAGGGTCGGATCGGCTCTTTGGCGATGATGAAATAGATCCAAAATCCCGTCATCACCAAAGCCCCGGCGATCAGCATGAGTAAAATGCGGAGATTGGCTTTAGCGAGCGGAGTCATGGTTATCGGTAATCGGAAACCAAAAGGATGAGAAGGAGGGGTAAATAGAGTAACGAGCTAAGGAAAAGAGTACGCGCCGAAGCAAGAGAAGGCTTCCAGGCAAACATGCCCGCAAAGTAGGTATACCCCATACCAAGGATGATTGCCCCTGCGCCATAGATCCACCCTGCCGCCTCTAAATACACGGGGCAGAGGGATGCCGGTAAAAGAAGTAAGCAGTACAACACCGACACTAACCCGGTCACCCTTCCCCCTTCATCCGTACAGGGAAGCATCCGAAAACCAGCTTTTCTATAATCCTCCCTGTATCGCCAAGCGATCGCCATAAAGTGAGGGATTTGCCAGAGAAACAAAATGGAGAAGAGCGCCCACCCCTCAAATTCGATTCGGCCTCGACCCGCACTAAATCCAATCAGCGGGGGAATCGCTCCAGGAATCGCCCCGACAAAGGTGTTCAGCGAGCTCCATCTTTTCATCGGAGTGTAGACAAACAGGTAAAGAGCTAGGGTCGCGGCTGCTAAAAAAGCCGCCGGGGCATGTACTCCGAAATATAGCGTGGTTAAGCCCACCCCCGCCATTCCTGCTCCACCCAGCAGCGCCTCGTCAGGACTGATGCGCCCCGCAGGAAGAGGCCGATCTTCTGTGCGCTTCATCTTGGCGTCCAAATCTCGCTCTAACCACTCGTTCAGCACCGCAGCCGCGGCCGCAACCAGCGAGGTTCCCAAAAGGGTAAAGAGGGTTCGCCATGGATCCATTCTTCCTGCAGACCCGCAGTACAAACCAACCAAAGTCGTCAGAAGAACAAGCAGGCTCAGCCTCGCTTTAGCTAACTCCGACCAATCCTGTAACCATGCACGAAATCCTTGGACTGTCGGTTGAGACGAGGCAGCCGATGATCGCGGCAAATTCAA
>CAMBGW010000070.1 GCA_945866245.1 Verrucomicrobia subdivision 6 bacterium | reverse complement strand
TTTGTGCGGAGGTGGTTTCGTTGATTCTGGAAATCAAAGACATCTGAAAAACCTAACAGAAATCGATGGCAGGGTCGAGATGGTGTGTGTCATGAGCCCGCCTTGAATAGGCGGGCTTAGCCCAATTACTGTCCCTTGAAAAACTCGGCTTGGAGGACGAGTTCGTCTTTAAATTGAGGTCTTTTTTCAACCGTATCGAGATGATGAAAGAATTCGTCCGCTGTTTCAAAGAGGTGCCCCTTTTCGATATAGGAGTCGGTGGTGAAGGGGCTGAAACCGCCACGAGGGAAGATCATATAGCGGGCTTTCATATAATCTCGTGCGTGGCCGAGTTCATCCATCATTCCAGTGGAGAGGGGAGGACGCTCTGGATACGGGTGAATCGCGACGACGGCATGGACCTTGCCGACATACCAGTGCAGATCGCGATGAACGGTGTATGCGTAAATGGACTCCCGATCGCTGGCAGGAACCCCCTCGAAATTAGTTCCGATCTCGATCGACTGGGGATCGACGATGACGGCGTACTTGCGGAGGCGATGGATAATTTGGTCGATCTCCTTTCGCTTCTCCGGAGTGCCGTAGCTCATCGAGTAGCTGGCGTAGACGACCCAGGGATTTGGATGGGTGACCAGTTTATAGAGGGCCTCGGGGGGTTCACCCACGGCGATGACATAGTGGGGCACTCCCATGTACCGAGCCCAGTCTTCGGAGAGGCTAACCTCCTCATTCATCCAGGAGAGAATGTCGTAGAGGGTGTGGTTACGCTGTTTGAGGGCGATAAGGAAGGGGTCGGCCTCTTGGAGCGTTTCTAGCTTGAGCTTGATGGCCCACTCCGCATCGATCAGGGTGACGATCAGGTCGGGTTTAATAAAATCCCGAAGAACCCGTTGATCCTTGAATTTGCGATTGATTCGGTTCCACTCAACTGTCGCGGGGGCACGAATAATGACGTCCTGATAATTATTTCGCTGAATCTCGTACCCGATCTTTTCGTACTCTTTCTCGCGGGTCAGCTCGAAAACATAGTCGGTCGTGCCCAAAAGACGTTCGAGCGGTTTTTTGCCTGCTTTCGTGAAGTCATCGATGGCGTTGTAGACCTTGATCTCGCGGTTATTCCGTTGGCCGAGGGCGACGACCCGCCGTAGGTAGTCGGCATCGTCCATCCCCGCAATCATTCCGGTGACTAGAACCCGCATATTGTAAAGTTACCGAATTTCTTTGGAAAAGCGATCAGCTTTCCATGTTCCAAGATTACGGAGCAAGGGGCTTTCTGAGAGACCAACCGTGAAAAAGATGCCGATTTTTAAGGGGTTATTAGCTGCCATTTGAGGTAAGGTTGCCCAGTGAAATTAAAAGGACTCCTCGCCCTAATTTTTACCTCGGTTGGAATCTTAATACTCCTTCTGTTGGGAAACGCGCTTTTAAGCCGACAAAAAGACGCCGAACTCGGTGAGGCGGAGCTACAAAAGCATTACTCCTATCAGTTGGCGGATGAGCTTCGGCAAAGTTCGGATGATTTGACGCGGATGGCCCGTACCTACGCGGTGACGGGGAACAAAAAATATGAAAAGTTTTTTAACCGCGTTTTGCAAATCCGCAATGGGGAGGTAGCCCGACCTGAGAACTATGATCAGATCTATTGGGATTTAGTGACGGGAGATGAGGAGTTGGGAAATTCAGAGCAAGGAGAGAAAGCATCGCTTGAAAGCCGAATGTTGAAGGCAGGATTTACGGTGGATGAGTTTGCCCTGCTCAAGACCTCCCAGAATCGAAGCGACTCACTGGTTAAATTGGAAAATGTTGCCCTGCACGCCTTGAAGGGCGAATTCGACGATGGAACAGGGGCGTTCCAGATTCAGAAAGCACCCGATCAGGCCCTCGCGATTGAGATTCTCCACAGCCAAAAGTATCACGATGCCAAAGCACAGATTATGGAGCCATTAAGAGAGTTTGCGCAAATGGTGAATCAAAGGACCTATGTCTTAGTTGAAAGATTGAAATCAGAAATCGACCAGAGACTCAAGCTGGGCATTACCCTTTCAGCGATCCTGTTCGGGATACTGATCATTGGATACTTTTTCATTTTACGGCTTGTGCTTCGCCCGGTTGATTTACTTTCCCAGGCCGTAAGCCAGTTGGAGCGGGGGAAATATATTGAAGTAACAGGAGTTCATGGAGTCAAAGAGCTCAACCAATTAATGCAGGCTTTCAACCAGATGGCATCCTCCCTTCGTCTCAGGGAAAATGAGAAGGAAACGGCTTTGACGGATCTTGGGGAAAAAGCAACCGCTTTGGAAAAGGAGAGGGGTCGTACGGAGAAGCTACTTCTTAACGTATTGCCAGTTGCGATTGCGGATCGGTTGCAAAAGGGAGAGAAGGTTGAGGCAGAAACATTCCCTGAAGTGACGGTCTTCTTTGCTGACATCGTAGGCTTTACCAAGCTGGCGACGGAACTCGGGCCACGTAGCGTGGCGACCCTCTTAAACGAGCTCTTTGAAATCTTTGATGATTTGGCGGAGAAGCATAAGTTGGAGAAGATTAAGACGATTGGGGATTGCTACATGGCGGTGGCGGGGGTGCCGGATCGTAGCCCGACGCATGCCCAGCAGATGGCGGACTTTTCCTTGGAGGCATTGGCGGCTTTGAAGAGCCAGAACAAGCAGATGTCGCGCAATCTGGAAATTCGAATTGGGATGCATAGCGGAACCGTGGCCGCAGGGATCATTGGCCGAAAGAAGTTTGCCTACGATTTGTGGGGGGATGTGGTCAATATCACCAGCCGGCTAGAAGGAACGGCCGAGCCCATGAAAATTCACGTGAGTGAGAGTGTGCACGCACGCTTGGAGGATAGTTATCTTTTTGAAGAGAGGGGCGAGGTAGAGCTCAAAAATCGGGGGAAGTTGCGTACCTACTATCTTGTGGGAAAAAAGGCTGAGAGAAGCTAGGGGAAAATACCTCGAGCAAGATTTGAGTCCTAAAGTCTTTTTGAATCATTCAGGCCAAGGTCGCCCAAAGGGCAAAGAGAGTGGCTAGGGAGGGAATTGAACCCCCGACACGAGGATTTTCAGTCCTCTGCTCTACCAACTGAGCTACCTAGCCAATGAATAGGGTGTAGATCATAAACCAATAAACCGCTCTCTGGAAAGCGTGCTTTCCATCCAAGGAGAGAATTCCTTATCTTAGGGGCATGAGCCAAGAAACCGTTGTTCGCCCTGAGCCAATAGTGAAAATCTTAATGGGGTTGGCGGTGCTGAGCCTTTTGACCATCGCCGTCTGCCAAGTGATTCTGGTTCTGCGTCCATCAGCTCAGCCCATCGTCAGACGTCCTGTCATACCGATGGAGAACCGGATGAGCCCGCAGGGTTTGCCTCCCTTTCCTCAAGGCACGATGCCTTCTGGAGCTCCAGAAGGCGCCCGCTTACCCCAAGGAAATCCACCTCAATCTTTCGAAAAGCCCGCCAAGAAGTAAGCCGTAGCTACGGTTTGGCTGGAACGAGAATCGAACTGGAGCGGGGCGGGAGGAAGATAGTAAGGCGACCGTCTTTGACGGATAGGGTCTTTGCGGATGAGGTTTTGGAAAGAAGTAACTCCTGTTCAAGAGAACCATCCGGAATTTCAGGAGAAACAAGTAGGTCTAGGGACACCGGTTTTTCGGAGCGATTGAACGCGATGAGAACTCTGTCCTCCGCATAGGCACGAACAATGGCGTAGGTATCTTTTTTCGTCTCGATCGCTCGTCGACTGCCGTAGCGGAAGGCGGGATGAGCGGAGCGTAGATGCGTCAGTTTGGAAACGTGATCGAGAGTAGTTTTTGCTTCGCCAGAAGCTTTGTCGGGATCGGGAAGCATTCTGCGGTTATCCGGGTCGCCCGCACCCGTTAGACCCAGTTCATCCCCGTAGTAGATCATCGGCACGCCCGGAAGGGTCATGAGAAAGGTGAAAGCCATCCGCAACTTTGCGTAGGACGAGGGATGGTTTACCACAGAGGGATATTTCCAGCCCGCTTCCTCCTCGTCTGGCTCGCGGGGATCGGGAAGATCGCCGTCGGCATAAGCAAGGAATCGAGGTTTATCGTGATTTCCAAGAAGCGGCGACATAGCGGTTTCCAAACCGTAGACGCGTTCTGAATCAGCCGTGGCGGCTTCCAGTTCGGAGAAACCAGTGGACTCCATCGCAAAGGTGGAGAGCAGGGTGTCGTAGAGTGGGAAATCGAACTGGCCGTCGAGTTTGGCCGGCCCGACAAAGCTGGCGATGCCTTGGCGGTCCATGAACGTCTCGCCCACCAGGTAGAAGGCGGGATCGGAGGCGACGGAAAGATCGGTTCGGAGACCCGATCGAAAGGCAGACCAGAATTTCTGCGGAATGTGTTTCACCGCGTCGAGACGGAAGCCGTCGAGGTTGAATCGTTTGACCCATTCGACGGCGTTCGAGATGAGGAAACGGGATGCAGCCGGTTGATCGTAGTTAAAGCGGGGGAGAAAAGGTTCGAACCATGTGGTGAACTGGGTTTCTGCATCCCACTTGCGGAGATTCTTTGTGCCATCGGGCAACATCAGCGACCCGAACCAGTCGGGATGATCCTTAAAGGCGGGATGATCTTCGTGAACATGGGCGAGAACGAGATCCAAAATGACGCGGAGGCCGTGCCGGCGGGCGGACTCGGTCAAAGCCAGCAGAGCTTCGTTGCCACCGAAGCGGGGCTCCACGTCGGTAGAGGAGAGAGGCCAGTAGCCGTGGTAGCCTGTGTACCAGCGGCCTGGTGGAAGATACTCTTGGAAGGATTGGGGTGGGTTCTGGTTCACGGGGGAGAGCCAGAGAGTGTTGACGCCGAGTTTTTCGAAGTAGCCGTTTTCGATCAGTTGGCGAACGCCGATCAGATCGCCCCCGAGATACTGCGCAGGTTTTTCGACCTTGGGATCGGGAGCAGGATTATTCTTTGGATCTCCATCGATCATTCGATCGATGAAGGCGAAGTAGATGATGTGATCGAGGCGGTAGGCATCGGACTTGGTTTCGGTGGTGATGCGGGCACGTGCAGGGCGGGCGAGAGTGCCGTCCTCCCCCAAGGCGGCGAGGCGGATCCAAGAGTCGGGAGGAAGAGAGGAGGTATCGACTTCCCAGCGGCCGGGCTGGGGAGAGGTGGCTGGGATGGGGCGGGAGGTTCCGTCGGGGAGTTGGGCGATGGAGGAGAGAGAGGAGGCTTTCCATCCTGCGGGAGCGGAGAAAAAGGTGAGGAGTCCTGGCTTGCGAGAGTCCGCGTAAAGGAAAGTGGGGGAGTTTGTGTTTTCGGGAATTTTCACGAGCGAGTTTTTCTGGCCTGTGCCGTCGGCCACGGTGAGAGAGTGGGAGGCGTCGAGTCGCCAATCACCATCCACGACGAACTTGTAGGCTTGGGGTCCCGGGGGAAGAGGGAGGGTAAGGGACCAGAGGTTTCCTTTTTCTCGTTTGAGAGGGTGGGAGGTGGCGTTCCAGCCGTTAAATGCGCCGGCGAGGCAGACCGATTTTTCTGAGCCTTTGCCGGTGAAGGTGAACCGGTGGGTGGAGCGGGGGGAGATCGCGAGAGTAAGAATTCCGGAAAGGGTCTTCCCTTTTTTAGGTGTGATTTGGATCGGGAGATCGATCAGGCCTTG
>CAMBGW010000069.1 GCA_945866245.1 Verrucomicrobia subdivision 6 bacterium | reverse complement strand
CCGTCCCCCACAATCGCCCCGAACTTCCGCAAACCCGTCTCCACCAAAGTCCCCGACTTCCGTACCCGAATCACCTGACCGTCCAATCGGTAATTCGACAAAATTACCCCCGCTCCTAAATTCACCCCACGACCCAAAATCGAATCCCCCACGTAGTTAAAGTGCGGGGCATGCGCCCCAGCCAGAAGAAGGCAATTCTTAAACTCAGAACTATTTCCCAAAATACAACCATCCCCCGCAATCACATTCTCCCGCAAGTAGGCCCCATGCCGAATTTCACAATTCTTCCCGATCCAAGCAGGCCCCCGAATGTAAGCCCCTGGTTCCACAATCGTGCCCTCCCCTAAATAGACATCTTTGCCGATGACCGGTTGACCAAGAAGTTTTCCCTGCGAGCCCTTGGGAAGATGCTTTTGTAAATAGGCAGAGATCTTAGGGAGAATCTCCCAAACCTCGCTGATGGAAGCAAAGAGCTCCTCGTGTCCCTGGCCCTTCAGGTCAAAAAAATCGGCAGGAGCGCAAACCAAACTTTTCATGCCACCACCCTGCCGTATGGGCGGACACGCCTCAAGCCTTCCGATGAAGCGCACTTTTCAGCGCCGCAAGGGTAATTTCCATTTCCCGCTCTCCATGAGCCGCGGAAAGAAAACAGCTTTCAAATTGCGAAGGCGGAAAATAAACCCCTTTCTCTAAAAGTGCGTGAAAAAAAGCCGCATAAGCTTTTCGATCGCACGACTGAGCATCTTCTAGATTTCGCACTCTCTCGCCGCTCGACCGGAAAAACAGGCAAAACATCGAACCCACTCGCGCCCAAGGATAGTTCAATCCAGCGACCCTCAACTGCTCCTGCACTAGCCTCTCCACCTCTTTTCCCGTTGATTCCAACTTCTCGTAAACACCCCCCCGTTCCAAAATATCTAGCTGGGTAATTCCCGCCGCCATGGCCAGCGGATGCCCCGAAAGCGTCCCCGCTTGGTAAACCGGCCCATCCGGCGCGAGATGATCCATCACCTCCCGCCTTCCACCGAACGCACCCACAGGCATTCCTCCACCAATCACTTTTCCAAAAGCAGTCATATCTGGCCGAACCCCAACCTTTGCCTGTGCCCCACCCAACCCAAGGCGAAACCCAGTCATCACCTCATCAAAAATGAGAAGAGTCCCATGCTTTTGGGTTATCTCCCGCAGAAAAGTTAAATATCCGTCCTCTGGCAAAATCAAACCCACATTGGCGGGTATCGGTTCCAACAAGACCGCTGCTAATTCGCTCCCATATTTCGCAAAACAGGCCTCAACTGCCTGCCGATCATGAAAAGGCAAAATTAACGTATCCTGAACCGCTCCTGGGGTCACCCCCGCACTGTCCGGGCGGCCTAAAGTCAAAGGCCCCGAACCCGCCGCCACCAGCAACGCATCACTGTGGCCGTGGTAACAGCCAGCAAATTTGATAATTTTATTCCGCTTCGTAAAACCTCGCGCTAATCGCACACACGACATCGTCGCCTCTGTTCCGCTGCTACAAAAACGAACTTTCTCAACGCTGGGGATCAATCGGCAAATCTTGGAGGCCAAGACCACCTCCCCCTCATGCGGCGTTCCATAACTCATCCCCCGACCCGCCGCCTCACGCACCGCCTCGACAATCTCAGGATGTGCGTGGCCCAAGATCGCAGGCCCCCAACTTCCCACATAGTCCACGTACTCGCGCCCATCCACATCTTTCAACCGTGGACCTTTCGCCGAGGCGACAAAGAAAGGCTCACCTCCCACAGCCCGAAAAGCCCTCACGGGTGAGTGCACCCCACCAGGAGTCACCTCCTTCGCTTTCGCAAATAATTCCCGCGATCTTTTTCCGCCACCTTGCATCATGGATAAAGCGTAAACCCTCACACCCCCACTTTCCAGTCCGCCCCGCAAAGAACTCTTAATTTGCCGCAAAGTCCGCTCGCGCCTTCTTTCCCGCCTCAACCAACCCTACCCACCGCTCCCAACCCCCAACCCAAAGCCCCTGGGCCTCAAAAGCAGCAGACTCCATCAGCGGCATATCAGAAGGAAATCGCACATGACGATACCCAGGTCCCCCACTTTGCTGATCTCCCAAAGTATCTCCCGGTCCCCGAATCTGAAAATCCCTTTCCGCAATCCGAAACCCATCCCTGTTCTCAGCTAAAAAATCGAGCCTCTCTTTAGCCTCCGGTCCACCCCCGCGTTGAATTAAAATACACGTTCCGTTCTTCCCCCCTCTCCCAATCCGCCCCCTCAGCTGATGCAGCTGGGAGAGCCCTAGGCGGTCCGCATGATCAATCACCATCCAGTTTGCCTCAGGCACATCCACCCCCACCTCCACCACAGTCGTGGCCGCTAGGACAGAGATCTCCCCGCTCCGAAACTGATCCAAGATCCGCACTTTTTCAGCCTCCTTCATCTTCCCGTGCAAAAGAGCGACTTTCTTACTACCAAACTTCAGGGTCAAAAGTTCGTAGGTCCGGCGCACAGATGCTTCTTCCGAAGGATCTTCCACCTCATCCCCCAAACGGGGCACAACCACATAGGCGCGATCCCCCGCTCTCACCCGATCTTGCAGGTGGACCCATATTTTCTCCTCCGAACTTCCTTCCCTGACATAAGTTTTGACCTCTCCACGCCCAGGGGGCATCTCCGTCAAATAAGACACATCCAAATCGCCGTGAATTAGTAAGTCATAGGTACGTGGAATCGGGGTTGCAGTTAAAACAAGCAGGTCGGGACGTTCCCCCTTCGCTAAAAAGGCGGCCCTCTGCTTCACCCCAAATCGCTGCTGCTCATCGATCACGCACAAGGAGAGACGGGACAACTTGGTTTTCGCGGCAAAGAGAGCATGGGTCCCCACGGTGATTCTCGGGAAAGCGCCGACCGGACCCGGCTTCGATGCAGAAGTCCATGTGACGATCTCAACCAACCGCGGGGGCATAAGCTTTCGCAAGGCGGTCGCATGCTGCTCCACCAATAAAGTGGTCGGAGCCATAAAAGCAACATGAGACCCGTGCTCCAAGGCGCGCAAAAGGGCGTGGGCCGCCACCAGTGTCTTCCCCGATCCCACATCTCCCTGCAAGAGCCGATGCATCGGGCGACCCATAGCCAAGTCATCGTCGATGCGTTTACACACCTCCGACTGACCATGAGTCATCTTCCATGGAAGATGGGCCATCCAAGGAGCCACGAGCTCCCGTACTTTTTTTGGCCTCGCTACACAAATCGCCTCGCGTGCCGCCCTGCGAACTCTGACCCCAAACTGGGAACTGACCAACTCCTCCCAAGCCAACCTTCTTCTGGCAATCTCCACCTCGCGCAACGACTCCGGAAAGTGAAAAGTCCTCCACGCCTCCTCCCGATTTGGCATCCCTTCACAAGGCGGAAACTCCTCCTCCACCTTTGGCCAGCAAGCACGCAGATAGTGATAAATCGTCGCCCGCACTCGCCTTTGATTTAATCCCGCCGTCAAAGGATAGATCGGAACGACCCGATCCAAATGAATCCCCTCCTCTTTCCCCTCCTCAATCGTTTCCGTTTCCGGATGAATGACTCTTAGAACACCACTTTTTTCCTCCAGACGACCATACACCGCCACCCGTTTCCCTTCCGGAAATGCTCGAGCCAAAAAAGGCAGATGAAAATACACCATCCTGACTCGATCCCCTGTTTCCAATCCCTGCGACAAAACATTCAGATCAATCTCCACACTGCAACGTCGACCCCGCCACCGGTTCAGCTTGGAACGAACCACAACCCCTTGAAAGTTGACCGGCCCCTCCGGAAGACCCATCGAAGGATGCCATCCCTGTCGCCGATCGTCATGACGCCTGGGCAGGTACCGAACCAACTCCTCCGCCGAGGCAAATCCTAACTTAGCCGCGAGGGCGGCGGCCGAGCGAATGACCCGCGCCAATCCTGGGTCTACTGCCAATCCGTCATTCGCCACCGGGGTCCATCCGTATATTCATCCCACTCCCAAGTACCCGCTAAGTTAAAGACATCCCGGTCAGGGACTCGTTTTGCAAAATCAAAGCCCACCACCTCAAATCTCTTCTCCCCCACCCGTGCACGGAACTTAAGATGACGCTCCGCAAACACCTTCGGTGCGCCCGCCATTTGCACCCCATCCATGCGTAAGGTGGGTTCTGGATTCCCTTTTCCAAATGGCGCCAGCTCCGCCAAAGCCCTTGCCATTTCAGGAGTCAAATGACTCGCACAAAACTGAATATCAATCGGCAGGGTCTTTTCAAATACTTCTGGCGCCACATGAGTCTCGAGCCACGCTTGCAGCAAATTCCGAAACTCAGCTACTCGCCCTGCTTCGATGACAATTCCTGCCGCCGCCTCATGCCCCCCAAAACCACGGAGGCACGGCGAGCACGCCCGCAAGGCATCCATCAGGGATAATCCTGGTAATCCTCGGCCACTTCCTTTTCCCTCCCCCTCCGGATTGATCGCGATGATAAAGCTCGGCCGATGAAATTTCCGCGCCAACCTCGCCGCCACAATGCCGACCACACCCGGATGCCAGCGCTCGCTTGCCGCCACCACCACCAACCCCTGGGGAGCGATTCCCACCTGCTCCTCCGCCTCCCCTAAGGCGATCGCTTCCAACTCTTGCCGCTTGCGATTTTGTAAATCAAGTTCCCGGGCCAAACGAGACGTCTCCGTCGGATTCTGGCTTAGCAAAAGCTCTAAGCCAGAACTGGCATCACCCACTCTTCCTCCCGCATTAATCCGCGGGCCCAATTGAAAACCCAAAGTAAATGAAGTGGGTGTTCTCTGCCCTACCCCGCTTACCTCCATCAAACGCTTCAGCCCCAAGTGGGATGTTTTTGCCAGCCGTCGCAACCCTTCCCGAACGAAAATCCGATTGTCCTCTTTCAGGGGCACCAGGTCGGCCACTGTCGCCAGGGCAATCAGATCTAAAACATCCTTCAGATCAAATAGCTCCCGACCCCCCTGAGAGCGCTGGTACGCATGGCACAGTTTAAAAACCAACCCCGCCGTGCAAAAATGGTGTCCGGAGCTACCTTTTTGCGGATTCACCATCGCATCCGCCAGTGGTTGGGGATCACTTAACTGATGGTGATCCACAATCAAAACCCTGATCCCTGCTTTTTTTAAGTGGGCCACCTCCGAGGCGCTATTCGTTCCGCAATCTAAAGCCAAAACCACTTCTGGCATCGTCCCTTGGCCCAAAGCCCGATCCAAGGCGGCTTGGGTTAGTCCATAACCCTCTTGCTGGCGATCAGGCAAAAAAGTCCTTACCTCCTGTAACCCCAGCGCCTTTATAAAAAGCTTCATCACAGTGGCGCTGACAATCCCGTCCACATCATAATCGGAAAAGATCAGGACCCGTTTTTTCTCCTGAACCGTTTGCGCTAAAAGAGCCACCGCCTCCGCCATCCCCGGCAGCTCTTCCGGCGCCCCTAAACTGGATAAGCGGGGCCGAAGAAAGTTTTCCTGCTCCGCACTCCCTGCCAAACCTCGTAAGCTCAAGAAGCGAGAAAGAAGCTCCTCCCCGCCACAATCAGCAGGCAAAACTAGGTTCGATTCAGACCAGCGCATCCTCTTGCAATACGGTCTGTCGCACCGTTAGCAAGTCTCTCTAGCTATGCTTTTTTCCAAACAGCAAAACGATTGGGCTAGCAATAAAAATGGAGCTGTACGTTCCCACCACAATTCCAATCAGCAGGATCAGTGAAAAATCGTTGATCACCCGCCCGCCCAAAAGGAATAGAATCAGCACCGCCAAGAAGGTGGT
>CAMBGW010000068.1 GCA_945866245.1 Verrucomicrobia subdivision 6 bacterium | reverse complement strand
AGCTTCTCCTCAAACGGAGCTCCACTCATATCGTACAGCTCCCCCTTTTCATTCAATTTCCAATTCATGTCGCGCACATACCACATCCGAGCCAACTGCACGTAGGCCCACTCACGGGGCGTCCCCTTCTTCCCTTGGATCTGAGGGAGGAAACTCTGACCGTCGATGATCACATTTTCAGGAAGTTTGGCTCCTGCGGCTGCTGCAAACGTGGGTACGTAATCGGAGAAATCGATCATATCCGCACAGACTTTCCCAGCTGGAGTGGTGCCCGGCCAGTTCACGATCATCGGAACTAGGCTACCCCCTTCCAGCATTGATCCCTTCGATCCATCAATTTTCTTCCCTCCTACCGTCGACAGTTCAGCACCGCCCTTCGCCGTTCCATTATCCCCGACATACACAATCAGGGTCTTCTCTCGTAATTTCAGCTTTTCCAACTCCGCGACCAACTGCCCGACCAACTTATCGTGGTAAACAATGTTATCCGCGTACAACTCCTTAGCAGTCGCCCCCTCTTTGCTGTCGGGGGTTGGAAGGATGTCCCCGTGGATATGAGACATCGAATAGTAGAGATAAAACGGCTTCTCCTGATTGCGGGTGATGAAATCCACGATCAGCTTGTGCATCAAGTCAGGCACGTACTCCTTATCCTTCAGTTCAACCTGTTTTCCGTTGAGGGTGTACTCCTTCCCCTTGGGCTGAGTATTCCAAAAAATTCCGCTTCCTTTGAATGTCAGATACTCGTCGAATCCAAAGTCGGAAGGCATCAAGGGTAACTGCCCCCACTTACCAATGGATGCAGATACGTAGCCCGATTCTTTAAGGATTTTCGGCATCATGGTCTCTTGCTGCGGGGTAAAACCACTGGTTTTATCCTGATTCACCGCCCCCGTACGAAATGCATACCGCCCTGTCATAATCAGCGCCCGGGAAGGACCACAAAGTGGCGCAGCATACGTGTGGGTGAACTTCATTCCCCCTGCCGCCAAAGCATCCAAGTGGGGAGTCTTGTACTGATCTGAACCGAAACAGCTGAGAATATCGACCCCTAAATCATCCGATAAAATGAAGATGATGTTGGGCTGGCTCGCTCCTGCCACTTTTGGGGCGGCAGTTTCTCCAGCCCGTACAAGACATCCCAAAGACAAGGCCAACAGGATGACTAAATATTTTTTCATGGATGAACCCCTTTGTTTTACTCGCCGTCTCCCGCTTTATCCTTCTTCTTTTTCTTGGCCTTCTTTTCGTACCCTGATTCAGGGGCGCCTTCATTACCCATCTGGGGCTTGGCCTCGGGAAGCTTGGCCAAAACAGCCCGAAGCTTGGCAACCAGTTCAGGATTCTCTTGGGCCAAATTCTTTTTCTCCAGCGGATCAGTCTGATAGTCATAAAGCTCGATGGCCGCTTTCTCTGGCGGATCGTTAGGCTCTTTCCATTCGACCAAACGGTAGCGGTCGTTTCTCACCGCACGTCCGATCAACTTTCTCTTCGTATCATCCGTTTTTTCTGCCCGAGGATACGCATGAAACACATACTCGTTCACCTTCTGACTCGGATTCTTCAGGATCGGGACCAGGCTTTTTCCATCCAAACCCATTCCCGCAATTCCGGTCTCCGGAAGAGACTGCCCGGTCAACTCCAACAAAGTGGGATAAAGATCCACCGTCTCAATCAGGGCGGTGGTACGTTGACCCGGCTTGATCCCAGGACCGCTAATCAAGATTGGAGTCCGGGTCGCTTGCTCGTAGTTGGTGTGCTTGCACCACTTTCCGTGATCCCCCAAGTGCCAACCGTGATCCCCCCAAAGAACAATGAAGGTATTCTCTGCTAGCCCCAACTCCTCGAGAGCCGCGACCACCTTACCAATCTGCGCATCCGTGTAACTCGTCGCCGCGTAATACCCATGAATCAGGTGACGGGCAAAATCATCTGGAAAGGGTAATTCCTCCACCGGGAGCTTCTTGTACTGCATGATCTCTCCCGATTCTCCGAGGGCGTAGGCGGGGGCTCCCTCAGGAGCCTTACGGAACTCCGGCAAAGAAAACTGCTCGGGCTTAAATTGATCCCAATACTTCTTGGGAGCCACAAAAGGAAGATGAGGCTTATGAAAGCCCACCATCATCATAAAGGGTTGATCCGGCTTCTCTTTCTTTGCCTTCAAACGCGCAATGGCCTCTTCAGCGATTTTTCCATCCTGATAGTAATTATCTTCCACATCTCCCGCCTCCGTTGTCGTCCCTTTTTCTCCTTTCATCGATGCACGATTGTCCTCGATCGCATACGTCTCCCCTTTCGGATCCCAACTTTCAACCGACCACGATTTATCGTCTTTTAAGCTGGAGTGATAAATTTTACCCAAGGACTCAGCCGTATACCCATTTGTCATAAAGGTCTGACCCATGCTGACCGCGTTCGAATAAGCAGGAATATCTCGGAAATAGGTCTTCAAGTCATAGAGACCCATCGTTTGGGGACGGATGCCCAGCATGAGAGAGTTGCGGGAAGGCGCACACACCGCCTGATTGACATATGCTTTTTCAAACAGCATCCCGCGGGCAGCCAACTTATCAATGTTCGGGGTCTTCGCATTTTTGTCCCCATAACAACCCAACACCGGCTTTAAGTCGTCTACCGCAATAAAGAGAACATTGGGGCGATTCGTCCCACTGAAACCCAGTGACGGAACCAAACAGAAAAGCAACGGCAGAATTTTACTGTATCTCATAATTTCCAAGATGCCTCTGGCCGCGCATGCAGTAAAGTTCATTTAACGAGTTAAACAAATTAAATCCGCAATTCTACCCTGCGAACCTACTCAAGGCATTTACTTTACGGTAGTCGATCCACCCCCTTCCATCTTATGATCTTTTATGCCTGTTCCTCTCCTCATCCCACTTACCCAAGAGGAGAAAAACGACTTTCTTATCCCACCCAACGAAAAAGCCCTCGCCACCCTGCCTATCCACCCCGTCCATCTTCCCTTACCCCTCCCCGACCCCGCATCGTGGCCTAAACAGTTGGCCGATTCCAAAGCTGAGGCGCTCCTTTGCGCTTGGGGTTGCCCCGCCCTCCCCTCCGACCTGCCCGTCGGTAAACCCGGCCAACTCCGCTACGTCGCCTACCTCGCCGGCAGTGTTAAAAAACTCGTCCCACGTAAACTGATCGAAAACGGCCTCCTCGTGACCAACTGGGGCAACTCGATCAGCCGCACCATCTCCGAATGTGGCCTCCTCCTTATCCTCTCCGCCATGCGCCGCTCCGCTTACTGGAACGTCGCCATGCACCGCGACGGTGGCTGGAAAGACGGCATGAAAACCGTCACCCAAAGCCTCTTCTGCCGAAGCATCGGCCTCCACGGGTTCGGCGCCATCGCCCAGGAAATGATCCCACTCCTCCGCCCCTTCGGTGTTTCCATCTCCGCTTTCTCCCCCCGCGTCCCGGACTCCGTCTTCCAGAAATATGGCGTCACCCGCTCCACCTCCCTCGAACACCTCTTCTCCCACCACGACCTCGTCGTCGAACTCGCCCCCTACACAGAAAAGAATCACCACATCGTAACCGAAAAACTCCTCCGCTCGATCCGACCCGGCGGCGTCTTCATCAACATCGGTCGCGGTGCAGTCGTCGACGAAGCAGCCCTCATCCGTGTCGCACGTGATCGCGCCGCCGACCTCCAGATCGGCCTCGATGTCTACGAAACCGAACCTCTCCCCAAAGACTCCCCCCTCCGCGGTCTCTCCAACATCGCCCTCCTTCCCCATATCGCCGGCCCCACCAAGGACCGCCGTCAAGACACCGCCTCTTTCGCCATCGAGAATCTTCAACGCTTCCTCCAGGGAAAACCCCTCGAATCTGTCATCACCCTCGATGTTTATGACCGCGCCACATAATCCCGCCCGCACTTTCCTCACCTGTTTCTCGACGATGGGGTGCACGGAACTCACCCTTCCCCAAGTTCTCTCCCTCGCCGACCAGTTCTCGATCGACTGCCTCGAACTCCGCTCTCTCGAAAACCGGATCGACCTTCCCACCTATCTTCCGGAACAACCCGGTGGCCTCCCCGCCGTCCGCCAATCTCTCGCACGCCACCCCGCCCGTGTTCTCGGAACCTCCTTCAAACTCGTCGGTGACACCGAAGCCGGCCGTGCCACCCTCCTCTCCTTTGCCCAACTCGCCGAACAGATCGGCACCCCCTACCTCCGCATCTTCGGAGGCGGCACTTGGGGTACCCCACTGACCGACGAAAATTACCGCCAAGCGGTCGAACTCCTCAACTGGTGGCAGGAACAAAAAAAGAAAAACAGCTGGCAGGTGGAAATCCTTATCGAAACCCACGACGCCTTCTCCGCCTCCCCACCCCTCCTCAAACTTTTCGAACTCCTCGGCCGCACCCATCCCATCATCTGGGACTCCCACCACACTTGGCGTCTCGCCGGAGAAACACCCGCCGATAGCTGGAAACATCTCAAATCCCACACCCGCCACGTCCACATCAAAGACAGCATACTCAAACCTTCTGCCCGCCACCCCTACACCTATGTCCTGCCTGGAACCGGCGAAATGCCCGCCCGCCAAGTTCTCGACCTCCTGCAAAAAGACCATTTCAATGGCGCCGTCTCGCTCGAATGGGAAAAAATGTGGCATCCCTATCTCACCCCAATCCAAGACGCCCTCGCCGCCTGCCAAAAGGAGAAGTGGTGGTAAAAAAACCCGAAACATCTCCGGATCCATCCTGGGGATATTTCGACTGGCTCCGCGTGGCCGAAGAGGGCCTTCGCCCCCTCTCCAAACTGATGAAACCGGGCAAGGCCGACCTGCCCATCCTCGGAAAGCCCAGCAGCCACGGAGCCCAGGCCGATCGCCTCGAATCCTTCTCCCGCCCCTGCCTCTGGGCCGCTCATTGGCTCCAAGCCACCCCAACCACCTTCCCCGCCACTGCACCTCAATCCCTCTCGCGTAAAACAGTTGCCGATTGGTTCCGCCAAGCCCTCCTCCTTGGAACCGACCCCTCTTCCTCGGAATACTGGGGCCCAACCCAGGACAACCACCAACACACGGTCGAAATGGCCGCCCTCGTCTTAGCCTTAGAAATCGCCCACGAGTTCCTTTGGGATCCGCTCTCTAAGAAAGAAAAAGAGCAGGTCGCCCGATGGTTCGCCTCCGTTCGCGGCACCAAACTTCACCTTAACAATCATCTCTTCTTCGGCGTCCTGACTCTCTCCTTTTTGGATAAGGAAGGCTTTGGTCAAAAAACCGACGCTCCTCAGATCAGCCAATGGCTCGACACCCTCGAAACCATGGCCATCGGCAACGGTTGGTTTCGCGACGGATCCAACCAAACGGTCGACTACTACAACGCCTACGCCTTCCACTACTACGGCCTCTGGTGGGGTCGACTCTTCGGCCAAAACGATCCCACCCGCAGCAAACGCTGGCAAAACTTCACCCGCGAGTTCCTCCCCGACTACGCCCACTTCTTTGGCGCCTCCGGAGAAAACGTTCCCTTCGGCCGCTCTCTCACCTACCGGTTCAACGCGGTCGCTCCCTTTGCCCTCGCCGAACTGTGCGAATGCTCTCCACTTGCCCATGGCCAATCCCGACGGATCTCCTCAAAAAATCTCCACTTCTTCTGGAGCCATCCCATCCAACAGTCTCAAGGTCTCCTCAGCCTCGGCTGGATTGATGAATTCACTCCTCTGACCGAACGCTACTCCTGCGGAGGATCCCCTTACTGGGCCGCCAAGGGCCTCTCCGCCCTCCTTCTGCCCCCATCCTCCCCCTTCTGGCAGGAGCCGGAACAGCCCCTTCCTTCCGAGATCTCCGATTTTTC
>CAMBGW010000067.1 GCA_945866245.1 Verrucomicrobia subdivision 6 bacterium | reverse complement strand
GCCGTTAGCTTTTTTTGCTCGTCGCTCATCGCCAAGCTTCGTCGCTCCCGACCAAATCGCACCTTGTCCCGCGCCTCCTCTAAATCCGCTTGGGTGATCGCCTCCGCATCCCTTCGTGCCGCCATCAAGGCCGCCTCATTAATCACATTGGCTAGCTCCGCTCCCGAAAATCCAGGAGTGCTTCTGGCCAGCGTTGCCCAAGAAACATTCTCCATCGCCTTCACCTTCTTGGCATGCACCTTCAAGATCTCCTCCCGACCTTTCACATCCGGCAAGTTAATCAGCACTTCTCGGTCAAACCGTCCTGGCCTTAAGAGCGCAGGATCCAAAACATCTTTTCGATTCGTTGCCGCAATGATGATCACCCCCTCAGCCGTATCGATACCGTCCATCTCCACCAGTAGCGCGTTCAGCGTCTGCTCCCGTTCATCGTGCCCCCCACCTACTCCGTGACCTCGACTCCGCCCCACCGCATCGATCTCATCGATAAAGATCAAACAGGGCGCCGTCTTTTTTCCCTGCTCAAACATATCCCGTACCCGGGAAGCACCAACTCCGACAAACATCTCCACAAAATCGGAACCACTGATCCCGTAGAACGGAACATCCGCCTCACCGGCGATCGCCTTGGCCAAGAGTGTTTTTCCTGTTCCAGGAGGCCCGACCATCAAAATTCCCTTCGGAATCCGTCCACCCAACTTCTGGAACTTTTTTGGATCCCGCAAAAACTCCACAATCTCACTCACCTCATCCTTAGCCTCCTCCACCCCCGCCACATCCGCAAAGGTTACCTTATTTTTCTCTTTCGAAAGAATCCGCGCCTTGCTCTTGCCGAAGCTGAATGCCGACTTCCCCGCCATCCGAATCTGCTGCCGGAAGAAGAAGTACATGATCAAAACAAAGAGAACAAAAGGCAACGTCCCAGCTAAAGCCTGCCAGGTCGAATTATCGATCACCTTTTGGCTGACTTGCGGAAATCCATTGGCGGCCAAAACCTTGTCCAAATCCCTTTTGAACTCTAGATCGACCGTTACCCGATAGCCGCTGTTCCCCTGCGGATCTAATCGCATACTCTTTTTCAGTGCCTCGCTCGGCTCAAACTTTCCCGATAACCACCGAATGCCCGCCGACGGCTCCACATTCAAAGTCACATCCTTCACCTTCCCGTCCTTCAAATAACCTTCAAACTCGGCAAAGGTTAGCTCACGAACCGAGGCCGCATTCTGCGATTGATGCGCATAAAACGCTAAAAGCAAAACCGAAGCAGAAATGAGAAATAAAACGACCCCTCTCCAATTCGGCCCATCCCCTTTACTCGGGTCCTGACGTCGGACAGGTGGCCTGGGCAACTTCGGCGGTTTACGAGATGGAGAGCGAGGAGTTGGCATAAAATCGGAATAAAGAAAGTAACACCATTACACTCTTTTAGCAATCCGACCTATATCCTTGGTCCAGAATAGCTTATTTTGAGAACGCCGAACCCATCCCCCCCGCAGTTGCCACTTCACCGATTTCCCGCTCACCACCGAATTTCTCACTCCCTCCACCTCGGCAAAGCTTGCCCCACTGCAACCAAACCGATCTAACCAGATTCGGATCGCCCGCCTCTGCCAAGCCACCGCTTTTTTCCTCCACTCTCGCACATCGGGATGCGATGAAACCTTGCCGATCTCCTTTTCCCAATACTCCCTCTCACCTCCCAGAATCTCTGCCGCCCGACATAACGCCCCCCGAACCTCCCGGCCATACACCTTCGATAAGTACGGTAGAACCTTATGCCTGACCCGCGATCTCCAGCCTTTCCCATCATGATTGGTTTGATCCTCCCTCCACCGCAACCCCTCCTCCCGAGCGGCTCGCCTCACCATATCCCGACTCAAGCCCAGCAAAGGCCTCACCACATCCAACCCCGCCTGCTTTCCCCGAATGGCCATTCCCGCCAACCCATCCGGCCCCGCCCCACGCAACAACTGCATGAAAACCGTCTCCGCCTGATCGTCCGAATGATGCGCCAACCAAAGCTCCCCTACTTTGTGCTTCAAGGCCGCTTGCTGAAAAAATGCCCACCTCGCCACCCTCGCCTCCCCCTCTCCGGTGCGCCCCGCCTGTTTCGCCCGCCCCACCACCACTCGTAAACCCCTCTTTTTTCCCCAAGCCTTGACCCATCGCTCATCCGCGTCCCCAACCCGCCCGCGCCACCGATGATTAAAGTGGAACAACAGCGGCTTTACCCCCATCCGGTAAGCCGCCTCAGCCAAAACCACGCTGTCCGCCCCACCCGAAAAACCCACCGCCACCTTTTTACCACCCCTGCTAGCCTGTTCGATCTCCCCTACTAACTCTGCCCACACCCCCTTGCCCTGCGCCCCGATCTGACGCATCCTTTTCCTTCTCATGGCTCGCCACTCCAAACTCCTTTTCATCGTTGGACTCATTCTGCTCGCAACCAGCTTGCTCGCCAATCTCCTCTTCCTTTCCAAAGATCATCAGCTCTTCAACAACTCCTCCCATATCAACTCCGCCCCCTACTTCGATGAGGAGTTTGTCGAGGGAGATGAATCTCAGAAAAAACGTATCGCCAAAATCGACCTCTTTGGCGTCATTGCCCAAGAAATTCCCGGGCAAATCGGCTCCAGTATGGTGGATGACCTCATCCTCCAGATCCGCCAAGCCGCCGACGACGACTCCGTCTCCGCCATCCTCCTCCACATCGATAGCCCTGGAGGTGAAGTCACCGCCAGCGACAACCTTTATCATGAGCTGACCCTCATCCGCGAAACCAAGCCCGTCATCGTTTATCTCGATTCCGTCGCCGCTTCAGGCGGCTACTACACCGCGATGGGTGGATCTCACATCGTCGCCCACGAGCTCTGCATCACCGGCAGCATTGGTGTCATCATGCAGTCCCTCAACTACGAGGGCCTCTCCAAAATCCTCGGCCTTTCCACCCTCACCTTCAAAAGCGGCGCCCTCAAAGATCTACTCAATCCCGCCCGACCCGCTTCCGAAGCGGAGAAGAAGCTGGTCCAGGAAATGATTGCCGAAACCTTCGAAAGATTCTCCTCCATTGTCACTGCCGAACGTGATTTTCCCGACCAGAAATTGCCCAGTGAGGTTGCCGATGGTCGGATCGTTTCCGGTAAACGCGCTCTCGAGTTGAATCTGGTCGATGCCACCGGTTACCTTGCAGACGCCATCACCGACGCCCGCGAAATCGCCAAGCTGCCCGCCGACGCTCCCGTCATTCGCTACTCCGCCCCCTTTCATTTCAGCCGACTTTTGCGATTCCTTGGGCAAAAGCAGGACACCAGCACCAAAGTTCAGGTCAGCCTTGTCCCCGAATCCTTCCACCTTCAAGCCGGAAAACTTTACTACCTCTCCACCCACCTTTTTTTCCGCCGCTAAGACACTTGTTAAAACGTCCGAATCACCGGATGCCTTTAACTCTTGATCTTATTCTCCCAAAACACAAATTGATCCTATGTCGAAGGCCCACCTTGAAAAAATCAGCCGACGCCGCTTCTTTTATTACGGTTTTGCTGGTCTGGCCGGGCTTACGGGTGCGGGTCTGACCCGCTACCTTCCTGGCACTTCCTACGCCGCCAAAAACGAAGACGGGATCCTGATCGAAGACGCCGTCTACCAAGGGATCCGTGAATCCCTCGGAAAATACATCTATCTCACGCCACAAAAGTTGGGCGGAGGAACCCATGCCGTCGATTTGGGAACTCAAAAAACCCTCTCATGGATTTCTTACTGGAACTACGGGGACTCCTGCCCGATTTCCCACCATTTGGCTGCCTTCTATGCCGATAGCGGAGACCCCTACAAAGGCTTTGAATTCATTAACTCGACCCAAGGTGGCGATAATGTCCTGATGTACGGTCTCAACACGAAAATCAAAGAGCACGGCATGCTCGACAAATACGGTATGGGAAATCACATCTACCGCGTCGGCTACGATGGAAAATCGAATCAGATGGAACTCCTCGAGGATGTTTCCGAAACAACGGGAATCGGTTTAGGCGTCCATACTGTGCCTTTCCCGGATGGAAATGGTTTTGCCTGTGCCGACGGTCAAAAGGATGTGGTGGGATTTTTCTCTCGAGCCCGCGGCCAGGATAAAACCAAGGTCCTTACCTCCTTTCGGGGCGATTGGGTCCCCAACTCGAAGGTTCTGGCCGAAACTTGGACGAAGGGCGGAACTATCCGACTCATTAAACTGGCCCCAGGAAAAGACGGGAAATACGACTATTACGGGACAAAGGGAAACAAACTGAACTACGAGATGGCTCCCATGGCAGAACTCCTCGTCGAGAAAGGCCAAACTCCCGGCGCAAGCCCCCATACTCTGACGGGCCTAGATTTTTGCCTGCACGACCCGCGCAACCGCTACTCCATCGCCGGCCTTCGCATGTGCGGAGGCGGTTTTATCATCGACCGTACCTCCATGGAGCCCGTTTGCTACGTGATGGCCAATGAAGGTCTCGCCGATAACTGGCCCGTGAAAAAAGTCTCGAACAGCCCAGACACTTGGGAAGTCACCCTGCCGTCCGTCGGCAACCCCATCCACGAAACCGGCTTTAATCCTTCCGGCAATCACATGGTTATGATGAACAATCTGCGCGCCAACAACGTTGCCGTATTCGACACCTCCAGCGACGATCCCCGTGCATGGAAACGGATCACCTTCGTCAAGGATAAGGAGTGGCAGGGAGAATACCCCTCCCCTTTCCATGTCAACTTCTCCATCGATGGTTCAAAATGCTTCTTCACCGTTCTCCGACCCAAACCTATGAAATCGGATGTTTATGTCGTGAGTACTAAGGACTGGAAAGTTATCAAAAAGTTTCGAAATGTCGGAGTCGATACCCAGACCACAGCCACAACCTATGATGGAAAATATGCCTTGGTGATCTTTTCGGGATTCCAACGAATGGAATCCGGCGCCTTTGTCTTCCGGCAAGACACCCTTGAACAGGTTGGCTACATGCCTAACTTCGGCGGACACCACGACTGCGTCATCGTTCCCTCCAAAGTGGAGGAAATGAAATTCAGTCGTAGCTGCACGGTCTAACCACCCTGCCCCACGGATTCCACCTTTTTCCCCTAGGATTTCGTCTGGTTCTCCAGGAGACCCGACGAAGCCCCGGTCGCTACCTCCTTCTAGCACTCGCCGTCGCCATCGGTTCCGCTTCGATCTTTCTCACTCTGGTCGTCCGAGATTCGATCCGCCGTGGACTCGAAACCTCCCTCGACCGTCTTGGGGCTGATCTTCTTATCCTACCCAAAGGAATCACCCACAACCTGACCGCTGCCCTTCTTACAGGGGAACCCAACGCCCCTCAGCTCGACTCATCGGTTTTTAAACGAATCCAATCTCTCCCCGGTTTGGAAAAAATCTCCCCCCAACGACACTTCTCCATCGCATCGGATGAAGGCCATGGGGAAACCGATCTGATCGCCTTCGATCCTTCCACCGATTTCACTCTTCAACCTTGGATCCGCGAACACCTGCCCCGCCCCTTCTCCCAAGGCGATATCCTCATCGGCGGACGCCGACCAGAACCCGTGGGCTCAACCATGGATTTTTTTGGAAAAAGTTTGGTCGTCTGGGGAAAACTCGACCTGACGGGTGTGGGCCCCACAGAACGATCGGTCTTTGGATCTTTTTCTACCGTGGACGAACTTGCGGATGAATCCAGATCCCACGGAGTCCAAACGCTCGGAACCCTCCCGGTCACCGGCTCCGCCTCTGCCCTTCTCCTTCGCTTGTCGCCCGGAGCTGGGGCGGGACATGTCCGCTTCGCCCTCTCCTCAGTTCCTGAAGTTCAGGTCATTAGCGGATCCGGACTTGGAATTCAGG
>CAMBGW010000066.1 GCA_945866245.1 Verrucomicrobia subdivision 6 bacterium | reverse complement strand
AGGGCCACGGCCAAGTCGGCCTCGTTGACGATCGGGCCACGTGCAGTATTAATTAAATAAGCAGAGGGCTTCATCAGACCAAGGTGTGTGGCATCAACCAATCCGCGTGTTTCTGGTGTGAGAGGACAATGCAAGGTGAGGAAGTCGGAAATAGAGAAGAGCTCATTCATCGGGACAATACTCACTGGATAATCCACGATCTTGGACGACCGAGTTGCTGCGGCGATTTTCATACCAAAGGCATGGCCGATCCTTCCCGCCTGCTGGCCGATTCGCCCAAAACCAATAATTCCCAAGGTTTTCCCAGCAAGCTCGTGGAGTGGGGAGTCCCAGAATGACCAATCTGGCGACTGGGTCCAAGCTCCACCACGAACCCGCACGGCATGAGAAGCCACCGCGTTGGACCAGTGTAAAATATAGGCAAAAACCAACTGAACAACGGACAAGGTCCCATAGGCAGGGATGTTGCAGACCACAATACCTTGGGCGCGTGCTACCACCGCATCAACCACGTCAAATCCTGTCGCGAGTACCCCGATATAACGTAGCTTCGGAAGCTCCCGCAATGTCTCTGCGGGTAGGCGCACTTTATTGGTTAAAACGATCTCGGCGTCAGCGCAGCGACTCAGCACATCACCTGCACTTGTCCGTTCATGAATTTCAACATTAGGGAGGAGTGCGCGAAGACTATCCCAAGATAAGTCCCCAGGATTAAGTGGATATCCATCGAGAACTACAATTTTCTTTAACATAAAATAGGTAGCTTGAAAATGAGCCTAGTGAGCACGATGACTAATTAATCTAATTTATATATTTTAATAGCAATCCCGCGCGTTGACAACCGTCATCTTAAGAGCGGCAATTCCCACAATGGACAGGACTAGCAGACCCTGTGAATGGTCTGAACCTATCCGTTGCCTACCCATTGCCTGCGCCCAATTCGTTTTTCGCTTAATCAATCGGATCAGAAAAACTGCAACGACCGCAGCGACTCGGACCGATCCTTCACCTTTTAGGCTAGAGACCCGATCCACTTTGACCCCACCCACTCCGACTCCACCCTCGCAAAAATGGAAAAAGATTTTCAAAACCTCGCTCAGAAGTCCGGCCTCCCAGCCGCATTTGCCCGACAGGGGCAAACCATCGCTCTTTAACTTACCCCTTTACGGGGCAACGGCCGTGACGATTGATTCGGGTCGCCGAGTCACAAATCGCCCATCCGGATTGACCCACCCATCTTTACCAGATTGCGAGCTCACCCGCGCCCAACCCCCAGAAAAACTTTTCGCTCGCAGAAACTGTGGCTCAATTTTCCAAATCCCTTGGCAATCCACATAGCCCCACACCGTATCCATTCGGGCAGGAATCAGCCCCTCGCTTGCATCTCCCAACTCCTGATATTTGGGCTCCACCACAAAATTTCCGCGTCCATCGATTAATCCCCACTTTCCCCCAACCCCAGCCGGGGCCATCCGATCCCCTACGGGAGAAGCCAACTCCATCCCTGCGATTCCCTCGAAATAGTCGGTTTTATCGACCAAGCCGGGTTGCCCACCCAACTGTACCGCCGCTACACCTCCCCGAAATGGCCGTACATCGGAAAAATAAGGCTTCACCACCCACTCTCCTTTTCGATCGATCAATCCCCAAAGCTTTCCATCTCGGGCGGGAGCCAAACCTCCATAAAAAGGCCCGACCCAATCATATCTCTTCGCCCCCACTCTTCGAAATGCCTCATCCACCAGATACCAGTTCCGCCCCTCTCTGACCCCCGCCCTTCCCTCCGTCAAAGGCCACGCCCAATCCCACCTCGGCTCAACTAAAAACCCACCCGCCCCATCCCCATATCCAAACTTTTTCCCCACTCGTACCGGTTGCCCCATCTCCCCACTCCACCCCCCAGATAACAACCCAAGAAACAGAATGAGGAAAATCTTCACCCTAAAATCCTCCTCTCCGAGCCTTCAATCGACCACTCCTTACCCACTTACAACCGCCAACTCAGGGAATAACCTGTGCGCAAAGTAGCCCCCCTTGTTCTTCCCCCAGTTCCCTCTATTCTCGAAGGATGTCACTGTCCGAATCTCGTGAGGAGAAGATCCAATCCCGACGTAGCCACTCCACTGTTTGGCGAGCCGTCCACGCACTCGGCTCGATCCATTTGGCTATGCTTCTCCTCATTACCCTCACCGGGGTTTGCGTTGCCGCTACCTTTCTCGAGTCCGGATTCAGCTCCCGCGTCGCCCGCGCCTACGTCTATGGCTCCCCATGGTTCAACCTTTGGCTTGTTCTCCTTTGTCTCAATCTTATCTGCTCCGCCGCAACTCGCTGGCCTTGGCAACGGCACCACACCGGTTTCGTCATCACCCACGCAGGCATCATTATTCTTTTGGGTGGAGCTTTAATTGGTCGCGCCCGCGGATTCGAGGGCTCACTCGACCTTTCTCGTGGCGCCCCTCCTGCAACCCAAGTACTTCTCGATCGCCCCCGCCTGACCGTCGAAAGCCCCGCCACAGGCCAACTTTTCTCCACCCCGTTTGACCCCGAAGTTCGCACCCCGCGCCCCGATCGCCCTCGCCTCCTTCCCCTTCCAGGATCCGACGTACAACTGGTCATCGACGGCTACACCGCCCGCTCAACCGAGCAAACCATCCTTTCCCCAGACTCTTCCTCTTCCAACCCGGGAATCACTCTCGAATTCACCGGACCGTTCGGCTCCGAACCGATCCGTATAGCCCTCATCCTCAACTCCCCCTCCGATTCCCGCGCGAATCTGGGTCCGCAAGCCGATGTTGAATTTCTCCCCAAATTACCCACCGCTTCCCGGCCCACCACCACTCCCACCTACCGAGAAACCCAAATGGTCCTCGCCCGCGACCCCTCCCAACCCATCCTTCACAACACCACCGGTAATCCCAGCGGCTTTCGCTTCTTTCTGGGTTCACGAAAATCGGAAGATCCCTTAGAAGTCGAAATCCTTCGGCCCGACGGTTCTGGAGAAATTTATCGACTCACCGATCTTCTCAACCGAACTCTCGATGACTTCTCTGGAGCAAAAATTCTCGTCGCCCGCTACTGGCCCAACATGGTTCTCCAAGGCGGCCAACCTACCTCCGATGGAGATCAACCCATCAACCCCGCGATTTTGGTGATGCTCGAAGGCTCTTTGCCCGATACCACTCCCGCTCGCCTCACCCTCTCTCCAGGACCTACCCCAGACTCTCTTCTTTTTCTCGGCACCTCCCCCTCCTCTCCCCCCACCCGTGGAACCATTCACCTTGGCCAAGACTTCTCCCCCGGTTGGAAAGGATGGTCCGTCCGCTGGACCGCAGCGGAAAAAAATGCCCGCCTTGAAACTCTCACTACGCCCCTCTCCTCCCCCACTCCCGACCCCACCGCCACTCGTCCCGCCCTCCACGCCCACCTTCGCTCACGCGATGGGACCACAGGCCCCGCCCGCTGGATTGCCTCTGGAACCTCTGCCGTTCTCACCACCCCAGACGCCACTTCCCGTATCGGCTTTGGCCTCGAATTACAAAACTTGCCCTTTTCCATCCGGCTCGACTCTTTCGAAGTTCCCCGCGACCCCGGTACCGATGAGCCCGCCAACTTCCTCGCTACCGTCACTTTCAACGACGATCAAAAGAAGGTCGAAGTACCCGCTCAACTGGAAATGAATCAGCCCGCCACCTATCCCCCAGGCCTTCTTCCCCAAATCACCGGCCTTTCCTATAAATTTTCCCAAGCCGGGTGGGATCCACAAAACCTCAACCGCACCACCCTCCAAGTCCTTCACGACCCAGGGTGGCTCTTGAAATGGAGCGGCTCTCTTCTCATGGTCGCAGGCATTTTTTCCATGTTCTATCTTCGTCGCGAAACAACCCCCCGAACCTAAAAATGATTCGCACCTTACTCCCCCTCCTCGCTTTGGCTTTCTGCCCTCTTTTCGTCCAAGGCGAAACCTCCGTCTCCTTGGCCGAGAATAACCCCGCCTACGACTCCCTCATCATTCAGCACAGAGGCCGACTCAAACCCTTTCTCTCTTTTGCACAAGAGCTGACCGCTTCCCTTACCGGCCGAACATCCGTTTCGGTTTCCAAACTTGGAAAAATCAGCTCGCGCCAACTCATTCTCTCCCTCTGGCTTCAACCCGCTGGATGGGAAAATGAACCCATCATCCTCGTCGAGGATCCCGCTCTTCGAAAAACCTTAAATCTCGCCCCCGATACCCGCCACTTCCCCCCCCGTCTCCTCGCCACCCAGCCCCAACTGGCCGACCTTACCCGCCAAGCCGAAGTTGCTCGAGTCGCTGGTCCTCATACCGAAATCCCTCACCTCGCGGCCGCCGCCCAAACTGTGACTCTTCGTTTACGCCTCTTCTCCTCACTCGTATCGGGGGAAGCCTTTCGCATGATTCCACCACCCGCCGCCTCGCCCGCAGATGCACCTTGGTCCCCAGCTAAGGCATCCACTCCCCCAGCCCAACTCCTAGAGCTACAAAAAAGTGCCTCAATCTCCCCATCGAAAATCCAACTCGAAGTTGCCTACCTCAAGTTTCATCCCTTTCGCCTTTCGTGGATCACATGGCTCCTCTCCTCCATCGTTCTCCTTGCGGCTGGTCGAAAAAAAGATTCTTCCCTTCTCTCCCTCGGCTCGGCTTTGGCTTGGCTCGGTCTTTTTCTTCTCATCGCGGGCTTCGCTATCCGCATTTGGATTTCAGGCCGCCCCCCTGTCACTAACATGTACGAAAGTATTTTATGGGTCGCGTTTGGGGCAGGCCTCTTCGCTGTTATCTTCTCGATCCGTCATCGCACCTCGATCTATCTCTTGGCCGCCTCCCCCATCATCATTCTCTCGCTCATCGCATCCGATCTTCAGCCCGCCGTTCTCGATCCCTCCCTCAATCCCCTTGTCCCCGTACTCCGCAGTAACTTCTGGCTCACCACCCACGTTCTCACCATCACTTTGAGTTATGGAGCCTTCGCCCTCGCCACCGCTCTGGCCCACTTTCTTATTATCCGCTCCATCCGATCCAAAACTTTACCCTCCCTCGACGATGCTTGGCTTCTGCACCTCTATCGCTGCCTGCAAATTGGTGTCTTTCTTTTGGCGGTCGGAGTCATCCTCGGCGGCGTTTGGGCCAACTACTCTTGGGGTCGTTTCTGGGACTGGGATCCCAAGGAAACGTGGGCCCTCATCGCTCTCATGGCCTACATCATTCTCCTCCACGGTCGCCTCGGCGGTTGGTGGGGCGGGTACGGCCTCGCCGTTGGCTCGATCGCCTCCTTCCTCACCATCCTCATGGCTTGGTACGGAGTCAACTTTGTCCTTGGCAAAGGCCTCCACAGCTACGGCTTCGGCAACGGTGGCCAACTCTATGTCGGCCTTTTCGCGCTCATTGAAATTATATTTTTGATCTACTCAATCATCCGTCGTCCCAGACCCTCATGACTCCGACTCTCTCCTTGGTCGACCTTGAACTCCTCTGCCACATCGGTGTTCCTCAAGAGGAGCGAGCCCAACCCCAAAAACTAATCTGCACCGTCACTGTTCCCGTCCCCAATCTGAAAAAAGCCGCTCAAACCGACAACATCCAACACACCCTCAACTACTTCAACCTCAGCCAGCTCCTCCGAAAAACCGCTCAAGCCAAAGAGCGTAAACTGATCGAAACCCTTGCCTCCGATCTCGCCGCGGCCACCTTCCAGCACTTCCCCTCCCCGTGGATCGAAATCGAAATCAAAAAATTCATCATCCCTGAAACCCGCCACATCTCTCTTCAGGCCAAATTCACACGCCCCGAATCGAAAAAGTCTCGCCGCTAGTCCGAATTTCCACCTCCCCCAAATCCTCGACCCGTGATAGGGTTTCT
>CAMBGW010000065.1 GCA_945866245.1 Verrucomicrobia subdivision 6 bacterium | reverse complement strand
GGGGGATATTGAGACTCTTGGTAGTAAGGAAAGTGTCCCGAGGTGCGATAGAGTTCCAGTCTCCCAATATGCGGGGTAAAGACCTGCTCATATCCACGCTTGCCTAACTCCTCCAAAAGAAACCGCTGCATCTCGTGCCGGACAATCGCACCGTTTGGCGTCCACATCACCAGTCCTTGCCCCACCTCATCATCGATCAAAAATAGATCTAGCTCCTTCCCGAGCTTCCGATGATCCCGTAGGAGAGCTTCCTCCTGCGCCTTTAGACTAGCCTCCAACTCTGCCTTGCTCGGAAAAGCTGTCCCATAAATACGCTGCAGCATCTTGTTCTTCTCATCTCCCCGATGATAAGCCCCGGCCAATCGCAGCAACTTAAATGCCTGAATCTCCCCCGTGCTCTTGACGTGGGTGCCAGCACAGAGATCAGTAAACCCACCGTTCGTATAAAAAGAAATCGCCTCACCATCCGGAATATCTCCCAACCGGCCAATTTTGTATGGCTGTTTCTTTTCCTCAAAGAAGGCCTTTGCTTCCGATCGGCTCACCTCTTTACGTGTGAAGAGTTGGTTCTCCTGAACTATTTTCCGCATCTCCGCTTCGATTTTTACAAAGTCTTCCTCGCTGAATCGATGGGATAGGTCGAAATCGTAATAGAATCCAGCATCCGTCGGGGGGCCAATATCCAGCAAGGCATCGGGCCATAACCGAAGCACCGCCGTCGCCAACACGTGCGCGCTTGAATGTCTCAGCTCTTCCAGTGGGGTCATGGCCATCGCTCAAACCTAGGTAGTTCTTGGCTTCTGCACCAGTCGCCAACTACCCGCCGCATCCCTCACCTCCCACCCGTGATTTGCTAACTCATCGCGCAAGCGATCTGATTCTTTCCAGTCTTTCGCTAGGCGAGCTGCGCTTCTTGCCTTGGCTAGACTTTGCATCTCCTCCGGGGCCTGAACTTCCTGCTCCAAAGAAGGGGAAATCCCGAAAACATCAAGAATCAGATCCAGCCCACTAAGTTCTTTGGCCGCTTCGCTCAGTGAAAAACCCTTTTTTTGCTGCTGCTCCAGCTCACCCACTGCGGTGTAAAGGGCTCCAAGAGCCTTGGGGGTTTCCAAATCCTCACGTAAGGCGTCCCATGCGGGCTGGAAAGATCCCCATCCCTCCCCCTTCTTACCTTTGCAAGCCTCCTCTAAACAAAGTCGTAAACGTCCTAACCTTTCCCGACCGTGCCGGACCGCTTTCATTGTCTCCCAGGAAAAGTTCAGCGGCTGGCGATAGTGTCCCGAAAGCAGCACCAAACGAAGATCTGAGGAGTCCCACCCGCGAGAGGTCACATCGTCTAGGGTGTAAAGGTTGCCGAGACTTTTACTCATCTTCCGGTTTTCCACCAACAGATGAGAAACATGAAACCAGTGGCGGACGAAAGCCTTCCCAGTAGCCGCTTCGCATTGGGCGATCTCATTTTCGTGGTGAGGAAAGATCAGATCTGCCCCACCTCCATGAAGATCAATCGTCTCGCCTAAAATCTCCATAGCCATCGCGCTACACTCCAGATGCCACCCCGGTCGACCCTTTCCCCAAGGACTTTCCCAAAAAACCTCCCCATCCTCCTCCTTATAGGCCTTCCATAAAACAAAGTCGGCTGCTTGTTCCCGGGCATACTCATCCGAGTCCGCCCGGCCCGAGGCTCCCTCCTTGACCTCCCTTTCATCCAAGCGGGAGAGCTTTCCGTACGCCGCAAAGCTTTTCACACGAAAATAGACCGATCCCTCTGCCTCGTAGGCGTGACCTCCCTGAACAAGCTTCTCCACAAGGGCCATTTGCTTAGGAATAAACTCCGTGGCTCGCGGCTCTTGGGTCGGCTTCTGCAACCTAAGATCCTGACCGTCTTTCCAAAAAAGGTCGGTCCACCCTTGAGTAAAGTTTTTTAGCTTTTGCTTGGCCTCTCGAGCTCCCCGAATCGTCTTATCGTCCACATCGGTCAAGTTTCGCACATGCCGAACCTTCCCCCCCGCCCTCTGCCAAACCCGAACGAGCAGGTCCTGCACCACAAACGTTCGAAAGTTACCGATATGGGCGGGCCCATACACCGTTGGCCCGCAGGCATAGAACTTTAACTCCTTGCCGTCAGAGGCCAAAAGTGGTTTTACCGAGCGGCTGGCTGTATCAAAAAGGCTGACCTCCTCCATGGGTAAAACCTAGGCAACTCAGCGCCAAACTTAAATCATTTCCCAACGCCACTTGACCACTATTTTGTTTCAGGAATGGATAGATTGATCCAGGCCGCAAAACTATCATACTGAAGCAGTATGGAAACTGATCCCACTGCTCACGCAATCGGCACCGCTTTTTCAATGGGTATGGTCGTCCTTTTAAGCCCGGAAATGTTTGTTTTGGCCCTCCTCATGGCCGCACACAAATCTCGCGCAAGACTCAATTCTGTTGTTTTTTTCCTCGGTTCCTTCATTGGCCTTTTCGCCGCCATTGGAATTGGCCTTTGGATTACACCTTCCTCAACCCAAAGCGTTCATCCCACCTCATGGACCCACTTTATGATTCGATCAGGTATCGGCACCGCCCTTTTGGGGCTTGGGATCTATCGATTGTGGCAATTTCTCAAAGGAGAAGACGACCGCAAACCAAAACCGAAAACCACCCCTCCACAATGGAAAAGCAAACTTCTGCGACTCTTTCCCTCCTTGGATACCGACTCAGACTGCTCCATCGGCGTACACTACCTTTTCAGTACATTTCTCATCGGGCTCTTTACCACCGGGCTACATCCAAAGACATCGATTCTCGCAATCGCTGTTGGGCATGAAATCGAGCGGGCCAGTGGAACTCTAACCAAGGTCACCGCGTTACTTCTTTTTGCGTTTCTTTCCCTGCTACCTGTACTCATACCATTACTTCTTTCCCTCTTTCGACCCCAGGCTGGACCTGCCTTAAAGGCGAAATGCACTGCTCTGCTTGAGGTGCACGGGCGCTGGATTGCCGCTTTGATCTGCTTTGCCTTCGCCTTCATCCTCTGGAAGGACGCCTTAGAATCACTCCCCCGCTGACTCTCGCTTAGAGCAGAATTCTTAAGTATATTTGTCCACCCGTGAAGAAGTCTCGTCCTTTAAACATTCCTATCCGTTCCCGTCGTCTCCGTCGGACTTCTGGAATTCGGAGGCTTTTCTCCGAAACCAATGTTTCCCCCTCTCATCTTGTCGCCCCGCTTTTCGTTGTAGATGGCCAAGGTAAGCCTGAGTCTATTTCTAGCCTTCCTGGTCATTTTCGTTTTTCCATTTCCGCCCTCGTTCGCGAGGCACAACGTCTCGCCCGACGCGGCGTCGGGGGGATCGCCATCTTCCCAGTAATTCCTCAAAGACTGCGCACCCCCGGCGCCAAGGAGGCCCTCAATCCCAAAGGGCTGATCTATCGCGCTATCAGAACCATAAAGAAGGAGCTCCCGGAGTTTCCTGTTTTTGCAGACGTCGCCCTCGACCCCTATACCTCCCACGGCCATGACGGTCTTCTGAATCGTTCCGGCAAAGATGTCGACAACGATTCAACCGTCCGCTTCTTGACTAGACAGGCCGTCCTTTTAGCCGATGCAGGCGCCGATTTTGTCGCCCCCTCCGATATGATGGATGGCCGCATTGGATACATTCGCGGGGCCCTCGACAAAGCAGGATTCACCGAAACCGGGATTCTTTCGTATGCCGCCAAGTTTGCATCCTCCCTTTACGGACCTTTTCGTGATGCAGTAGGGAGCACCCAATCTGCCGGAACCCACTCACTAGATAAGCGTAGCTATCAGGCGGATCCTGCCAGCCGAAGGGCAATTCTGAGAGATGCCCTTTTGGATGAGAAAGAAGGTGCCGATCTCCTTATGGTCAAACCCGCTGGACCTTATCTCGACATCCTTCGGGATCTGCGGGAGAACACCCTACTTCCCCTTGCTGCCTATCAGGTCTCCGGCGAGTACGCCCAGATTCATGCCGCAGGACAGAAAGGCTGGGTCGACCTGCAAAAAACCAGAAACGAGTCTTTGCTCTCCATCCGCCGGGCTGGAGCCGACATCATCTTCACCTATTTTGCCAAGGATATGTGACAGTTTTGGCGTTTACCGCTACCAACCGCTCGCCTTCCACTTTCCACCAGCCACTGGCCATCCTTTCCTTCCAGACCGGTCGCTTTACAATCAATCAATGCCCGTGGAAACCGACTATCAGCTGATTGAGATCAAAGTCCAAACCCTCCAGCAGATCTTTAACTCAATCGATCCATCGCCCTTTCATGAGCGGGATCTCGATCCTGAGGCAGAGGAGTTCATCGTCAGCTGGGCTCGAGAGCACTCTCTCCAAAGACCTTTCAAGCTCATCGTTCATCTCAGTCAAAACTGCGACCGAGTGGAGGCCGAGCGGACTCTGCAAGAGTCGATCCACCACTACTTTCAGTATCGATACGAATTCAATCGACGCGAATTCAAACAAATCCTTCGTCATGGCTGGATCAACCTGATCATCGCCACATCCTTCCTTGTCGCCTGCATGATGGGAGCACAAGCCATCCACGCCGAATTCGGACAGTTTCAGGCTATTATTCAGGAGGGGCTGATCATCCTTGGATGGGTCGCCATGTGGCGCCCTCTCGACATTTACCTTTACCGCTGGTGGCCTATCTATCGGCTCGGAAAGATTTACGAAAAACTCAGCACCATGCCGGTGGAGATTCGCTTATCTTAGATCAGAAGCAGGTCTCCCCTTTGATTAATTCATACTTTTGGAAAACTTCAAAATGCCCTTGTCGGCATCATAGGTCTGAATCCGTATCTTGCCGGTCTTCTTGTGGATGATGCTAACCATGGCCGTGTTTCCACTTTGATTCACGGCGGAAACCTTTTCCTCATCTCGGGCCACAGTGGAAGTCCATCGGGTGATGCCATTGGTTCCAATCCCCGCGATACGGTGTTCATCCTTTTGAATGACGAGGGTGGGACCCTTATCCGCAGCGAAAACACCGAAAGTTCCACTGCAAACAGTCGCAAGGATTAAGCTGACAACCTTCCATCTCAAACTCCTGCTTTTCACAGGCCCCCTCCTCATCACTGGATTAACCTTTTACGAGAACGAGCGCGGCGACCAGAAAGATGTTGATGAATGCAGCAGGAATAAAGACCTTCCACCCTAAATTCATCAGCTGATCATACTTAAAACGTGGAATGGTCCAACGGATGACAATGAAGAAAGCGATGAAAAGGAGTATCTTTGCCAGAAATACGCTGATGGAGACAAATCCAAACCACCAAGGCATCGCATGCCCCGCCAGCCATTCGGGTAGGGCCCAACCCGCCACCGTTTGTGGCATGGGAAGTCCATTAAACCAAGGAAGCGGAAGGCTCCAACCCCCCAAGAAAAGAGTCACCATAATGGCCGAGGCGGAGATCATCGCGGCATATTCCCCAAGGAAAAAGAGGGCAAAACGCATGCCCGAATATTCCGTATGGTATCCCCCAACCAGTTCTGTCTCAGCTTCAGGCAAATCGAATGGCAACCGATTCGTTTCCGCAAATGCCGAAATTAGGAAAACCAGAAACGAAAAAGCTAAGCAGGCTCCGAGCAAAATACCGATGATTCCATCAGCAAAGTTTGGAAATGCCAGCCAACCATGCTGAACCTGATAATCGACAATCTTTCCCAGATTCAGCTGCTGGGTAACCAAGAAAACAGGAACCACCGAAGCTCCCATGGCAATTTCGTAAGAAATAATCTGTGCTGAAGAACGAATGCCACCCAGGAACGGGTATTTGGAGTTGGATGCCCAGCCAGCCAAGATAATTCCGTACACACTTAGGGATATGACCGCGAAGACAAAGAGAAGCCCCACATCAAGGTTGGCCACTACCCCGCTGATTTGGAAAG
>CAMBGW010000064.1 GCA_945866245.1 Verrucomicrobia subdivision 6 bacterium | reverse complement strand
ATCTCCAACTCCCCCTCCAAACTCAGATTTCCTAAGAGCTCCCCTTCAATCAAGCGGTGCCCTAACTCCAAATGACGACCACACTCCAAACAGGAAGAAGACTGCGCTTCCTCCGCCACCATCATGACCGCCCCGCAATCCGCACAGGTCAGCTCCCTCTTTTGAATCGCAGCACGGCGTGTTCTCTTTTTGGAGGACGCCGAAACCAGCGGCGATTTAAAGTAAAAACTGCACTTACGGCACACTGTGGAAATAAAGTTTTCCGACTCCATCTGCACATGCCCGCACTCCGGGCACGAAACCTCAACTTTCGCAATCGCCGTCGCCACCTCTACTCCCCCACCTTGAACTCTCCGGAAAAATTGGCTCCTGCATCGATCTGCAAAGCCTTCGCCACACAACTCGTTCTTAACACCGAACCTGCCGCCAACCAAAGCTGCCCCGTTGCCTCGACTCCTCCCTCCACCCGCCCCTCCAGCCGAATATCTCTCGCCTGGACAACACCAGAGACTACCGACTCCCGGGCAATGACTAACTTACTCGTCGATCGAATGTCCCCCTTTACCACCGCCCGAATGACCCCATCCTGATCCAATCCCACACTCCCCGCGATCTGTAAGCCCATGCCACTCACTGGCTCAGCCGTTTCCATAACTACCTTTTTGTCTGCCTCTCACGCAGCTCATCCCGAATCTCCTCCAGAAGTTTTTCCGATCGCGTATAAGGAGCATCTCCAGCCATCAAGGAGGGCAGTAAACGAAACCTCTCCAGCCACCGGACAGCGATAAAGATACAAAAAGCCACGATCACAAAATCTAAAACAGAGCTCAGAAATGCCCCATAACATAAAACCGGAACACCCGCTTTTTTTGCCTCGGCAAGATTGGGATACGAACCTGATCCCAAAATGAGAAAAAGATTCGAAAAGTCCACCTTACCCAACAGTAGTCCGATCGGAGGCAAAACAATGTCGTTCACCAAAGAGGTCACAATTTTCCCAAACGCTCCTCCCACCACCACACCCACCGTTAAGTCTAAGGCGTTCCCTCGAACGGCAAATTTTCGGAAATCATCCCAAAAGCTCATAGAAATATATTCTCTCCTCAATCGAGCGGTTCCCTTTCACCCCTTGAGAATGCCTGCACGCACAAACTCCTCAATCGCGAACTCACCGTTTCTGAAGGCGTTGCAGGGTAGCCTCTTTTACGATATTCTTGCCCCTTACGCCTCGGTAGCTCAGTTGGTAGAGCAGGTGACTCTTAATCACTTGGTCCTAGGTTCGAATCCTAGCCGAGGCAAACTTCGACTCGGACTCAATTCTAGAGCAGCCCCGACTCTTGTCGGGGTTGGTCCTAGGTTCGAATTCTAGCCGAGGCAAAGAAACTTAGCGCACGGTCGGCGGGGCTGGCTCATCCCCCACCAAGAGAAGAGCTGCCACCACTAATCCCAAATGAATCGCAATATCCGCAACCGTTGTCTGCCCCCCAATCAACATCTGTCCAAAAGCTAAAGAAATATAAAGCAAACCCGCCAAGACCAGCGGACCGCGATTCTTACCTGCCACTAAAATCCCCGCCCCCAATAAAATTTCTCCGTAGGGCAATGTTCCCAAGAACAACTGTACCGTCCAAGCAGGCAGAATCGTTTTCTCCAGAAAAGGCTGGCTCAACGCGGGCATGACTTGACTGTAAAAATGCTGAAAACTTAAACCCTTCGGTCCATTGAACTTGCCCAATCCAGCCGCCAGAAATCGTAGACCAAGGAAGATCTGCAGCAGCAGGAAGGCCCAATCCCGGCTCCTCCACCGAACCCAGAAAGGGCGCGGATCGATCTCCCCGACATTCATCTCTGTCCCCCTAATCGAAACTCTCGATGCGCCGCCCGCACCGCTTTCGCCCCCATCGCCTCATCCACCACCACCGTAATCTTGATCTCACTCGTACTGATCATCTGAATATTCACCCCCGCTTTCGCCAAAGCACGAAAAAGCTGTGCCGCTACCCCGCTGTGACTTCTCATTCCAATTCCCACAACGGAAAGCTTGGCTACTCCCTCCCGAAAGACAATCTGCCGCGCTCCGCCCGCCCGACGGAACGGCTCTAAAAACTTTCGCGTCTTGGCCAACTCCTCCCGCGGCACCGTAAAGGTAATATCCGTCTGCGCCCTACCCTTACTCCCCCCCGTCGGAAGAGAAACGTTCTGCACAATCATATCTAAATTAATTCCCGCTTTCGCAATTCCGGTAAAAAGCTTCGCCGCTACCCCAGGCCGATCCGCTACCCCTACCAAAGTCACCTTGGCTTGACTCTTTTCCAAGCTCACCCCGCGAACCACCACCTGCTCCATCGATTTCGCTTCTTCTTTCACTAAGGTTCCTCTCGACCCATTGAAACTCGATCGCACCTCAAACACCACTCCGAACTTTTTCGCGAACTCCACCGACCTCGCCTGCATCACCTTGGCCCCCGTGCTGGCTAACTCCAACATCTCATCGTAGGAAATTTCCGCGATTTTTTTCGCTTTCGGCTCCGTTCGAGGATCCGCCGTATAAACCCCATCTACATCCGTATAAATTTCACACCTCTTTGCCTTTAAAACTGCCGCTAAGGCAATTGCCGTTAAATCTGATCCTCCCCGCCCCAAGGTCGTGATCTGCCCCTCCATCGTCTGCCCTTGAAACCCTGCCACAATCACGACACGGCCCTTCTTGAGGTGTGCTTGCACCCCACGGGGTGTCACATTCGCAATCCTCGCTTTGGTGTGAGTTCCATCAGTGACGATCCCAGCTTGTGCTCCAGTCATCGCAATCGCCTCGATCCCTCTCCCTTGAAGGGCAATTGCCAAAAGTGCCGTAGTCGTCTGCTCTCCTGTCGCCAACAGCAGATCCATCTCCCGCTCGCTCGGCTCCTTGTGCAATTCCCGCGCCATCTTCAACAACCCATCCGTTACCCCACTCATAGCAGACACCACCACCACCAGCTGATTGCCTGAACGACGCGAATCCGCCACCCGATCAGCCACCCTCTGGATTCTCTCCAGATTGGCCACCGAAGTACCCCCATACTTTTGCACGAGCAAAGCCATTCCCGAACTCTGCCATTTTTTACCCCGTCTCGCACCCCTCGATTTTAGCCACCCAGACTCTTCCGACTTTCGCCACAAACCTTTTTATCGTAGGTTGGGATACTCTCATGTCCGACCTCCGCACCACCACTCTTCACACCTTCTCCTCCTCTGGACAACTCTACCATTTTCAAAGCCTCCCCAAACTCGCCCAAGAGCTAAAGCTCGACCTCTCCCGCCTCCCCATCTCCCTGCGTATCGTTCTGGAATCCGTTCTCCGACATTGCGACGGCTTTACCTCGCGCCCGCGGGATGTGGAAAATCTTGCCCGCTGGAATGCCAAGAAGCCCGCCTCCGAAGAGATTCCCTTCACCGTTGCCCGTATCGTCCTGCAAGATTTTACAGGCGTGCCTCTTCTCGTTGATCTCGCCGCCATGCGCGATGCCGTCGCGCGACTCAAAAAAGATCCCAAACTCATCGAACCCCTCGTTCCCGTTGATCTCGTGGTCGATCACTCCGTCCAAGTTGATGTCAACGGCACCAAGCAGGCCTTCATGCTGAATATGCAGTATGAATTCAAACGGAACCGCGAACGCTACGAGTTCCTCAAATGGGGTCAACAAGCCTTCGAAACTTTCGGAGTGGTCCCCCCAGGAATCGGCATCGTCCACCAAGTTAACTTGGAGTACCTCGCTCGGGGCGTCTTCACCAAGAAACAGCCCGATGGCTCTCTTCTCGCATACCCCGACTCCCTTGTCGGTACCGACTCTCACACCACCATGATCAATGGCCTTGGGATCGTCGGTTGGGGCGTGGGTGGAATCGAAGCCGAAGCCGGAATGCTCGGCCAACCCCTGACCTTCCTTACACCCGAAGTCGTCGGCTTCTACCTCACAGGTGAGCTTCCACCCGCGGCCACCGCCACCGACCTTGCCCTCACCGTCACCCAAATTTTGCGGCAACACAAAGTCGTCGGTAAATTTGTCGAATTTTACGGACCCGGCGCCGCCAAGCTCACCCTGCCTGACCGCGCCACCATTGCCAACATGGCTCCCGAATACGGCGCCACCATGGGCTACTTCCCTGTGGACGAAGAAACTCTCGCTTACCTACGCGGAACGGGTCGGCCCGAAGAGCTTGTGAAACTCGTCGAGGACTACTATCGCGCCCAGAACCTTTTTGGAATCGCTACCCAAAAAGACGCCCTCTCATTCTCCTCTGTCGTTGAGCTCGACCTCTCCACGATCCGTCCCAGCGTCGCAGGCCCGAAGCGGCCCCAAGATCGTATTGAACTTCCTGCCCTCAAATCCACTTTTGACTCTCTCCTCTCGAAACCACTCGCGGAGGGCGGTTACGGGAAAAACTCCAATCAACTCGCCCAAACCACAACGGTTACGATGTCCACAGATGAGCAGGAGATGATCTCTGACCGCCCCACCCCAGACCCTTTACCCAAAAATCCGAAATCCAAAATCCAAAATCCAAAACCCTCCACGCTCCGCAACGGATCGGTGGTGATCGCCGCCATCACTTCTTGCACCAACACCTCGAACCCATCGGTCATGCTGGCCGCTGGACTCCTTGCCAAAAAAGCGGTCGAGCGCGGGCTCTCGGTCGACTCCACCGTCAAAGCCTCCCTCGCCCCCGGATCCCGTGTCGTCTCCGATTACCTGAATGCCACCGGCCTTCAGCCTTACCTCGATGCACTTGGCTTTAATCTCGTCGGTTACGGTTGCACCACCTGCATTGGTAACTCCGGTCCTCTTCCCGCCCCCGTCGAAAAAGCGGTTCTCGATCACGATCTGGTGGCCGCCAGTGTTCTTTCGGGAAACCGCAATTTCGAGGCACGCGTCCACTCCTCTGTAAAAGCCAACTTCCTGATGTCTCCCCCACTAGTCGTTGCTTTCGCTTTGGCCGGCCGTGTGGATCTGGATCTTTCAAAAGACTCTCTCGGCTTGGGGAAAGATGGCAAAGCAGTCTATCTAAAGGATCTCTGGCCCACCCGCGAAGAGATCGGCCAAGCTATGAAATCCGCTCTTCAACCTGCGGTCTTCCAAAAGCTGTACCGCGATTTTTCCGAGCAGAACCCCGCTTGGAATGAAATCCCCAGCAAGCCGGGCCAAACCTACGCTTGGGATCGTAAAAGCACCTACATCCAAGAGCCTCCCTTCTTTGAAAACTTCTCTCTCCAACCTACTCCCGTTTTAGGAATTCAATCTGCCCGTTGCTTGGGAATTTTTGGTGACTCCGTCACTACCGATCACATTTCACCTGCAGGAAATATCAAAAAAACATCCCCGGCCGGTGCTTACCTAATTTCCGAGGGCGTCCCCGCTGAGGATTTCAACAGCTACGGTGCCCGCCGTGGAAACGACCGGGTCATGACTCGCGGAACCTTCGCCAACGTGCGAATCAAAAATCTCATGCTCCCGGGAGTGGAGGGCGGCATGACACTCAACCTTCTCGACCCCAAACATTCCCAAGTATCGATTTACGATGCCGCCGTCGCCTACCGAAAAGCCCAAGTCCCCCTCATCATTCTCGCTGGAAAAGAGTATGGCACAGGCAGCTCCCGGGATTGGGCGGCCAAGGGAACTCGCCTCTTGGGGGTACGTGCCGTTATTGCCGAGAGCTTCGAACGAATCCACCGCTCCAATCTAGTCGGGATGGGCGTTCTTCCCTGCACCTTCCCTGATGGAGTCAGTGCCCAGACGCTCCAACTCAACGGAACAGAAACATTTTCGATCGAGGGGCTCAGCCAACCGCCCAAACCCCAAGAAAAGCTCACGCTCGTCATCCAGCGCCAAAATGGCTCTACCGAGAAAACCACAATTTTGAGTCGCCTCGATACTCCGGTGGAGGTCGAGTACTACCTCCACGGCGGTAT
>CAMBGW010000063.1 GCA_945866245.1 Verrucomicrobia subdivision 6 bacterium | reverse complement strand
GATTAGTCGATGAGGTGAGCTTGGCGAAGGGGTTCAAGATCGGGATCTTGGTGAGCGAGTTTTTCAAGGTCGTGATCGAGCTCGATGGCGCGGCGGACGTAAGTTTGGGCGGTGGTGAGGTCACCTCTCTGGGCGGCATAGCAGCCGAGGTTGAACTGAATGAGGGGGTCTTTGGGGTGGAGGCTTGCTGCGTCCGTGAGGATTTTTGAGGCAGTTTCGATCGAATCGCTTCTGCGTTTGGCAAAGGCCCAGGCGATGAACCAGCGGGATTCATCCGGGTGACTGGTGGCGAGACGGGAGGCGAGGCCGGCGGCATCTTGCCAGCGGCCGGCACGCTCGAGAAGGCGGAGTTTAAACTCTTGGACCCCCTCATCCATATTCATCTGGGGGGAGAGGTTTTCGAGTTCGGCTAGGGCATCGGCAAACATGCCCAAGTTGGCGTAGCCGACGGCCGATTCAGCACTGTGAAAGTCTTCCCGAAGTTTTGGCAGCAAACTCACACTGAAACATATCACACGATACGTAAAAATGGTAGGGCATGAATTTTAAAATAGCACAAAGCACTGATCGTGATGACTTTAGAGCCTAGATTAAAGTTGGGTTATGTTCCTTTTATCGATCCATCCGACAAGGAGGGCGTGGGGTAGAGTGAGGACGGCGAGGAGAATTAGGTAAGGGCCGACCCAATTTTGGCCTTGGGGGAAAGAGGAGGTGAGGAAAGGGGGAATCCAGCGAAGAAAGGCGAGGCTGGCAAGGGTGAGTGGAATGGAGAGGAGGAGAAGTTGGCGGACGGAGTGGGTCCACCTTGGGATTGGGTCGATCGGGTTGAGCTGGTCTCGTAGGGCGCTGAGGCGGAGTAGGTGGCGCCAAGCGTGAAATGCCACAAAGTAGGTTCCGACGGAAAGGAGTGGTGGGGTGAGATAAAAAAGAAAAAGGAGGAGGAATGTCTCGATCGTTTGGTGAACTGATGGTCGGGAGAATAGGTTAAGTAAAGTGGCGATGAGGAGGAGGGGTAAAAAGGGGAGGGAGGCGGGAGGTGGGCCGGCTTGGGGGGCCATCAGGAGGATAACGGACCAGGTATCAGCTAGGTGGAAGGCAAAGGGTGCGAGCATGACGAGAGAGCCGCGACCGATGGCAAAAAGAAGCCAAGAGAGGGTGGGGGAGGATTCTAGGGAGGCGTCTGCAGTTCCCCAGTGCCATGCGGTGAGAGCGAGGAAGAAAAGTGTCGAGGGTAGCGGGTAGGAGCGCCAGAAAAGGAGGTAGGCGGCGGAGATTGATAGGTAGATGATAAAGAAAATAAGGAAGAAAGGAATTTTGGTGGGGCGACGGAGAACCCAGCCTGGGATCCAAGGGTCACAGGCACCGTGGGGAACTCCCAGGATAAGAGCGGAAGAGAGAAAAAACCACGGGGCAAGGGTGGAAGCGGGTTGGGGGAAAAGAAGGGAGAGAAGAGTGAGGATAAGGGCAAGAAGCCAAGGGGCGGTTTGCCTGAGAAGGACGGGCATAGGTGAGAGTAGGGGCAGAATGGGGAGGGATAGGATGAAAAAAATGGGGGATCCCCTTGCGGAGATCCCCCAACTTAACGCAGGAGAGAATCCTGCGCCGAAGATTTCAGTCTGATTATTTCGCGCGTTTGGCGAGATTCCAGACGACCAAGCCGAAGCCGATCTTATTGACGGCGTCACCGATGTTATAGATGACGTTCATCTTGGAGGCTAATTCGACCGAGTTGCTGAGCACGTTGCCCGGCAAGGTCATGTAGCCGATCGGGTAGATGGCCCAACCGATGAGAACGAAACCGCGAAGGAGATTGAACGCCTTGCGAACGCCAGCATCGCTGCTTCCGTCGGCAAGTTGTTTGGCTTCCCCAAAGAAGATCTCATAGACGATCCCTGCCCAACCGATGGTGGAGATGACACCCCAGCCGAAGTTCTCAAAGCCACGCACGGGTTGACCGAGCTTGGCAGAGACTTCGCCGACGTATCCGGCCACCAACATGAGGACGGAATAACCGATGAGGCGCCAGAGCATATTCACGCTGGCACCGGCGGATTTGAGGAGGAGATAGAACTCCACGCACATAAGAGGCACGGTGAGGAGCCAATCGATGTAGCGGAATTCGGTGGGCGAAGCGACTCCGGCATTATTGCCGTTGAAGTTCGAGCACCAGTACTCTCTCATATACATGTAGTGGGCGGCCGCAATCGTGGTGATCAGCGCACTGATCAACAGCGATGTCTTCCATTTGTCCGAGACGGTCTGCCGCTCGAAGTAAAAGAAGACCGAGGCGGCAAACATAGCCATGGTCCCGATAAAGAAGGTGAACCCGACAAGGTCACCTGTTTTCATTGCTGCAGCTGCTAGCATAGTGTGTTTCTCCTTCTGCCCCTATTGGGGCGTTTGCTTGTGGATAGATATTTGAAGAAGTTGCGGATGCGAGCAAGGTAAAAGGGGGGGCAACGAGAAGCGTTTGTGAATTTCTTTTACGCTTTTTTAAGTAAAATCAGCTCTTTCTTTTGGCTTTTTTCCATTCCTGATCGAGTTGTCGGGGTGTGAGTTGGGTTGTTTTCTTCCCTTTTTTGGCCAAGGAGGCTTCGATATGCCTTACTCTGCTGGCGAAGCGCCTGGCGGAGTCTCGACAGGCGGTTTCAGCATCGACTCCCCGGTGGCGGGCGAGGTTCACAAGGGTAAAGAGCAGGTCTCCCACCTCTCGGGCGAAGGCAGGGCCGCGACCTTTCGTTTGGCAAACCTCTTTTATCTCCTCCCGGATCTTGGCTGGGATGCCTTTTTCTGGGTTCGGCCAATCAAATCCGACCCTTGCTGCGCGTTTTTGCAGATTTTGGGCAAGGAGAAGAGAGGGAAGATTCAAGGGGATACCATCGAGGCAGCTTTGGCGGGTAGGCTTTTCGGCTTCTTTAAGCTGATGCCAGCGCTTGAGAACCTGCTGGGTGGTGGCGAGGCGCTCTTTTCCAAAAACATGGGGGTGGCGGCTGACCAGCTTTTCGGCGAGCTGCTTGGCGACTTTTTGGAAATTGAAGGCGCGGCGCTCTTGAGCCAGTTGGGAGTGAAAAATAATGTGGAGAAGGACATCGCCCAACTCTTCCTGAAGGGCTTCGTCGTCTTTCTGATCGATCGCTTCGAGCAGCTCGTAAACTTCCTCGAGAAGCATGGGGCGAAGAGTCTTGTGGGTTTGCTTCTGGTCCCAAGGGCAACCACGGGGTCCGCGGAGGCGAGACATGATTTGGGTCAGGGTGCGGATTTCTTTCATGCAACTGATGTAAGGAGAAGATGATCGTTCGTCGAGTCCGAGCGTGACTCGAGCAGAAAATCGAGTAGCTTTTTTATTCCTTGAGCAAGTTTATCTCTCCATGGGCCTCTTGGCCGAATCTGATTGAGCAGCACCGAAAACTGGTGCCGGAGGCGTTTGGTCCGGAGGGGAACCTTTTTAATCTGATTGGTGGCAAGTGGGCGCAACCAGGGCACGGGAAGCTTTTCCTTTCGCCGGTGGATGCAACCCCGCTAGGGCGATACCCGATGATCCGCTTAGAGGCCGCCCGCGCGGCAGTCGTGGCGGCGGAGGCGGAGTTTCACGAGTGGTCCAAAACCGATTTAGATGAGCGTAAGCGGATGGTGATGGAGACCTTAGGGGACTTGGAAACCCATGCTGACTTGTTGGCGAAGACGCTAGTTTGGGAGATCGGCAAGCCGTACCCGCAGTCGAAGGTCAGCGTTGAGCGATGTATTTCGGGTGTGCGTTGGTATGTGGGTCAAATTGAGAGGATGATGGAGGGCCGGAAGCCCCTGGGTTTGATTTCGAACATCGCCTCTTGGAACTATCCTTTGTCCGTGCTGATTCATGCGGTGCTAGTGCAGTGCTTGGCGGGAAACTCTGTCATTGCCAAGACCCCTACCGATGGGGGAATTCATGCCGTAACCTTAGCGATGGCTCTGGCCCGCCGGCGTGGTTTGCCGGTGAGCTTAGTCAGTGGGTCAGGTGGGGAGTTGAGCGAGGCTTTGGTGCGAAACGAAGCAATCTCCTGTTTGGCTTTTGTTGGCGGGAAAAACAACGGGCGTGAAATCGCTGCGGCATTTTACGATCGCTCCAAGCGGTACATGCTGGAGATGGACGGGGTGAACTGTTACGGGGTCTGGGAGTACTCGGATTGGAAAAGCTTGGCTGCCCAGATCAAAAAGGGGTTTGAGTTTGGCAAACAGAGGTGTACTGCCTACCCGCGCTATGTCGTTCAGCGCTCCATGTTCCCGAAGTTTTTGGAAATGTATTTAGGGGTGGTTCAAGGGTTGAAGTGCGGGCATCCCCTCCTGGTAGACAAAGCGGAGGATCCGTTGCCTGCTTTGGATTTCGGGCCGTTGATTAACAGTAAAAAGGTGGAAGAGCTTCGGGTTCAGGTCACGGAAGCTGTGGCCGGTGGTGCCGTCGCCCTGTACGAGGGGGTTCTGAATGAAGCTCTTTTCCAGCCTTCTCAGGATATTTCGGCCTACTTGGCGCCTGTGGCTCTGCTGAGCCTGCCGCGAAACTGCAAGCTATACCACGGCGAGCCCTTTGGCCCTGTCGACTCAGTGGCTGTGGTCGATAGCGTGGACCAGCTCATTGCCGAGATGAATGTCTCGAATGGCAACCTAGTTTCCAGTTTAGCGACGGATGATGCGAATTTGGCCAAGCAGGTCGCAGTGGATCTGCGGTGCTTTAAGTTTGGGCACAATAAGGTTCGTTCTCGTGGGGATAATGAGGAAAGTTTTGGCGGCTTTGGCCAGTCGTGGAAGGGATGTTTTGTCGGAGGAAAGTATCTTGTCGAGGCGGTTACGCAGGGCCCTTCGGGCGAACGTTTGCGCGGAAACTTCCCCGATTCGATTTATCTGCCCGAAGAACGCTAGACCGGGCCTTAGCTTAATTTTGCGGGTGCCTTGCGCTGGATCAGCCAGACCGAAAGGCTGACCAAGACAATGATCACTCCGCTGACGAGCAACTCCGTCATCGACTGGGTAAATTTAATCGGGTCGAGGGTGTGCCCTTCGGTTTCTTGGACCGAAAGCCCCGCGCCGATGGTGAGAATCCGTCGAGTAACGCTGATGCCGGCGATGACTAAGAAGGGGATCAGATCGGAAATACTCACATCATGCGCGGGCGAAACGAGGAGGCGGGTGACGGTGCGAAGAATCTCCATCACGATAAGAATTAGGAGAACCTCATTGATCACCGCAATTAAACTGGTGAAGAAGGGCTGATGCAGCAGCATCGCATTGAGGATGTAGTGCACTAGGTAGATCGAAATCGCGCCAGCGATGACAAGAAGAAGAACGGCGACGTAGCCGTAGGTGATAATTTCGCCTTTGGCAATTAAACGAAAAAGAGTGGAGCCAAGGCGGGAGGGGTCGGGCTTCAAGGTGATGTATCTTCGAAGAATTAACGGCAAAAGGCAAGCGAGTTGGCGTGGATGAGATTCGGGGTAGGATGACGTTCATGGCCAAGGCGACCCTTTTTTACGATGCGGACTGTGGCTTTTGTCAAAGTAGTGTGGAGTGGATTTTGAAGAAGGCACGACCTGGAACCTTTGATCCAGTCGCTTATCAAGATGATGAGGGGATGAGGCTTTTCCCCATGGTGGATCGAACCTTGGCCGACAAAGGGATTCAAGCTTTGGCGGAGGACGGCACTTTGTGGAAGAAGGCATCTGCGACGGCGTTTTGTCTGAAGCTTGTGCCTGGGTGGAAATGGTTGGGGCACCTCATTCTTTTTCCACTGATTCTACCTTTTGCGTCGATCGGCTACGCGATCGTGGCCGCAAATCGCCAAAGAATTTCTCGTTGGATGGGGAGGACGTCTTGTCGGATTCCGCCTCGGGCTTAAGAGGAGGCACAAGCGGTCTGATCCGCTTAAGGGAGGAAATTGTTCGGTGCCGGCAATGTCCACGTCTTGTGAGTTGGAGAGAACAGGTGGCGAGGGAGAAAAA
>CAMBGW010000062.1 GCA_945866245.1 Verrucomicrobia subdivision 6 bacterium | reverse complement strand
AAAGCGGCACAAGAGGCGCAGGCGGATCAGTTTATTCTCGGATTGCCGCAGGGATATCAAACCTCGGTGGGAGAAAGGGGAGTGATGTTGAGTGGGGGGCAGAGGCAGCGAATTGGCATTGCACGGGCTTTTTTAAGAGATGCTCCGATTCTGCTTTTGGATGAGCCGACGAGCGCCTTGGACGCGACGACCGAAAGAGAGTTATTGGATGTGCTAGGTAAGTTGATGAGTCGCCCTACCACATTGCTGGTGACGCATCGGTTACACGCGGCGCATCGAGCAGATCGAATTTTAGTTTTGGAGAAAGGGCAATTGGTTGAGCAGGGCAAGGGGGAGGAGTTACTAACCCAAAAAGGTGCTTACTGGCGCCTTTGGCAAGCCGCCAATGGTTGAAGCCGTTAACTTGTTACAATTGTAACAAGTTAGCGTAAGGGGGGTGGGGTCTAGCGGGAGGGAGGGGTGGGGGATTTTTTGTCGAAGCGGTTGAAGATTTCTGCAGCGTTAGTTTGCGAGAGGTCGAGCTGGTTAGTTTTACCGGGGGCGAGGCTAACCTCAAGAAGCCAGTAAGCCACGGCGTAGCGACTTTTGTACTGAGCATAGAGCGCGTGGCGGCCCGGAGGTAGATTGGTGAAGGTGAATGTTCCGTTGGTTTCGGTCCGAGTCCGAGATGTGGCAAGGTTGGCGGCAACTTGGCTCAAGGCTTTTAAATCCAGATTTTTGTAGCCGTCGGAAAAGTCTATCTTGATCCCTACGGGTTGCTCCTCACCGTCTGGCTTTCGTTGAATGGCAAGACCGTCGGTGCGCCAGGTCTCCATCCGCAAGCGCCGGATTTCGGGGATAAGGGAGGGGGGGGCGATGGCGAGGTCCATCCCTGATAAATTCTGAGGAGAGTCACTATTTTTTAGCTGAATGGTGGCGGTGCCGGAGAGTGAGGTGTGGACGGGTTCGGCCCAAGTTAAAGGCCAGGTAAGAAAAAGAGACGCTCCGACCAGCTTGCCAAAAAGGGTAACTGGTTGAAACTTAACCCTATGACCTTTCATATGCCATTATCCTACGCGTCGAACTGTTCGGGGGGAAGAGCCTGATGAGTGATCCTAGGTATCATCGGCTCACAGAAATTTTGACCGGGTATTCCACGGCCTTGCGTCGAGGGGATCGGGTATGGATCGAAGCGGCTGAGATTCCTGAGGATTTCGTGGTGGCGCTGATTCGGGCGGTTCGGGCCAAGGGGGCGGAGCCGTATGTGCGGGTTTCAAGTGGCAGGATCTCACGGGAGATGAGTCGCGGGGTGACGGAGAGGGGCTTGAAACTCTCCTTGAAGCATGAGCTGGGGTGGATGAAGACGATGCAGGCATTTATTGCTCTGCGGGGTGCCCAGAACGGATTTGAATCGAGCGATGTTCCAGCTGAGAAGCAGAAGTTAGCGGGGAAAATTCTAAGGCCGATCTCGGACTATCGAATCAACAAAACGCGCTGGGTGGTTTTGCGCTGGCCGACCCCAGCGATGGCGCAGGCGGCGGGCATGAGCACGGAGGCTTTCACAGACCTCTTTTTCAAGGTCTGTAATTTGGACTATCGAAAAATGTCCCATGCGGTCAAACCCTTGGTATCTCTGATGAAGAGGACGGATCGGGTGCAGATCTTGGGGCCAGGAACCGACCTACGTTTTTCGATACGAAAGATCGGGGTGATTCCTTGTGTGGGGGAGCGCAATATTCCGGACGGAGAGGTGTTTACTGCACCTGTGAAAACGAGTGTGGAGGGGCAGGTGACCTTTAATGCTCCTGCGGTGTATCGTGGGATTCCCTTCGATCGAGTTTGCTTGCGTTTTGCCAAGGGGAAGATTGTTCGGGCTACGGCTGGGGAAAAGAGTCGCGAGCTGGAGAAAATCTTCTCTAGCGATGAAGGGGCAAGCTATGTGGGCGAATTCTCCCTTGGGCTCAATCCTTACATCCGAAATCCGATTCGGGATATTCTTTTTGATGAAAAAATCGCGGGGTCATTCCATTTTACGCCTGGGCAAGCGTATGAGGAGGCCGATAACGGAAATCGTTCTCAGATTCATTGGGATTTAGTGAACCTGCAAGATCGCGCTCATGGGGGAGGGAAGATCTTTTTTGATGGGAAGCTGATCCGGGAGGATGGTCACTTTGTGACGAAGGAGTTGGCGGGATTAAATCCGGATCGTTTAGCCAAGGTCTTAACCCCATGAGTCTGGTGCAATCCTTAGTCGAGTTGGCCCAGCAGTCGGGCGCAAAGGATTTGCCGGTCTGTGAGAAAGCGGTGGTGGATGCCTCGACCGAGCAGAGGTCGATGGTCAATGCGCTCTTGGAGACGGGTCAGGTGGATGAAAAAGTTTTTGCTCATAAGCTAGGAGAGTCGCTCGGATTGCCGGTGTGGGAAGGTGAAATCCCTCCGATTCCTGCACCGCTACGGGAGAAGTTTCCGGCGAGGATTGCTTTGCGGCATCGTCTTTTACCGGTGACTCCTGCCGAGGGGGCCCCTTTGCCCGTGCTCTGTTTTGATCCGTTCGACCATGTGGCACGTCAGGCGTTGGCTGGTTTTTGGGGAGGGGATACCCAGTGGGTCTTGGCGCCTAGGCGAGCAGTGCTGGATGGTCTGCGGGGTGGGTATGGGGTGGGGGCGGAAACCTTTGACGAAATTTTAGAGGCGGGTGGCGAGTTTGCGGCAGCGAACGATCTGGAGCAGGAAACGACAATCTTGGACGAGAACGATTCCGAGGCTTCGGTCATCAAGTTTGTGAATCAGATTATCCGGGAGGCGTTGCAGGAGAGAGCGACGGATATTCATATTGAGCCTTTGGAGGATGATTTGCAGGTGCGGTACCGAATCGACGGGGTGTTGCGAAATATTCCTGTCCCCCCACGAATTAAGTTGTTTCAAGCTTCCTTAATTTCTCGAATCAAAATTATGGCTCACTTGGATATTGCGGAGAGACGTCTCCCGCAAGACGGGCGAATTAATTTGGAGTTTGAAGGGCGCCCGATCGATGTTCGGATCGCGACAATTCCCTCGGTGACAGGGGAGTCGATCAGTCTGCGATTGTTGGGCCAACAGCGTTTTGATTTTGCGCAGATGGGCTTGAGTCCGGTTCATGAGGCGAGCGTGAGGAACCTGTTGGCGCTGCCGAATGGGATTGTTTTGATTACGGGGCCGACCGGATCGGGTAAATCAACGACTTTGTATACTTTCTTGGCATCCCTGAATACGAAAGATCGGCGAATCGTGACGATTGAGGATCCTGTGGAAAACAAGATTCCCGGGGTAGTGCAGATTGCGGTGAAGCCGGAGATTAACCTGACCTTTGCCGCGGGGTTACGGAGTATTTTGCGGGGAGATCCGAACGTGGTGATGGTGGGTGAGATGCGGGACGTGGAAACAACCGAGATCGCGATTCGAGCGGCATTGACGGGGCACTTGGTATTTTCCACGTTGCATACGAATGATGCGATCGGAGGAATCACGCGACTGGTGGATATGGGGATCGAGCCGTTTTTAGTTGGCTCTTCGGTGCGGGCATTTATTGCGCAGAGGCTCGTTCGGGTGCTTTGTCCTTGGTGTTGTGAACCGGCAACCTATTCGGAGCAGTATTTGAAAGATATCGGGATTCCCTTGGACAAGGCGGTGACGGCACATCGAGCGGTGGGTTGTGATCGGTGCCGGCAGACGGGGTATCAGGGGCGACGGGCGATCTTTGAGATCTGTTTGGTCACGCCTCTGCTTCAAGAAATGATTACGGCTAAGGCAACCAACGCCGCCTTGAAAGAAGCGGCTAAAACCCAAGGAATGCGAAATTTACGAGATGACGGATGGGAAAAGGTGGCCGAGGGTACCACGACGATTGAAGAGGTGCTGCGTGTGACAGTGGTGGATGCCTCGAAAAGCAAGGAGAGTTAAGTGGCGAGTTTTGCCTATGAGGCGTTGGTGGCGGGTGGGGGGCGGACGGCGGGCAAGCTGGAGGCAAAAAGTCGGCAGGAGGCATTAGCCCAACTCAATAAGCTGCGGTTAAGGCCGCTAAAATTATATGAGGAGGGGGCGGTGCTGGCGGCGGGGAGCGGAGGCGCGGGGGGTTACGCGGTAGAGCAGCCGATGAATGAGGCGCAAATTATTTCGTTTACAGAAGAGTTGGGGGATCTGCTGGATGCGGGGCTCCAGTTGGAGGGGGCATTAAAGATGATGGAGCAGAGGTCGGAGGCTTCTGCCTTGAAAGCGGTGGCGCAGAGTTTGCGGAACCAGGTGCGGGAGGGGACGAGTCTTTCGCGCGCTTTGAAAGCGGCCTCTGCCAGTTTTTCTGATTTGTACTGCAACTTGGTGGCGGCGGGTGAAGTGAGCGGGGCGTTGGGGTCGATTTTAAAAAGGCAGGTTTTGTATCTGAAAAAGTTAAGCGATTTGAAGGGGCGGGTCATTCAGGCTTTGATTTATCCGATGTTTGTCAGTGGGGCGGGGATTTTGCTGATGGTTCTTTTTGTCGTTGTCTTGGTTCCTCAGTTGGAAAGTTTGTTTAGTAAATCCCCTGAAACTACGCCGCTGGTCACGCGGTTATTATTGGGGACGAGTTATTTTCTAGTTCATTATGGGTGGTTGGTGGCGGCGAGCATGGCGCTGGGAGGGTTAGGTTTCTGGCAGTGGATTCAGAAACCATTGGGAAGAATCTGGTGGGATCAGGCGCGAATGAAAATTCCGGTGGCGGGGGCGGTGCTGGAGGCGGCTTTCTATGCTCAGTTTAGCCAGACTTTGGCCAATTTGTTAACGAACGGGGTGACCTTGTTGCAAGCGATGCAATTGGTGACGCAGGCTACGCCGAACTCTTACTATCGTTTGCGATTGGAGAAGGCATCGGTTCAGATTTCGGAAGGTTACTCTTTGAGTCGGGCATTGCGGCAGGTGGGTGGCTTTTCTGACATGTTTTTAGATTTGGTTGCGGTCGGGGAGCAGACGGGGGATTTGGCCAAGGCTTTAGACAAAGCGGGAGCACGTTTCGAAAAGGAGATGGATCGTAAGATTCAGAGAATTACTGCACTGATCCAGCCGGTGATCATTGTGGTGATTGCTTTGGTCGTCGGTGTGGTGGTGTATTCGATTATCACGAGTATCTTTGGCGCGATGTCGGGAATGCGAAAAAGTCTCTAATAAGTTATTCGGGCTGTTTCGAGGGTTGTTGACGGGCGGGGTGAGCAAGCGGCTGGGTGGGCGGAGAATTGGTCAAAATCCGTGTCAGAGTATTGGCAGTGAAAAAGTGGAGCGACCGACTTTCTCGGATGGGGTGGCTTTTCGTTTTGCTCTGGGGTTGCTCCTTGGGCACGGCTGAGGCACCGCCGGGGCATGCGATTCCACCGGCTATTTGGGATGTGAAAAGAGCGGGGGATCCATTGCCGACTTGGGCTGGTCCGGTAACAACCCAGCGCGGCTTACAGATGTCGGTCTGGCGTGTGCTGATTCGGCCGCCTGCTGGGGATTCGAAACTAGCGGTGACGGTGGTGTTCCGGGAGCCGAAGGACGGATTTGCTCGGGTGATTTGGCAAGCCCCAGGTAGGGCGGTGACGTTATGTGGGAATTTATTTGAGAAGGCGGCGCCATTGCATCAGCGAACTTTGCTGATTGAGCGAAGCAGTTTGGGTGGGGCGGGTCAGTTGACGGTGGAGTCGACGGGGGAAGAGTCGGTCGTCGAAAGAGTTGAGTTGGCATGGGTGGAGCCACTCGTTTTGGCTGCAGGTTGGGCTGGGCCGTCGGGTCTTTACATGACGCCATCGGGCAAGGTTTTGCCTGGGGATGAGACTTATGGTGGGGGGCGGCATCGGCCTTTAGATGAGGAGAAGGGGCGGGTGATGGATGCAGTTTTGGATGAAGGGCCGATCAAAATTGACGGGCAGAGTCCGGTGCAGTTTGTCGCACCGATTGCTGGTGCGCCGGCCTATGGAAGGATCGAGGCACAGGTGGCGGGTTTAGCACCTGGGGAGGAGCCGTGGTTGGGGGTGAACGGGCAGGCACTAACGGGTGTGGCGGTGGAGGTACCTGGGTTGGATGATCCAGGATTTCGGCAAGGGGCTTTGGGGCAAAGTTTGCATTATGGCGGCTGGCGAAAAGTGGTGGCGTATGTGCCGGTGGGTCTTTTGCGGAAAGGGGAGAATCAGGTGGATTGGCAAGTGTTCGGGGA
>CAMBGW010000061.1 GCA_945866245.1 Verrucomicrobia subdivision 6 bacterium | reverse complement strand
TCCATCTCCAAATTGTGGCTCACTGGACGGCCCTCACTAAAAACGAATGATTCGATCATGATAAGAGTATCACTCGATTTCACTCATTCGTCCAAAGTTTTTCACCTCCAAACAACCTGCCTCGATTCTTAATCCAGTCTTTGGTAATCTATCAAAATGAAAAAGCCTGTCCTATTGCTCATCCGTGACGGGTGGGGAATCAACCCTGCGGGCCGTTCCGGTGCAGAGAAACAAGGGGACGCCACTCTTCTCGCCTCAACCCCCATCCACGATCAGCTTTACCAGAATTACCCAATGTCGCGCCTCCAGGCCAGCGGACTGCAAGTAGGTCTGCCAGAAGGTCAGATGGGAAATTCAGAGGTCGGTCATTTAAACCTAGGGGCAGGCAGAATCGTTTACCAAGAGCTGACCCGCATCAACCTGGCTGTGGCCGATCACTCTTTAGAGAAGAATCCAGTTCTTCAAGATTGTCTACGTCAAGCCAGTGGGAAACGACTACACTTCTTAGGGCTCGTATCCGATGGGGGCGTTCACTCGCATATCGATCATTTAATCTCTCTTATTCAGATCGCCTCGCGTTCCGGCCACCGCGAAATCTTTGTCCATGCCATGACCGATGGACGCGACTGCTCTCCAACCTCAGGCCGGGAATTTATCGCTAAACTTGAAAGTGCCATCGCCAAATGCCCAGGCGCTCGACTCGCCACTCTGATCGGTCGCTACTACGCCATGGATCGGGATCGCCGCTGGGAACGAGTTCAATTAGCACGAGATCTCTTTGTCGATGGCAAGGGAACCCCCATCACCTCCGCTGCCAGTGCCATTGCCCAATGCTATGCCGATGGCAAGACGGATGAATTTCTTCCCCCCTTCTCTCTTTGCGAACCAACCCGTCCCATCATTCAAGACGGGGATACACTGTTTTTCTTAAATTTCCGTGCTGATCGCATGCGGCAAATCGTCCGCGCCTTAGCAGACCCAGAGTTTCAAGACTTCCCCTCCCCTCACCGGCCTAAGGTGAAAGTATTTACCATGACCCCGTACGAGGCTGATTTTACACGGTTGGGATTTCAACACCTTTTCACCCCTCTCCCCATGAACGACCTTCTCGGTGAAGTAGTCGCATCCCATGGATTGTCCCAAGCTCGCCTTGCCGAGACCGAAAAGTATCCGCACGTCACCTACTTCTTTAATGGTGGAAAAGAAACCCCCTGCCTACTGGAAGAGCGGGTCATGGTTCCTTCACCCAAGGTCGCCACCTATGACCTCCAGCCAGAAATGAGTGCACTCGCGCTCACCGAACGAGTGGTCGAAAGAATCCATCGTGGGCTCGACGATATGATTATCCTCAATTTCGCTAACCCAGATATGGTGGGCCACACAGGGGTCATCACCGCTGGGATTCGCGCCGTGGAAACGATTGACCGTTGTGTGGGAGAGGTTCTTCAGGCCCTCCAGAAGGTTGGGGGAAAAGCTCTCGTCACAGCAGACCATGGGAACTGCGAGCAGATGCTCGAAAAAGGGGGGACGCCTCACACCGCGCACACCACCAATCTTGTCCACTGCATTTACGTCTCAGCCGATTCCCACCATTACACCATGGGCGATGGAATTCTTGCTGACATCGCCCCCACTCTTTTGGAAATGCTAGGAGTTGCTCAACCCCCATCGATGACCGGCCACTCCCTTCTCAGGAAGAAAGAATAAACTTTAATTCTGGCCCGGCACTGCCGTCTCCGAGTGGAGAACTGACCCCCAGACCTTAACCAGCTCACATACATCCACAGTCTTTGCCTCCTCTGAGGGAAACTGCACCACCGCCGAGCCGTACTCCTGATGAGCAGACTCCTTCTGAATTGAGAGAATCGTCCCCTCCACCATCTTGGTATCGTATGCCGAAACCACCTTATCCCCTGGTTCTAAGGGGCTCAGAAATTGCCAAAAGCAGTCGTCCAGCATGCTGTTCGTCTCCTTGAGATTTTTTTGCATGTCCTCCTCTAAGTCGTCCGCCTTGATCGATTTGCTCAGCCCCTCAATCAAACGCGTATGCCGATCTAAAATTGCGTACAACCGCCTTTCCGCCTGCTCAATTCTGATTTCATTCGCCGTCATAGCCAGCGCCCGGAACGAATTCGCCTGACTGCCGTCCACAGTTTCTAAATCTTTCTTTTTAGACTTCACGGTTTTGCATCCTCCCTAAGGGTATGAGCCATCACAAGTCTTCACCCTCGCACCCCATTGACTTGAATTGAGGACCAGACTGAGCCATCCAACGAAATAGGTTCACCGCACTTTCAAAACGAGCCGAACGAAAACTCCCCATCTGCCCATAACCGTGACTTAAAAAGATTCCCTCAATCCGCGCATTCTGAGCCGTCTGCAAGTCCACCTGGCTGTCCCCAATAAAAAGATGTCGCCCAAACCCCGCTCCCAGCTGCTGGAAGGACAACTGCAAAACCCGCGGATCGGGCTTTCGATAAGTCTCCTCTCCGCTCACCACCACTCGAATCCAACTCTGCCAACCTAACTCTCGAACCAAAGAACGTGCCGCATCCCCATGTTTATTCGTACAGATTCCTAATTTCCATCCCAACCGAACCAACCGCCGCAACCCCTCTACCACCCCAGGATAAGGTCGGCTCGTCCCGGGTGGGTTCTTGTCGTACTCCCTGGAGTACTCTTCAGCTAAATCAATGCTCTCGCTTGGACTAATCTTCATCCCAGTCGCCTTCCAAGCACGCTCCAGCAAGGTATAAGGCCCATGTCCAATTAGGTTTTGCACCTCATCCCGCGACAAATCTCTCCGTTGATGCCGCGCCAATACTCGATTCAGGGCCGCACGAATTTCTTCCAAGGTATCGACTAAAGTCCCATCTAAATCGAAAACTGCAAAACCGCTTAATCTCCTCATCCCATCCCCCTCGAAAGTCGACTACAGCCGACGTAATTCGCGTAACCCGTAATCTTTTCCAATCTTCTCCGAACTAGCTGGTAACTCCGCCGCATTCAGGATGAGCTTTCCCGGCTCATCCCGAAACTCGAAAACCAGATTCCCGCTCGCGCAACTATCCACCACCTTAGCCAGCTCCGCCAAACTTTTAATCTCCTGCCCGTTCAGCTGAAGCAACACCAAGCCAGACAACTGTTGATACCCTAAGGTAATCGGTGAAGGCAGTACCTGACTTAAGAATACGACCTTCTTTTCTGGATCCGGTCTCTTGTCCTGCTGGAACGTGAAATACTCAACCAGCCGCTGCGGGGCCCGCTCCGACCACTTATCCCCCCACTCCTGCAAATACACCCCCGTGAGTTCCTGAAACACAAGCCCACCCACCACTAAGTATTTGGGGGCTTGATCAAACTGAAGCGTGGGGATCGCGACCTCCTCCCGAGCTTTTCGGTCATACGTTCCTGTCATCTCCATTTCTTTCCCATCCCGCGAAATTCTAAACTTCGCAGGAGAACCCACCGTCGGGCGCGTTCGAATTAGGTTTCCCACAGCCGTGGGCCCGTACAACGGGTCTCGATAGTTCCCATCCTCATCCAACTTAAATCCATCTACGCTAATCAAAATATCCCCCTCTCGTAATCCTGCCCTGCCCGCAGTCCCCCTTGGATTCACTCGGGTCAATAGGAGACCTCCAGACTTCGGTGCCAAAACCTCCTCCCGCAAATTCGGATCGCGCAGAGGACTCCAACTTACCCCTAAGGTAGGGAACCCTTCATACTTTCCATCCGAGGCATCTTTCAGAAAATGCTCAATCATGGGCACAGGAATTGCCGTTCCCTCCTGAGAGTCACGATCATACCCCATCATCATCCCCGCCAACTGACCATCCTTCATCAACGGCAAGGTGTAACTGTCATCCCGCTTGGGCAACGAGACTCGTACCCCGTAGACCAGAAATCCCGCCTCATCCGACGGGTATCGCCCCACCCCTGCAGAAAGAATCTCTGCTTGGTTTCGCAACATTTCCCCATTTTTTTCTAACTGCCAAACCTCCGTTTTATCTCCAGCCCGCAACGCCGGTCCCAATAAAACTCCCGAAAAACCCTTGAGAAAGTTTCGATCTACCGGCTGAAGGAGCGCAAGGTTCGCCTCGTAATCGATCGCTTCCACCTCTGCGGCACACTTCTCAGCCGAACCCGGTTTCTCGAGACCGACTTCCGTTCGATTCGCCACCAGAGCCGCTGTTGCGAGAACTTTTCCCCCAGGCAAAACCACCCCCGTTCCATTGAGTCCATAGGGTGACTTTTTCTGCCACGGCCGAAATTGATCATAAGGCTGAATCGATGCCCTCACCCTGACCAAGGATCCCCTCGAATCTTCATCTTCTGCCCAGACCCCACCCGCCATGCACAAACAGCCGCCTAGAACCAATGCCCACCTCATCGCGATTCCCCCTCTTGTTGATAAGATCCCTTTGGCAATCTGCGACTTCCTAACTCCGTCCGATTAGGCTGAGTAATTCCATACTGGGTCATAATTCGGGGCATCACCTGATCCACCTCTTTTTTCTTCAAAACCGCTGGCCTCTGATCCCCCTCAAAACGGATCACACTCCGCTCTCCACCTAATTCCAAAGCGGGTAATACATCCGCCAAGGTTCGAATTCTTTTCCCGTTGATCTCCCGCACTACCTGACCAGTTAGCCCTGCTAAATATACGTTGGAACGATCCGGCAAAACCGTGGTCAGGATGACAGGCTCCGGCGTCTCTTTGTAGAGCTGATCTTGCCCAAACAAGGTGTACGTTTGCCTTAACCGCAAGTCCGCTCCCGAGACTAACCCCGCCATTAAATTTGCCGTCAGAGGCTGAAACACCAAACCCCCATAAAGCACATACCGTGGCGGCTCCTCATAAAGGTTCTCATACATGGAAAACATTTCAGCGGGTCGCAAAGTAATCTGTTTCTTCTCCAACTTTTGATTTCTCCAAACTTCTAACTCCACCGTATCCCCAGCAAATTTTCGCTCCACGATCTCCTCCAGCTGCACCGGTTGCCCGTCCAACCGAACCGAACCGTCGCTTTCGATGGCATATCCGTCGATCGAGAGCAAAACATCCCCCTTTTCCAAGACTCCATCGGACGAGCCCTCAGCGAAAATATCGGTCACCACTACCCCCAACCCATCGTTCGGGCGATGGTAGTAGCCTCTCATCGCGGGGTTCTCGAGGGCCATCCACCGAATGGCAATGTCCACATAGTGATCATACTTCCCATCCTCAACATCCTTTAAGAACCTTCGAATCACGGGTGTGGGAATCATGTAGCCGACGTTCTGCGCCACATCCCCACGAAAACCTTGAAAGGCCACACCCACTACTTTGTCGTTCTGCATGACTGGCCCACCGCTGTTCCCAGGATTGATCGCCGCATCGATCTGAATCGCCAAATGGGATTCTCGGCCTGAGTGCGTGTAAGAGTTATAATCAATCCGACTGACAACCCCACGAGTAACCGTCAACCGATCCCCACCAATCGGAAAACCGTAGACGCTAACCACCGATTCCAGCTCGGGAATACCCCCGATGGGCAGATCACTTGTTCCGCTAAAGAATTCCGAGTCCTCAACCTCGAGTAACGCCAAATCGCAATCATGCGCCACAAACAGAACTTTCCCCTGATACTTTCGGGGATCGGCCTCACGCTGAACGGTCAAATACCTCGCACCACTCACCACATGCGCATTCGTTAGGATCCTTTTTCGATCGATGACAAAACCCGCACCCCGAGCCGAACTCACCGTCCCTGGATTCCAGGGGAGCCGATAGTCCCAGGTTTGCGAAGTCACCTCCACCATCACCACATTCTTTTTTGCCTCCCCCAACTGCCAATCCCCGTTGCCGCATCCACATAGAAGCGGCAAAAGGAGAATCAAGACAGACTTCACAAAGCGCAGTTCCATAAAGCAGAAGCGTATCATCTCAGGAAAGCGAGTAAACCAGATTGCCTCAGATTTCCGCTGTCCTAGGATTCAAAAATGAACCCTTGGCTGATCCTTTGTTTGTCCATTGCCCTGGAAGTTTGCGGTACCGTTTGCCTGAAACTATCCAACGGGATGAGCCGTCCTCTACCCATCTTAGGAGTGGTTCTCTTTTATCTGTCCGCTTTCGCCTTGATGTCGACTTCCTTGAAAAGCCTGGAAATCGGAATTGTCTATGCGATCTGGGCCGCCGCAGGGACAGCACTCATTGCAATCATTGG
>CAMBGW010000060.1 GCA_945866245.1 Verrucomicrobia subdivision 6 bacterium | reverse complement strand
CGACGTGCGCCGAAGGTGTAGCCGCGATGGGTGCGGACACCCCGCATACGAGTTTGCGCCACAGTGTGGCCCTCTTCAAAAAGAGCGGTAAAACGGTAAGGGAAGCTTTCCAATTTCTTACGTGGCAGCTTTTGACCAAGCATTCGTTCAATCGCTTCCACATGGGGAAGCTCCTCAGCCACAAATAGGGTTAATGCATCGCCCTCCTTGGCGGCACGGCCCGTTCGACCGATCCGGTGGACATAATCCTCGGGATGTTGGGGTACGTCGTAGTTAATGACATGGGTGACGCCTGCGATGTCGAGCCCGCGAGCCGCGATATCGGTAGCAACAAGGATTGGGTATTTGCCGGAGCGGAAACCTGCGAGGGCTTCGGTTCGCTCCGTCTGAGATCGGTCGGAGTGAAGAACTCCGACGGGATGGGGTAGGTTGGAGAGGCTTCCTGCGACGCGGTCGGAACCCATACGCGTTCTACAAAATACGATGACGCTTTCGTAGTGCGTTTTTTCGAGGAGGCCGAGAAGGAGTTCGTGCTTTTGGTCGGCGGCGACAGGGTAGAGGGCATGGGTCACGGTTTCTGCAGCCGATTGACGAAGACCGATTTCGACAGTGACGGGCTCTTTGAGAGCCCACTGGGTGAGGCGTTCGATTTCGGGGGGAATGGTGGCGGAGAAAAAGAGAGTTTGGCGTTTTTCGGGGCAGAGGGAGACGATGCGTTTGACGTCGGGAAGAAAGCCCATATCGAGCATGCGGTCTACTTCATCCAGAACAAGATGCGTGAGATTTCCGAAGTTCAGGTCGCCTTGTCCGACGAGATCGAGAAGGCGTCCGGGGGTGGCGACTAAAATATCGATGCCACGTTGAATCTGCTCCCTTTGGGCTCCATAGCCGACCCCACCATAGATGAGTCCAATTCGCAGCCCGGTGTGCTTGGCGAATTTTTGCAAAGCTTCAGAAACTTGGTCAGCCAGTTCGCGGGTTGGCTCAAGGATGAGGGCGCGGAGTTTCCCCGGTTTCCCGAGGTGTTGCAGGATCGGAAGGGCAAAGGCAGCGGTTTTTCCTGTCCCAGTTTGTGCCGAGCCGATGATGTCCTTTCCTGATAAAGCGATCGGGATGGCTTGGGCCTGAATGGGGGTAGGCTCCTTAAAGCCGAGATCTTGGGTCGCTTGAAGAACGGAGGCTGTCAGGCCGAGAGAGGCAAAATCCACTCGGCATCCTAGTCCAGAGGGAGGGGGGTGAGCAAGCGGGAGACAATACGATGGACGCAGCGAGGAGTTGTTTTTAAGGTATTTAACTCATGAAGTCTGCTTATGAACTTGCGATGGAGCGTCTTTCGTCACAGGAACCGACCCGCAAGGTTCCGGAAGCCTTGAAGAAGATTTTAGCTGAGATCGATACGACCTTTCAGGCTAAAATTGCGGAGCGGGAAACCTTTCTTGGGGCTAAAATTATAGTGGCTCGTAGAGCTGGAGCGGAGGAGGAGGCAGGTATTCTAAGGGAGGAGCTCGCACGGGATCTGCGCGGGATACGGGAAGAGTGGGAAACCAAAAAAGAGAAAGCCCGGTCGGCTCCTTTGAACTAATGCAGAAACCGCCCCAGCAGGCGAAGGCCTCTTGGATCGATCGCGCCCTCCACCAGTGGGCACGGCTCATTTTACGTCGGCGCAATCAGGTGCTTTGGATCGGGCTGGCATTGGTCGTGGTCAGCGGTGGGGTGGCGGCGGCTCGTTTGGTCATACGAAATAATACATTGGATTTAATTCGGAAAGATTCGCCCGTGTTTCAAAAGTATCTGGCCTACATGGAGGAGTTTGATGTTCGGGATGAGATCGTGGTGGTTCTCAAAAGCGACAAGTTGAAAGAGTGCCGAGAGGCGGCCAACGTTATGGCGGCAAAGTTGAAAAATGAGAAGGGATTGGATCGGGTCTACTATCGGCACGATTTTTCTCCCATGGCCGATCGGCTGCTTTTGCTGGCGGATGAGGAGCAGCTAACGGGAATCCGTAGGCAGATGGAGGAGTTGGCAACTTTGGTCAAAGGGAACAAGCAGGCGCTCAACCTTAATGGAATTTTAGCGGAGGCTTCGGCAAAATTTAACGATCCGTATCTGCGCAAATCTTCCAGCTGGGCCGAATTTATTCCGTTTATTGAGGAGTTTGTTCGCAACCTGAAGCGGTTGGCAAAAGATCTGGAAACGCCTGCAGGAGTTTTGGAGAAAAAGGGGTTGGGTGAGCTCTCCGAGTTCGAGGCGGATCTGCTGAAGAATGAGTATCTCAGTCTGGGGGAAGATGGAAAAACGATTCTAATGCTTTTGCGTCCCTCCAAAGACGAGCAGAAGAGTGCGACTCCATTTACGGGTGTGATTCAGAGAGTTCGCAAGGTTGCGCAGGAGACCCAGGCAGAATTTCCCAAAGTCAGTATTGGGGTTACGGGTGAACCGGTTCTGCTGGATGATGAACTTCGTCAAAGCGAGGCGGACATGAAGATTGCGACTCTGATCACTTTAGCGTTGATCACGATTATGTTTTTCTTTGCCTACGGGGAGGTATCTCGGCCTCTGCTCGCCTTAGTGGCTCTTTTGGCAAGCGTGGTGGTTTCCCTCGGGGTGACCACCGTGACGATTGGTCATCTGAATATTATTTCACAGGCATTCATTGTCATGCTCTTGGGATTAGGAATCGATTTCGGCATCCAGTTCTTAGGGAGATATGAGGAGGAGGTTCAGCGTGGCAAAAGCTCGGAAGAGGCAGTGGAGATTACTCTGACAACCACCGGCAAGGCCCTTCTGACAGGGGGAGGGACGACGGCGGCAGCTTTTTTTGCCATGTGCTTTAATGATTTCACCGGTTTGACTGAACTTGGCTGGATTGCAGGAACAGGTGTTTTGCTGGCACTTTGGGCCAGTCTATCGATTTTGCCTGCGCTGCTTTTATGGCGGGATCGTCATGGAATCAAGGGGACCGGAAAAAAAGTACAGCTGCTCCAAGGGGCGGTATGGGATCGGAAGTTGACCTTTCATCCTTATCTCGCCCTGACCCTGGCGGCGGGTATCAGCCTCTTTGCGTGGCAGCAAAGTAAAAAAGTCGCTTTCGACCATAATCTACTTCACTTACAAAATCCCAAGATGGAGTCGGTGCGACTGACGCGGGAACTTTTAAATACTGGGGAAGGTTCCTTGATTTATGGAGTGGTCATGGCGGACAGTGTGGAGCAGGCGGATGAGCTAGCAGTGAAACTCAGTGAGCTTTCCACAGTGAGCAAAGTGCGCACGCTGGGAGATCTCGTTCCGCAAGATCAGCAGAAGAGAATGGAGGAGGTAAGCCGAATCGCGCGGGTTGCGGGGGAGATTACTTTGGGCTCGGGCGCCGAATCATCCGTCGATGTGCCCAAAGCTAAGCGGGACCTAGAATTCTTGTTGGAGTCGTCCCAAGAGGGTGCGAAGCAGGCCAAGCAGTACATTGGTCTTTCGGGGAGGGCACGGCAGGCGGTGACGACGTTTGAGAAGCTGATTCCGCCGCTGGAGAGGGCGGTGGCGGCTCTGGATAAGTTGAGTTTGGAGGAGGCGAAGAAACGGCTGGATCGGCATCAGGTGAAGTTAGTGGGCTCGATTACGCAAAATCTTGGTTGGCTCAAGACCCAGCGTGGCGACCGGCCTTTGACGGTGGAGGATCTGCCGGTGCAGCTTCGGCAACGATATCTTTCGAACCGAGGGAAGGTTCTGATTGAAGTTGTTCCTTCAGTCGATGTGTGGGAGAGAAAGCCCAATGAGGAGTTTGTCGCGCAAGTTCAGAAAATTGCTCCAGGGGTTACGGGAACACCGGTGATGAATTTAGAATACATCGATCTTTTGATGAAAAGTTATATCCAGGCCTCTTTTTACGCGTCGGGAGTCATTTTGATTCTTATCTTTCTTCTATTCCGGAATGTGAAGGATCTCATTCTTACCTTGCTGCCTTTAGGCCTTGGAATTCTTTGGCTGTTTGGGGCGTTAGGCCTTTTCCATATCGAGCTCGATCCAGCGAATATAGTAACCCTTCCCATGATTCTGGGTATCGGGGTTGCTTATGGGGTCTACGTGATGGATCGGTATCGAGAGGAGGGAGGAATCCGAATCTTTGCCTCGAGCACAGGAAAAGCGGTGGTCCTTTCGGCTCTGACGACGCTTTTTGGGTTCGGCTCGATGCTGGTCGGTCAATATCGGGGCTTAGTCTCGCTGGGATTAGTGATGAGCTTGGGGGTAATCTTTACTCTGATTAGTGCTCTGCTGGTTTTACCGCAAATCTTGGCGATCCAAGACAAGTTGAGTGGGGAAGAAGAGAAAGATCCCGGACCGGGAGACTGATCTTAGAATTGAAACTGGTAGGGCTTCAGGCGTGAAGCGAGCTCACCGAGAACTCGATCCTCATCCTTTCGATCTCGCGCCGCAAAGGTAACGCTAAAGCGAACGTTGGCTCCCGCTTCGTCCCAAGGAACAGTGGAAACGAGCTGCTCCTCAATTAGCCACTTGGAAAACGCCTCCCCATTGGGAAAGACCTGCTCTTTTGCCCCGGTGGCTGACTTGGGAGCGCGGGAGTAGAGGAAAAAAGAGCCTGCCGGTTTTTCAGCAGGAAATCCTGCCTTTTGCAGAATTTGCACGAGAGAATCCATCCGGCGGCTGTACTTGGCCGAGGTATCACGCGTAATTTGCGGGTTCTCGAAAGCGACAGCGGAGGCATTTTGTAAGGCGAGAAATTGACCTGAGTCGGTGTTGTCCTTCACATCCGCATAGGCTTTGACGAGGAGAGAATTTCCCACGACAAAACCGCAGCGCCAACCGGTCATATTAAATGCTTTGCTGGTGGTATGAAGTTCGAGGCCCACGTCTTTCGCTCCGGGGATCGAAAGAAAGCTGAGCGGCTTGCCCTCAAAGATCAGGGCGGTGTAGGCGGCGTCATGGATGACTACGATTTCTTCCCGCTTGGCGAACTCGACTACCTGCTGAAAAAAGGCAGGGGAAGCAGAGGCTCCGGTGGGATTGTTCGGATAGTTCAAAACAAGGACCTTGGCTTTGTCCAAGATTGCCCGCGGGATGTTGTCGAGACGGGGGAGATATTTGTTTTCCGGTGTGAGGGGCAGTGAGTGAACGACACCGCCGTAGTAGGCGGCGTGTGTCCCGAATACAGGGTATCCGGGGCTGGTCATGAGAACCACATCCCCCGGATCGATGAGCGCGGCCGGTAGGATGGAAAGGGCCGCCTTACTTCCGATCGAATGAAGAATTTCGGTTTCAGGATCGGCAGTAACTCCGAATACCTCCTTCATGTAGTGGGCTGCAGCCAAGCGGAGGCGAGGACCTCCGTTGTCGGCATAACCACGATTTTCGGGAAGGGAGGCTTCTTTGGCGAGGCTGGCTACCACTTTGGAATCGGCCATCGAGTCCGGTTCTCCCACCCCGAAATCGAGAAGCTCCTTGCCTGGGTGGGCGACTAGGGCAGCCCGCTTGGCGCGTTTGATTCGCTCGAATTTATAAATCGGTGCCTCCTTGAGGCCGTATCCCGGGCCACCAATTCTTTGGGCGAAGAGGTTGTGAAGGTAGGTCGACATTTTGTATGATCCGTAAGAGATGAAGATTAGGTCAAAACCGGTAGAAATGCAAAAGGCAGCATCGATTTGGAGGGGGAGGGGGGAGACGGTTGCTTTGGTTCCGACGATGGGGGCTTTGCACGAGGCTCATGCCACACTAATCCGCAGAGCTGCACGTTTGGCGGATCGGGTGGTGGTGAGTGCTTATGTCAATCCCACCCAGTTTAATTCCCGAGCTGACTTTGTGGCGTATCCGAAGCGTTGGAAAGAGGATGAAAAAATTGCAGCTGAGGCTGGGGCGGATCTGCTTTTTCGGCCCTCTTCACTCTATTTGAAAGACGCATCCACATGGGTGGAGGAGTCGGATCGGTCGCGGGGACGGTGTGGGGTAAAGAGGTCTGGCCATTTTCGGGGTGTGGCAACGGTTGTGGTAAAACTACTTTCGATCGTGCAGCCCAACTGGATCATTTTGGGGGAGAAGGACGGTCAGCAGTGTGAGGTTTTGCAGAGAGTGGTGCGGGATTTGTTCCTCCCGGTGAAGGTGGTTCGGTGTCGGACTGTTAGGGAGGGTGATGGGCTACCGATGAGCTCGCGGAATCGGAGACTCAGCGATGCCCAGCGGGAGCGGGCGGGGCGGTGGGCAAGGGCAGTGCGGGAGGCGGCACGGGGTGGGCCTCGCGGGGCGGTGGGTCGCTTGAAGAGAGCAGT
>CAMBGW010000059.1 GCA_945866245.1 Verrucomicrobia subdivision 6 bacterium | reverse complement strand
GACAACGGGTTTCACTTTCAGGGAGTTGATGTGGAGAAGGATCTAAAAATCGACAAGTGGGCGGATGTGCGAACGGTGCGGGAGGGGGATCTTTCGGTGGGAGGAAAAAAGCTGAAGGTGAGTCGGGGAATCGAAGTGGGGCATGCATTTTTATTGGGCACGAAGTACAGCGAGGCTTTGGAGGCAAAGTTTTTGGATCCGCAGGGCAAGCAGCAGGCGGCGGTGATGGGTTGTTATGGGATTGGGGTGACGCGGACCTTGCAAGCGGTGATTGAGGTGCATCAAGACAAGGATGGGATCAAGTGGCCGGCTGCGGTGGCGCCTTACACCGTGATGCTGGTGACGCTGGATTTAGCGGATCCGGCAGTGAAGGCGGCGACCGAGGCGGTGATCGCTTCCTTGGACAAGGCTGGGATCGATTATTTGTGGGACGACCGGGACGAGCGTCCGGGAGTAAAGTTCAAGGACGCAGATTTGCTTGGATTTCCCTGGAGGGTAACGATCGGGGCGAAGTCGGTTGCCAAAGGAGGGGTGGAGGTGAGGTGTCGGCGCACGGGGGCGATGGAGATGGTGACTTCGGGAGATGTAGGCGGTTGGGTAAAGAACAAACAATCCGCTTAATTCTCCTACATTCCTAGGAACGCAGGAGCGCGGTTTACTACGAGCGTTTGCGCTTGGTGTGATCGAGAATCTTTTTGCGGAAACGGAGTGTTTTTGGGGTGACTTCGAGATATTCGTCCTCTGAAAGATACTCCAAGCCGCGCTCTAAGCTGTGTTTGAGAGGAGGGGTCAGGGTAATTCCTTTGCCATCTCCCTGAGAGCGCATGTTGGTCAGATTCTTGGCTTTGCAGGGGTTGACCACCATATCGGCAGGGCGGGTGTTTTCTCCCACGATCATGCCTGCATAGATATCTTCTTGAGGTCCGACAAAGAGGGTGCCGCGCTCCTGCAAATTATCGAGGGAGTAGGCCATCGAGGTGCCTCCCTCCAAAGCGATCAACACGCCATTGATGCGGCTGGGGATTTCACCGCGGAAGGCGCCGTACTCTCGGAAAAGGTGGGAAATGATCCCCATACCTTTAGTCAAATTCTGCAAATCGGTTTCGAAACCAATCAGTCCGCGGGTCGGAATGGCGGCGACGAGAGAGGTGTTGTCGCCGTGGGGTTTCATATCTTCGATTTCGGCCTTGCGACCTGCGAGATTTCCCATGATATCGCCAAGGGCGAAGGTGGGAATTTCCGCATAGAGAGTTTCGATCGGCTCAAGCACCGAGCCATCGGCGGCTTTCTGGAAGATGACCTCAGGGCGGGAGACGAGAACTTCAAATCCCTCCCGGCGCATCTGTTCGAGAAGAATGGCGATCTGCATTTCGCCACGGGCACGAACTTCAAAAGAGCCAGCAGTGGATCCATCGGAAAAACGAAGGCTGACGTTGGTGCGAATCTCCTTCTCTAACCGTTCGCGCAAGTGACGAGCGGTGAGAAACTTTCCCTCCCGACCGGCAAGAGGGGAATCGTTGACCAAAAACTGCATGTGGATGGTCGGAGGATCGATGGCGACAAAGGGAAGAGGAGTGCGATCCGGCTTGTCTGAAATGGTGGTACTGATTTCAGGGGTGGCCAACCCGGCCAGGCCGATAATGTCACCGGCGGAGGCACTTTCGATTTCGATCCGCTCCATCCCGCGATGGGAGAACAGTTTTGTTACTCGGCCAGTCTCGATTTTGGATTCGAGGTTCAAGCTGGCCACGGGATCTCCCATTTTAATACTTCCTGAGACGATGCGTCCGATCGAGATACGACCGACGAAATCCGAGTGGTCGAGATTGGCCACGAGAAGAGAGAAGGGGGCTTCCAGGTCAGCGGGGGGAGGGGGGACAACGGAGAGAATGGTATCGAAGAGGGCAGTCATTCCCCCGGCTTTGATTTCTGGGGTGACTTTTCCTTCCCACTTCATGGTGGCGTAGCCCTCTTTGGCGGAGGCGTAGACGGCTGGAAAATCGAGCTGGGCGTCCGTGGCGTGCAGTTCGATAAAGAGATCGAAGACTTGATCGAGAACTTTTTTCGGATCGGCATTTTCACGATCGATTTTATTGAGGACAACAATCGGTTTGGCGCCGACTTCCAGGGCTTTTCGGAGGACGAACTTGGTCTGGGCTTGAGGGCCTTCGGCGGCGTCCACCACCAAGAGAACACCATCGATCATGCGAAGAATGCGCTCTACTTCTCCACCGAAGTCGGCATGGCCTGGGGTATCAACGATATTCACGCGGATGTCTTTGTACTCGAAAGAGGCGTTCTTGGCCTTGATGGTAATGCCCCGCTCCCGCTCGAGATCCATCGAGTCCATCATCCGCTCGGCCACGACTTGGTTCGAACGGAAAGTACCCGCTTGGCGGAGGAGCTGATCGACGAGGGTTGTCTTCCCGTGATCCACGTGGGCGATAATCGCAATATTTCTGAGTTTGGGGTTCACCATAAAAATTCCAAAATAGCAGGTCGGAGTGCGAGAGCGAGGATTGTTTAAGGTTGAGGCGGGAAGGGGGGTGGGGCAGGATGATTCCATGAAAACACCTCGTTCCCTCATTGGAATCGCTGCCATCGCGGCGGTAGCTGGTTTGATGTTTCTCTATAACAGTAAGGATTGGGTCATCCGAAGTGCGGTGGTCAAAGCGGTCGAGGATGCGACAGGCGTCTCCGCCCACTTAGGGAGTCTGCGGGTGGAAATCTTGAAGGGGACAGGCACCTTGAAAGATTTTCGCATGGGAAATCCCAAGGGGTTTAGCCGTGAAGATCTGATTTCGATCAAGGAGGGAAAGATTGTTGTCGATGCGGGATCACTGACAAAATCGGTTTACCAAATCAAGTCGGTTGACATGAGTGGGGTGGGAATCCTTTTCGAGGGCAGTGGGAAAAGAAACAACATGAATGCGTTAAAAGCGCAGATTCAGCAACGATCGGCCAAGCCCCAAAGTAGCAAGCAGGAGAAGGCAAAAAAGATTCGGATTACCTCACTGGTGATGAGGGGTGTCCAATTGGACGTGCGGATGGCTGGAATTGTGAAGGTAGGAAATTTGGATTTGGGAGATATTCGGATGAGTAATTTGGGAGGATCGGGCGGGGCAACGGCATCGGAGATTGCGGCTCAAGTTTCCAATGAGATTGCGTCCCGTTCGACGACCGCTGTCATGCGAAACATGGTGCAGCTGGCAGAGCAGATGGGGATGGATGCCTCCAAGATTGCTGATGGATTTGGCGTGCCGACCGATGTGCTGAATGATGCGGCGGGCTTCTTGCAGAATTTATTCAAATAAATGTGTTAGGTTTGAGGGAGGGTAAAAGATTCTGAGGGTCATGACGGAATCTTTGGGAATGGCTTGCCTACGGGGGTTGGCCCGTGGGTGGGTTCGAATCGCTCTGGTCGATGCGGGAATGGGAGGCAGAGAGTTGCGGGCCGGGCTTCTCTTGGGAGCGGGTTTAGCGTTGGCCCGAAGAATTCAAAAAGAGGAGCTGGGACGAAGAGTGGGGGTGGTCTTGCCCCCAGGGGCTGGGGGAACGATAGCCAACCTCGCGTGTGTTTTAGCGGGAAAGGTTCCGGTAAATCTTAACTTTACCTCCGGCCGGGTAGCGACGGACTCTGCGGCGAAGCAGGCGGGATTACGGATGGTGCTGACAGCTCCCGCGATGGAGGAAAAGTTGGGCGAACAGTTTCCGGAAGCGGGCCGAAGGGCGAATGTGGCGCAGTGGTTGAAAGAGGAGAAAGCGTGGGTTCTGGTTTGGTCGATCTTGGCTTTTTTTCTGCCCGCTGGTGTCCTGGCTTGGCTGGCGGGGGTGCCGCAGGAAGGAGGAGATGGGGAGGCGGGGCTTCTTTTCACAAGCGGGAGTACGGGGGAACCCAAGGGGGTGGTGTTATCGCATCGGAATGTCTTATCGAATTTAGAGCAGATTGAGTCTGTCTTGGGGGATCTGAAGTTGAAGTCGGTCTTGGGGTGTTTGCCGCTCTTTCACAGCTTTGGATTTACGGTGACATTGTGGTGGCCGCTGACGGGAGGACCCAGGGTGGTGACGTATCCGAGCCCTCTGGATGTGCAAGCCTTGGGAGAGGTGGTGCAAAAGTATGTGGTGGATCTGTTGGTGACGACGCCGACATTTTTACGGACACTGATGCGCAAGGCGGGACGAGAGAAGTTGGGAAAACTACAAATGGTGGTGACGGGAGCCGAGAAGTTGCCTGCGGCTTTGAGGGAGGAGTTTCTGAAGAAGATCGGGGTGGCTGTCCACGAAGGGTATGGAATGACGGAAGGATCGCCGGTGATTGCGGTCAACCGTCCTGGAGCGGAGAGAGAAGGGACGGTGGGGAAAGTAGTTCCGGGTATTGAAGTGCGAACGGTGCAGGAGGAGACAGGGGAAGTGTTAGCCCCAGAAGAGCCCGGCATTCTGGAGTTCCGCGGGCCAAATATATTTTCCGGATATTTGGGGCGAGAGGATCTGAGTGCGAAAGTATTGCGGAGCGGGTGGTATCATTCGGCCGATTTTGGTCGGATGGATGAGGATGGATTTTTAACGATTGAGGGCAGGAGGGCGCGATTTTCAAAAATTGGCGGCGAGATGGTGCCGCACGGAGTAGTGGAGGAGCATCTGAATCAGTGGCTGGGCGGGGCGGGAGGAGAAGTGATGGTGACGGCGGTGGAGGATGAGAGAAAGGGAGAGGTACTGGTAGTTTTGCACTCTGGCGAAGTGAATCATCAGGAGGCGGAAAAAGTTTTGCGGGAGAGAGGAGTGCCCAATCTGTGGATCCCCAAAAAGTATATTCGGGTGGGGTCGATTCCTTTGTTGGCGAGTGGAAAGCTTGATCTGGCGGCGGGGCGAAAAATGGCGCAGAGTGGTTGAAGTCAGGCGCTGTTAGCTCAATTGGATAGAGCATCTGACTTCGGATCAGAAGGTTAGAGGTTCAAGTCCTCTACGGCGCAAAAAGAAGGGGTGCTAGATTTCTCTGCGGTGAGAGAGTGCCTGTCCAAGAGTGATTGAGTCGACGAACTCGAGGCCAGATCCCGCGGCGACACCAGTGGCCAGGCGAGTGATTTTCACACCCAGAGAAGTAAGCTCTCTGGCAATATAGATGGCGGTGGTTTCCCCGCGGGCATCGGTGCCAAAGCCAAGAATGAGTTCGGTAACACGATTTTCCTTGGTGCGTTGAAGGAGGCGAGGAATTTTCAGCTCTTCTGGGCCGATGCCATCGAGGGGAGAGAGTAGGCCGCCGAGGACATGATACTTTCCTTTGAAAGCGCCTGAGCGTTCGAAGCTCAGAACATCGGGGGCATGCTCGACAACACAAAGGAGAGTGGAGTCCCGGTTTTTATCCCGGCAAATTTCACAGAGACCCTCTTCAGAAAAGAAGCCGCATTCGGGGCAGGGTTGAATCTGCTTTCTTGCCTCTTGGAGGGCGTGGGCGAGGTCTTGAGATGCGCCGGGTGGTGCGGAGAGGAGGTGAAGGGCAAGGCGCTCAGCAGAGCGGGGGCCGATACCGGGAAGTTTACGGAGAGCGGCGACGAGCCGAAGGGCGGCGGGAGGGTAGTCGGCCATCAACGGTCGATAATTCGGACGTCAAAACCTTTGAGGGCGTTTTTGATGCCTGGATCGTTCAGAAATGTTTCTTTGGCGGAGGAGGTCGAGGTGGGAGGTGGGGTGGCTTTGCTGGAGGTGGCTTTGGAAGGGGTGGGGGCGGGGGGTGGGGAGGCAGGAGAGGGTTTGGCGGGAGGATGGGAGGCGGCGGCTTCGGCCCGCGTTTCGGAACCGGGAACGGCTAACTTCTTCAGAATGGTTTCGAGACTGACGCGTTCGCGCATTTCACAAAGCCGCAGAATCAAGATTTCTAAAGCAACTTCGCGAGCGAGGGAGAGACGAAGGTGGTGTTCGGACTCCAGAAGTTGCTCCAAAAGGGAGAGAAGGTGAGCTTGATCCGGAGGATTCCCCAGCCCCAGGAGGGTCTGCTTTTCCGTTTTGCCGAGTTCGGCTTCGGCTTCGGCGGGTGCGATCTGCAGAAGAAGCAGATTGCGAAAGTGGCGGGCGAGATCTTGTGCAATCCGAATGGGGTCGCGGTGGCGGGAGCGAAACTCAATCAGTTTGGCTAGGGCGGAGGAGCTATCCCCAGCTAAAATGGCGGAAGCCAAAGCACGGGTTTCGATCGGCCCGGCGAGGCCAAAGACTTCGAGAACGTGGTCGAGGGTAATATTCTTTCCAGCGAAGCTGACCAGTTGCTCGAGGGCGGATTCTGC
>CAMBGW010000058.1 GCA_945866245.1 Verrucomicrobia subdivision 6 bacterium | reverse complement strand
GCCACCTGCCCCACCAACTTGTAAATTTTTTGCATGGCCGGAGAAGTCCCAATTAAACCAGGCGCCTTTTCCTCTTGAGACGGCTTTCCCTCCGCTGGCACTAACTCCCGCATCGATGCCGCCGTCTGCAAACCCCTCCGTAAAATCGAGAGAAGCTCCGGCACATCAAACGGCTTCAAAATGTAATCGAAGGCCCCCAACTTCATCGCCTCAATCGCTGTCTGTGCCGTCCCATGAGCCGTCATCACGATGACCAACTGCCGAGGGTGCTCCTTTCTTAACTGACGAAAAATCTCAATTCCGTTTTCCACCCCGATCCTGACATCCAGCAATACTAAATCGAAACTCTCTTTCCTTAATCTCTTCAAACCCTCCGAACCACTTGTCACCCCCAACACCTCCACCGGCTCCTCCGCTAAAACTCGCTGAAAGGAGTAGGCCACATCCGCCTCATCATCAACCACCAGAATACGTTGGGCCGCCAAACTACCCTTTTTCGGACTCACTTTCTTCTCTCTCCAGCTTGTGCTTTGCAAATATTCACCGTGCGAACTCTACGCTTCCCCACTCTGACTCACAAGTTGAGCGTTGAGTGCCCTCCCCCTCCACACCTACTCTTCTCAGTGCCCATTACTTTTTTTCGCCTGCTTGCCCTAGCGTCGCTCCTTTTCTTGGGCTCCTGCCGCTCTACTCCCCCCGCCCTCCAACTCCCTGCCGACCTCACCTTTCTCGACCTACCCTCCAATCAGCCCTACGACACATCCTCCCTTCACGGAAAACTCCTTCTCCTCAACCTCTGGGCCGCATGGAGTCCCGCCAGTGCCAAAGAGCTCCCCGAGCTCACCTCCCTCTACAAAAAGTTTGCCCCCCGTGGTCTCGTTTTTCTCGGAGTCACGTTGGATGAAGCCCCTGCGGCTGGCCTCCTCGTTTTTGCAGAGCGCTACGGCATTCGTTACCCCCTCGTCCGCCCCGGCCCCAAAACCCTCGATCTCCTCGAGCCCCTTGAAACCATCCCCTACACCATCCTTCTCTCTCCCCAAGGAAAGATTCTCGCCCGCTTTCGTGGCCCCCTAAAACCAGCCGAGCTTCGCGCCGCTATCGAAAAAAATCTCTAAGCCAGAGGCTCCCCCACCACCAGCTCCTCACACCACGGCAAGACCGTCTCCATCGGCAAACCAATCACATTACTTCTCGATCCCTCCACCTGCTCCACGATTCGATCTCCACCATCCTGCAACGCATACGCGCCCGCTTTGTCTAAAACTTCCACATCCCGAAGGTAAGAGCGAACCTCCTCAATCCCTAGATTTCGAAACCTTACTCGAGTCCGCACCACCGCCTCCCGGGTTTTTTTCCCCCCTGGTAAAATCAGTACCGTCGCCGTAATCACCTCATGGGTGCGTCCGCTAAGCCATCCCAACATCTCCTCCGCCATCTTTTCGTCGGCCGGCTTTCCTAAAATTCGGCTCTGACAAACCACCAAAGTATCCGCCGCTAAAACCGGCTTATCCGGATGCTTCTCCGCCACCGCCTTGGCCTTGCGTCGTGCGTTCACCCTAGCCAAATCTCCAGGACTTACCTCTGGGAAATCGGACGCCGCCCACTCCTCAACTCCCGGCTTTTCCACCCGAAAAGGGATTCCCGACTCCCGCAAAAGATCCGCCCGCCGAGGAGAGGTCGAGGCTAAAATCAGCCGCATCCCAACTACCTTGCCCCAACCGCCCTCCAAGGCACGCCCCGATTGAATAAGTTATTCATTTTTATCCCACTTTTGCCCAAAAGAATTTCCAACAACTTTTTTCCTTGGGTTGTTCCCCTTCCCCCATCCGCAACGATACGAACCTGTGATTGCTGAAGCTGAAACGATTCGTCCCCGTACTCGTCGGGACGCACCTGCCCCGATCACCATTGAGGGATTACTTCCCCACCACAACCTTGACGCTGAGCGCTCCCTTCTCGGCGCCATGCTGGCTGACCCCGACCACGTCGTCGACTTAGCCAGGGAAAAGGGAATGAGGGAGGAAGACTTTTTCCACCCAGCCCACCAAGTCATCTTCCGCTGTATCGCCGAAATGCGCGAAAGCAGTCAGCCGATCGACCCCTCCACCCTCCTCGCATGGTTGACCGATCGTAAACTCGCCGACGCCGCTGGGGGACCCGCCCTCATCAGCGACCTCGCCGCGGGAGTCATCAGTGTTTTCACCGCCCAAGCCCACTTGGATCAAGTCCAAGACAAAAGTCTCCTTCGCGAACTGCAGCAAGCTTGCGCCCAGATCGTCGTCGGCGCCCATGAACGCCCTCACGAAGTCCAAACCATCCTCGATGAGGCCGAGCGCGATATCCTCGAAATCCGTGGCCGTAGGGAAACCAAGGGAATCCTCCGCGCTTCCCAAGTCACCCCGAAAACCATCGCCATTATCGAGGGCCTCGTCAAAGGCAAGGGCCACTATAGCGGTATCCCCTCCGGTTTTGATGAGCTCGATCAACTCACCACCGGCTTTAAGGCCGGTGAAATGATCGTCTTGGCCGCCCGACCCGGAGTTGGCAAAACCGCCCTCGCGCTCAGCATGGCGCGCCACATGCTTCGTCAACGATACGACGCCGATAAAGATGAGTTTGTTCGCCCCGGCTACAATGTCGCCTTCTTCACTTTGGAAATGTCAGCCCAACAGCTCATGTTCCGTCTTCTCTCCTCTCACGCCAGCCTCGACTCAGAGCAGATTCGCCGCGGTCACCTCAACGAAAGCCAAATCACCGCCCTCCGGGGTGTCGCAGCGGAGATCTCCGATCTTCCCCTCTTTCTAGATGAGTCCAGCCTTCTGACCATCGGACAGCTTCGTGCCCGCGCTCGCCGAATCAAAAAACAGTACGGAATCGATATTCTGATCATCGACTACCTTCAGCTTCTCACCTCCGGTACCAGCCGCGGAAAAGAAAATCGCCAAGTCGAAGTGTCTGAAATCTCCCGCGGCCTCAAAGCTCTCGCGATGGAACTCCAGATTCCCGTCGTTGTGCTTGCCCAGCTCAATCGTAAACCGGAGGAAACCAACTCCGAACCCGCCCTTCACCATCTGCGTGAATCCGGTTCGATCGAGCAGGATGCCGATCTCGTCATGCTCCTCAGCAAGGAATCTGCTACCGATGAGCCCGATAACAGCAGTCCCTCCGAGGATGGCGAAGCGCAACCCATGGCCGCCAATGTCCGCGGCTTCCCTTGCAAACTCAATATCGCCAAGCAGCGAAACGGCCCGACCGACCGTATCCGCCTCCTCTTTCAACCCCGCTTTACCCGCTTCGATTCCCTCCCGCGCGAAGCACGCTAGGCCACTCACTTCCTCTTTTAACCGAACCCATCCTCCGATAGCCTGCGCCTATGATTTCTCGGGGCTATGTCGCAGTTTTTGCCGAACCCCATACCGATGCCTCGATCCGAACCATTCTCCAATCTTGGTTCGAACGCTTTACTCGGATCGAACAAGTCATCCCCGGCGCCCAAGCGGGCAACAGCACCGTTACCCTCACCTCACCCCAAGAGCTTCTTCCTTCCGACCATCTTCAATTTCGCGTCATCCAAGGAGATGACTTTTCTTGGGCCTACCTTACCCGAGGGCGCCGAGTCATCGAAACCTCTGGCCTTCCCAACGAAAAGATTCCCCTCAGCCTCGATGTCCTGCTCGAGCTCACCGGCGTCACCGAAGTGGTCGATCAGTCGGACGATCGCCGGCTCGATGAACTAGAAAGGGACGGCTTAATGTGAACCCCTCTCCTGTCCTCATCCTGACCGCCGCCTTTGGGGATGGCCATAATGCCGCCGCCCGTGGCCTCGCCTCGGCCATCCAACTCCGTGGCGGAACAGCCGTGGTTGCGGATCCCTTTGCCGAATCCCGCCCTAAACTGAACGACTTCTTTCGCCGCCTCTACCTCACTCTCATCAATCGATATCCCCATCTCTGGAATCTTTTCTATCTCGCCTGCCATCACCTCCCCTTGATCGAAAATACCCTCTTCACCAATCGCCCGGCCTATCTCCAACTTCGCTCCCTCATCGAAACCCACCGCCCCAAAGTGATTGCCCTTACCTTCCCTGTCTACGCCCACCTCATCGCATGGTTACCTCACGATCTGCGTAAAACTTTTCAACTCATCACCATCGTGACCGACTCCATCTCCGTCCACCGACTCTGGTCCAGCGCCAAAGCAGATCTTTGGATCGTCCCGAATGAACCCACCGCACGCTCCCTCCACGCGCTCGGGATCCCCATGGATAAAATTCGCCCTATTGGATTCCCTGTCGATCCCCGCTTTGCTGCCCCCACCGCTCACCCAGGTGATGAGCCTCCGGGCGAGGCACCCCGTATTCTTTATCTCCTCAGCTCCGGACTTCGTGGAGGTCCCGATCTTGCCGCTTCCTTGGCCGAACAACCGGGCTGGTCCGTCACCATCGGTACAGGACGCGATCCGCAAATCGCCAGAAAAGTTGAACAAGCCCTCGGTCCCCGCAAGAAAGATGTTCAACTTTTGGGATGGACCTCAGAGATGCCATCCGTTTTGGCCAAGCAACACTTCGTCATTGGCAAAGCAGGCGGCGCACTCACGCAGGAAACCATCGCTTCCCGCACGCCTTTTCTCGTAACCCAGGTCGTTCCAGGGCAAGAGGAGGGAAATTTTTCGCTTCTCCAAGAAATCGGTGTCGCCCAACTCACCCCGAACGGAGAAACCGCAGTCCGTGTAATTCGTCACGCTCTTGCGGAAAATGGAAAAGGCTGGAAAGAGTGGAAGGCGAAATTGGCCGCCGCGTCCCGTCCCGATGCCTGCCTCCGCCTTGCTGACCTGTGTCTCTCGATGAATAAATAAAGTCCTGTTGTAGAACGTGGGCTTTGATCCGAAAATAGCACCCTCTTTTGTTATACCTAGTCAGACCCCTCACGCAGCGACCTGCTTGAGTGGGCGGGGATAAGTCCGTAAGTGCAGAAACTGGCTGTTCAAAACTGAAATCTCGATCTTCCTTCAATCATCGGTTGATCGCACCACCCAGCTATTGCCAAACGAAACAGCTAAAGATTAAAACTTTTTGTTATAGCTCTCGTGCGTTCCGATCCACTCCCAGGCAAAATGATCCCCTTGGAAGACGCCCACAGCCCTCATATGAGCTCCCACCCGAACCGACCAGTTCCGACCCGAAAGGGGCTTAAAGTGTAAGGAGGGATGGAGCGCATTCTGAGCCCATAGACGATAGCACTTTTTTGCTAATTCCTTTCGCTGGGGCGGCAAACTTTGATAGAGGCACCAGAATTCGCTCGTTCCAGAGCTTTGAAACTTCACCCCTCTTGAAAGCCTTTCTCGAGCGACTTAAGCTGACCTCTCTTAGCCTCCTGCTCCGCCAAGGTATTCAATCCAGCGAATTTTCCTGAAGCGGCATCTTCTTTCATCTGCCGATCCCAATGGTCATCAGGCCACTCACACAGTTCCGCAAGGAGCTTCACACGCTCCAGTAACGAAAGTTTTTTAACTGCCTCTTTAATTTCCATCACACTCATAAATTCATTTTCCCCTCTTGCCTACAACTGTCAACCCCACCCCGTCCTGAATCCTCCACGTCAAATCGATACCCCACTTACGCCAATAATCCGATCCATGCCCTCCACATCACCCGCGCTAACTCCTCCACCGGTTCCGAATGCTCCGAGGTGTCTTCTAAAATTCCCGATACCTCCACCCCAGCCGCCGTCAGCTCTTTTCGCGATCCTGCCACCATCTCATCCACCATCGCGGCTGTCATCTCCAGATGCGGAACTAATCCATACGCCTTTTTACCATGCCGAAACGCCGCACAGGCACACTTGTCCGTACTTAACAGAGGAACTGCCCCTTTAGGTAAGGCAAAATAGTCCCTATGCCACATCAAGGCAGGAAAATTCTCAGGTAACCTTCGTAAAACAGGATCCTTAAACGCGTCCGGAAGTTTGCGAACAGGAAACCAGCCAATCTCTTTTTCTCCCGCCGCCACTTCGGTGCCCAAAGCCGCCGCCAAAAGCTGCGCCCCCAAACAGATGCCCAGAATCGGTTTCTCAGCTTTATGAAACTGTTTCAAAAGTGCGATCTCGGCCTTGAGATGACTCAACTTACCCTGATCCCCCACACCCATCGATCCTCCCATCACGACCAAACCACCCATCAGACCAACCTCATCTGGCACTTGATCCCCCTGATCGATTCGAACTCTGCGCACTTTGTGACCCGCCCCAAGCAACTCCTCCTCAATCGTCCCCGGGCCCTCCCCCGCTTGGTGCTGGATAATCAGAACTTCAGACATGCCAAAACGATCCGCAATACCATCTTACTCCGC
>CAMBGW010000057.1 GCA_945866245.1 Verrucomicrobia subdivision 6 bacterium | reverse complement strand
GCTGGCCGCTGCCTCTTTCGATTGTCCTCCTGCTGGAAAGGGGTTTCGTAATAGTCTGCTCCCATCAGGATGGAGCGGCGAATCTGGCACCCCGAACCAATCCGCGACCGAATCCCAATCACCGCCTGATCCAAAATGCTTTTACGAATGCTACAACCATCTGAAACAATTGCCTGAATTACCTGACAATCTTCCACAACCGAACCCGGTAAAAATCGGGCCCGCGTGTAAATCGGGGCCGCGCTTAACCCGAAATCAAACTTAGGCTCATGCGCTAATAGATCTAGATTCGCCCGATAAAATGCCCCGATCGTTCCAATGTCCTCCCAGTACCCGTCATGAACAAATGCCGACACCTTTTTGCTTTGTATTGCCGCGGGCAAAATATTTTTGCCAAAATCTTTTCCATCACTTCCTTCCAAGCAGTCCCGGAGCGCATCACGATTGAAAATATAGATCCCCATCGAGGCCAGATAGGGACGACCCTTGGGCATAGCCGCCCCGCTTTCCATGGAGGCTAATACGGCCGTATCTTTCGGCTTTTCAACAAACTCGGTAATACGTCGCGACTTGTCCGCTTTTAGGATTCCGAGACTCGGTGCCGACTTTGAGTCAACCGGCAAGGTCGCAATCGTAATCTCCGATCCTGAATTTACGTGTTGCTCCAACATTTCGCGAAAATCCATGCGATACAGCTGGTCGCCCGAAAGAATTAAAACGTATTCATGCGGATGATTATCAAAATGAATCAAACCTTGCCGAACCGCATCCGCCGTCCCCTGATACCAGCTCGTTCCCTCCCGGGTCTTTTGCGCCGCGACAATTTCAATAAATCCCCTCGGGATAAAATCATCAAACCGGTAGCTTTGCTGTACATGACGGTGAAGCGAAGAACTGAGATATTGAGTCAGCAGGAAGATCCGCTTAATTCCCGAGTTCAAACTTAAGCTGATCGGGATATCGACCAACCGATACTTACCCGCAATCGGCACCGCAGGCTTAGCACGCTCTTGGGTCAGAGGAAAAAGCCGATTTCCCTCCCCTCCCCCTAAAATCACACTAATGACCTGATCCGATAGGCTTGAAGTACGCTGGCTCATCATTTGACCCTATCCAAACCGCCCGCTAGAACAAGTTCACCATGTGTGGAATTGTTGCCTATGTGGGGCCGCGAAAGGCCCAGCCCATCCTTCTTGAGGCACTCAGCCGGCTGGAATACCGAGGCTATGATTCTGCCGGGCTAGCGATTCTTAACGGACACGGAATCGAAGTTCGCAAAAAAAGCGGAAGAATCGAAAACCTCGCTAAGGCTTGCCAAGCGAAACCCATTCAGGGGGAGATGGGAATCAGCCACACCCGTTGGGCTACCCACGGAGCTCCCACAGACACCAACGCGCATCCCCACCTCGATCAGTCGGGAAAATTGGCCCTCGTCCACAATGGGGTGATTGAAAACTTTCTCGAATTAAAGGAGAAACTTTCCAAGGCAGGTCACACTTTCCATTCCGACACCGACACCGAGGTTCTCGCGCACTGCCTTGGGGAGGCCTACGCGAAAAGTCAGGCAAAGGGTGAGCCACGACTCTTGGAGGCTATCCGCCAACTATTCAACCAGATTCATGGAACCCTAGGCATTGCCGTAATTCATTCCGACCTGCCTGGCCTGGTGGTGGGCGCTAGACGCGGCAGTCCACTCGTCATCGGAGTCGGCCAAGGAGAAAACTTTCTCGCCAGCGACACTCAGGCCCTCGCCCCCTACACCAACCGAGTTGTCATTCTAAAAGACCTGGAAATCGTCGCACTCCATGCCGATCGCTTTGACGTTTCCTCCCCCCTTGGATCTCACACTAAAATCAAAGTGGAGGAGATTGAGAACGGGCTGATTCAATCCGACAAAGGATCCCACCCCCATTTCATGCTCAAGGAGATTATGGAACAGCCCCGTTCGATCGAGAACGCTTTCCGTGGTCGGCTCGATCGAGATGGGAGCACCGCGAAACTCGGCGGGTTAAATATGAGCGCCGACCAGCTTCGCCAAATCCAGCGAATCTCTGTTTTAGGTTGCGGAACAGCCCTTCACTCGGGAATGGTGGGCAAATATCTGATTGAGGATCTAGCCAAGATTCCGGTCGAGACACAGCACGCCAGCGAATTCCGTTACGGGGATTCACCGGTTTCGCGTCATACCCTTTTCCTAGCGGTCAGCCAATCCGGTGAGACTGCGGACACCTTGGGCGCCCTGCGTGAAGCCCAACGCCGGGGGTATCCCTGTCTTGGTATTTGCAACAATGTTGCCAGCTCGATCGCCCGGGATAGCGATGGAGGGGTCTACATGCACGCTGGTCCGGAGATCGGCGTTGCCGCGACAAAATCTTTTACCTCTCAAGTCATGGTCTTTGCCCTTTTAGGACTTTTGTTAGGTCGCCTGCACCAACTCTCCGCGGCTCATGGGGCGGAACTCTTAGAGGCAATAACGCAGCTGCCTGAAAAGATTCAGCAAGCGTTGCGTCACTCCGATGCGATTGCCCAAGTGGCCAAACAATATGCCCAATGCCGCTCGATGCTGTTTCTAGGTCGCTTGGCCAACTTCCCCATTGCTTTGGAGGGAGCCCTCAAAATGAAGGAGATCACCTATATTCATGCTGAGGGCTACCCCAGCGCTGAATTGAAGCACGGCGTAATCGCGCTGATCGATTCCAACACCCCTACCGTTCTGATTGCCACGAGAGACGGGGTGTACGACAAAAATTTAGGTAGCTTGCAGGAGATTCAAGCCAGAGGTGGACCCGTCATCGCTGTCGGACATGAGGGGGATACGAAGGTTCAAGGGCTGGCCGATGCGCTTCTCGAAGTGCCCAAGACCCATGAGCTTCTTCAGCCCATTCTGAATGTCATTCCTCTGCAACTATTCTCCTACCACACGGCCGTCGCGCTCGGGCGGGATGTGGATAAGCCGAGAAATTTAGCAAAATCGGTCACGGTGGAGTAGTTGGGCGCGGAATTGCTTTTGCAAGATTGCCCCTTGGTCTGAATCCGCTATTTTCAAATGATTGAGGCCCTATCGTCTAGCTGGTTAGGACACGGCCCTCTCAAGGCCGGTGCACGGGTTCGAGTCCCGTTAGGGCTAGTGAATAATTTTAATTCAGTAGTTGATTTGCTTCGCTAGGTTGGTGATTATTTAACTTCTACGAATGAAGACCAAGCTGCTCTCCAAAAACAATCACAACCCGAAGCTCTCCATTCTTCGGGAAATCAAACGGAGCCAAGGTCTGTCGGTCGCTGAGCTTTGCCAAAGGGTCGGGCTCTCCTACATGGGAATCAAACAGCACTGTATCGGGCTTGAGCGGGACGGTTACCTCGACACCTGGCGCCGCCCTAAGGGCATGGGCCGCCCTGAAAAGGCCTACCGCTTGACCGATGGAGCCAGAGAGTTTTTCCCCAGCCGATACCCCCAATTCAGCTTACAAATTTTAGAGTCGGTCAAAGAGATTTACGGTTCTCTTGGACCCGAAAAGATTCTTCACAACATCTATAAGGCAGAAACGCAACGCTACGAAATCAAGCTTCAAAAGCTTGAGGGTGAATCTCGCTATCGCGGGCTTGCTCAGCTCAGGGAAGAAGACGGCTATATGGCCGAGTACTCCTTTGAAAACTCTTCCCGCACACATCGGATTACAGAATTTAATTCAGCCATCCTCGACTGCATCGATAGCTTCCCCATGATCCGGGATTACGAGCGTCAAATGTTTGAAAAGGTACTTCGTGCCAAGGTCAAGCGGGAGGAAGAGAGAATCGCTGGTCTTTACCGCTGCACCTACACCGTCGTTGCCGCAGCCTAGTTCCCGTTACCTTTGTCCCAAGCTTGGGGACTGAAGCCCGAAAAATTTACAAGCCCAGCTTAGCTTCGATGCTCTGACGAGAGTGCTGTGCCCCAATAAACTGCTCCGCGATCTCCCCATTTTTAAAAATAAAAAAAGCGGGAATGGATTGGATGCCATACTTTGCCGCCAGAGCCTGCTCTTGATCCACGTTAACCTTGCCCACCACGACCTTCCCTGGATGCTCCTTAGCGATCTGCTCAAGCAGTGGAGCGATCATCCGGCACGGCCCGCACCACTCCGCCCAGAAGTCGACCAGAACAGGAACGGTCGATTTCAGAACCGAAGTCTCAAAGTTTGCCTGAGTCAACGTGATGGTATTTCCGTCAGCCATAAGACTCTTACTTACCTAAGTAACTGAGAAGCACAATTCCAAAAGCCACCATCGAGGCAAGTAGTGCCGCAATGGCTAGAGCCGTGCCCCCACTATCGCTGTCCACCACCGTACGTGCGACTGCCGCTCCAGCAGGACGAGAAGCTGCCGCGGAAACTCCGCTCGGAGCTGCTGTCTGGGATGCACCACCTTTAGGGACAACCCCACCTGCTCCAGCTAATGGACTCATTGGTTTCGCAACTTGAGTCGCAGCAAGAGCTGGGCCACCTACTGGTTTTGGAGGGACAGCCCCTGCTCCAGGTCCGGGTCGCGGTGGCAGTGAAATTCTCATCGTCTCCTTGCGCAGATCAGTTGGCGGCTTGGCTGCGCCCGGGACAGCTGGAGGCGTGAGGCCTGGCGCTTTCGGAGCAGCGCTTGGCAATCCAGGTACAGCTGGTGGTGTCGGCGCTCCAGCACCCGGTGCGCTAGGAATTGGCGGCTTGGGTGCAGACGGTGGAGTAAGTCGCATCGTCTCCTTTTTTAGTCCTGGCGCCGGGGTCGCTGGCGATGGCGCAGTGGGTGGCCCCGGTGGTTTCGGTAAAGATGGGGCTGGGGGCTTAAGACCTACACCCGGAGGAGCCAAAGGAGGCTTAGCCAGGCTAGGAAGAGGCATCCCAGGGGGCCTAGGTGCACCCGGCAAAGAAACCCCTGGGGGTAAAGGAGGCAGGGGCGGCTTGGGAATGGGGTCTGCCATCTTGTAATAAAACGTTCAGAAGTGCCCTGCGTCAATTCATTTGCATTGCAAGCTGCTCATAGAAGCGCATCACGCCAAAATCTTGTAAATGCGTCACTCCAACTTCGATCCAAAACAGTCCGCCTCCGCCTACCCTCCCTCTCCTTCACCCCATTTTGCCCCGCCAGCAAACGTTCAATCGCCGAAACCCACTTGCCCACATCCCCCGTCATCACCCTTTCCCCATCCTGCGCGTCACGCAAAAGCTCCCTCGGTCCACCTTGGTCCGATACCACAACAGGCAAACCGGATGCCATCGCCTCCACCACCACATTGCCGTAGGTATCGGTTGTACTAGGAAAGACAAAGAGGTCTGCCGACGCATAGGCTTGCGAGAGCTCCTGACCCTGCAAAACTCCCGTGAAAATTCCCTTAGGAACCTTGCGCTTCAACTCCTCAAGAAAAGGGCCCTCTCCTACAAAAGCAAAAGTTATCGCCTGCCCTTGATTTATACTTGCGGCAACTCGTGCTAAAAAATCTAACTCCTTTTCTTTCGACATTCGTCCCACATAAAGAGCCACCTTTCCTTTCGCTCCCCGGCTCTTCCAAAACTCCTCTTGCCGATGGGATGTGGAAAAAAGCTCCGTGTCTAAACCCCGCGGTAAAATGGCTAACTTTTCTCGCGCCAATCCTTTCTCCACCCATCGCTCTAAATAACTTTGCGAGTTCACGTAAACTCGGTCCATCTGGCTGTAAAACCAGTGCATATAGTTCCAGGCAATCCCCTCAATAAGAGGATCGTCCTCGCTCAGAAAACGAGCGTACTGCGGGAAATCGGTGTGATAAATAGCGCTGGTTCGCAGCCCTAATACATTGGCCGCCAACAAACCCGCCAAGCCCATTGGCCCAGGGGTACTTAAAATTAATTCGGTGTACCCTTTTTGAGCGACGTGATCCACCACTTCCAGGATAGGCGGGAAACTCAGCTTCTGCAGATCGTACTCAGGTATGGTGAAGACCCCCACTGGCTGAAAATTAACCACCCCCTCCTCTGGGCAGAAACCGGGCCGACTGGTTAAAATCGTGATGTCTGCCCCACTCGCTCGCCCTGCCGCTGCCATCGTGCGGATGGTGCGAGCTACTCCATTCACGTCCTCTAACGTGTCGGTGAACCAGCCTCGGCAGTGATTCTGTAAATTCTTAGGGCGTTCTCCAAGAAACCGCTCGGAAACCTCTCCCCACATTTTTCGATCATTTCGCAAGGCATGAAATGAGTAAAGGTAGGGTGCCGTTGCCAACCCCAACGGCAACACCCCGGCCAACGGCTCAAGCCCACCCAGAAAGTCTCCTTTCTCTGCCTTCTTGAGAAAACGAGTCACAATCTGAAAGCCCACGTCATTCATGATCTTGGAGGCAAGGCGAAAGCTTCGTCTCTCAGGCACAGGCTCCGATTCCAAAACTCTTTG
>CAMBGW010000056.1 GCA_945866245.1 Verrucomicrobia subdivision 6 bacterium | reverse complement strand
TGCTGGGCCTGGACCGTCTCGTTCCGCTGCCACAACTTCGGATTTTCTGAATAAAACTTTTGCACATCCTCATCCGACGGCGCCTTCAGGCTGGGCTCCACCCGCATCCGCATCAAATGATCCACCTCCAGCTTCTGCTCAATTTCTTTGACCATCGCCTGTTCGGTCGTCTTCGCTTTGGCCAACTGCTCCTCAAACGCTTTCGCATCCGGGAAATTCTTTTTCATCTTCTCCAACTGCTCCTTCGCCAAGACCGCCGCGTTCGTCAACGGCGATTTGCGGGCTTCCGCTAAGGCCACCTGCCGATTGATCATTTGATTTAAAATGTTCATTTCCAACGAGTTCAGCTGTGCTGCAGGCACTTTTTCGCGGGAGAGGTTAAAGTTTAAAAGAGCGCGATCCACCTCGCCATCCAGCTGAGCCCGCGTGACCTTGATCCCCTTTCCTTCCGCCACAACGAATCGAGGATTATTCGGATCCTTGACGGCACAACCCACAAGTAAAACTGCGATGAGAAGGGTGAAACAGAGTGATAAATGTTTTTGCATAGAACTGGTTAGGTAAGGCGATTTTCCCCCTTTTGGCAAGTCTGCACAACAGCCCGCCCATTCCCGCTTGCTAATCCCTCGCCCCGCAGGAATCGTCCTCCTATGCCCACTGGATCGCTACTCTACGCCCTCATCGGCCTGGCCGCGGGCCTGGCCTCCGGCTGTTTTGGAATCGGCGGGGGCGCCCTCATCGTTCCCGCTCTCACCCTCCTCTGTGGCGTTCCCTACCACGTCGCCGTCGGCACCTCCCTCGCCCTCATCATCCCCATTACCTTCGCCGGCTCCCTAACCAACTGGAAACTTCACACCATCGACTGGAGAATCGCCGGCGCCTGCGCCCTCGCAGGAATGGTCGGTGCCATCCTCGGCTCTCTCCTCATCCAAAAAGTCCCTGAACTCATTGCCCGCCGCGCCTTCGCTATTTTTCTCCTCTACTCCGCTTGGCGCCTTTGGACGAAATAATCTTTCCCTTCTCCTGCCTACCACGTCTTGCCCTCATTTTCACCGCTCGGTATGCTTTCGGGGATTGCCGCGTGGTGCAATTGGTAGCACACCACACTCTGAATGTGGGTGTTCTAGGTTCGAGTCCTAGCGCGGCAGCCAATAGAACTAACCTATGACATCTCCAACCGGACGCCTCCTCGTTGTCGGTACCCCCATCGGCAATCTTTCCGATCTTTCCCCCCGCGCTTGTCAGGCCCTCGCCACCGCCGACCTCATTGCGGCCGAAGACACCCGACACTCCGGCCTCCTTCTGCAACATCTCAGCCTCAAAAAATCTTTCCTCAGCGTGCAAAAGTTTAACGAAGCCTCCCGCGAATCCGAAATTCTCGACCGCATCCGCTCGGGTCAAACCATCGCCCTGATTACCGACTCAGGAATGCCCGCCATCTCTGACCCCGGGGAACGCATCATCCGTGCCGTCCGTCGCGAAAACCTCCCCGTCGAGGTCATCCCCGGCCCCTCCGCCCCCATCCATGCCCTCATCGCCAGCGGCCTGCCAGCCCTTCCCTTCTACTTCGGTGGCTTTCTTCCTCCGAAATCAGGAGGTCGCCTCAAGGAACTCACGGTCGCAGCCACACGCGATCACACCTCCGTCTACTTTGAGTCTCCCCACCGCCTCTCAAAAACGCTCGCCGTACTGGTCGAAGTGTTTCCTCCAGATTCCCGGATTTGTGTGGCGCGGGAGCTGACGAAAAAATTTGAAGAGGTCTTCGTCGGCACTCCTGCAGAAGTTGCTGCTCACTTCGGCGAAAAAGCAAAGGGCGAGATCACTCTCGTGCTCTCGCCCATTCGCCCGTAACCGACATTTCGTCGGCTCTTCGATTGTTTCTCTAGTTCCCCGAGGTGCCCTTCACCTCTTTCTTCTGTTTGTAGATATTGTCCCGCAATGTATCGACACTTTTCACCATCTCCTGCCCAGCTGTCCGGGCCTTCTCAATCATCGGCGTGCAGGTCTTGATCGAGTCTGGGGTGAAAGAAGATGCAAAATACTTTTTTAGGTCTTCCAGCAAAGTAATCAGATCGTTTGCATCACCGCCCACTTCGCGCAGCTGCTTATCCAAAACGTCGAAATCCGATTTCGCCTTATCAATCTGATCATTCGTCATCTTGCGCATATCTTTGTCCGTCAAGCCCGAGACTTCCTTGGTCCAAGCGGCAATCCGTTGACCCTGCAAATCCCGCACCCTCTCCACCCGATCCTTGATGTCGCCTCGGATATCCTGCAGGTCGCTTAGATTGTCCTTAAACTGATCAAACGAGTTGTTCTTATCATTTCCGTCCATTAACTCGCCTAAGTTTGTCATGACGTAGCTCAAGCGCTTCTGCGCTCGACCCATCAGATCATCCAGCTTGTTCATGCTGGCGGCCTGGTCGGCTGCGAGGTTGAGGGAATCCGAATTTTGGGCTCGCCCCGAAAAGGGCAACACCATCCAAAACGCAACAAGAGCAACAAGTGTGTTCTTCATTTGTTATATTTCCTTTCTGTTTATTTCAGCAGGTCGTAAATCCGGGCCATCCCATTTTTTTTCGATGCTGGAACTTCCGCCACCGAATTGAGGATGTCTTTCGCTGAAACGAGGGGCTTATCGTAATAGTTGGCGTTCGCCTCCTCATTGATATTCACATCAAAACCCCCGAAGTTGACGCCCAGCTTCGCCCCTTTATTCCAAATATAGACGTTAAAATCGCGGGTTTTCATCGTGGTATCGATCGCCGCCCCACCTTTGGGCCCCAACACCGCCGAGGCGGAGGAAGAGCTAAAGTGCTCTCCCGTTGCCCATTTGCTCACCACCCCATTGTTCATCAGGAGCATCACAATGTCATTATCCTGCCCGCCCACATCGATGCCCAAGGTCCCGCCATCTGTCGTGATCGCGACAGGACCGCTCCAGCCCTTATCCGTCTTCGCCATCAAAATTCCGTCCCCACCCGATCCGCCGATCCCGATCGCAAATCCGGTGACATTCAAAATTACAATTCCTTTGGCCTCTTTCACCAAATCCATGTTGATGATGTCTTCCCTTTTCATTCTGCCCAGAATTTCGGCACAGTCTGGAACCAGCTTATCCAGTGATTCAGCCCGCCCGTTCATGGCGGGAAGGGCGATCAGGGTTGCGAGGAGGATTGGGAGCATGTTTTTCATATTTGGGTTCCTTGGGTTAATGTTGTAGATAGCCTGCCTATCCTCCTGCCCAAAAGGCAAGACGGGAATCAGGGCGCTAGGCCAGGGGTGCTCGCCCGCATGAAGCTCGGAGCCGCCTCCGCTGTGAACTGCTTCAACATCTCCACCGTCTGCGTCTCATTTTTCCCTAGCGGCATAAATCCCTCCGTTACCACCGACATGACAATCACGTAGGCCCAGCGGTGATTTAAATTTTTAGTGATTCGATCGAGGCTGGTCAGAAAGACCCGGCTCCAGTGATGCGGCGTTGTCACCCCACTTCCCACAAACCAGTAGAAATAGTTCGCGTACAATTTTCGCCGATCCCCCTTCGCCACCTCCACATCCCGCACCAAACTGAGATCCATCACCTCCAAATCTCGCCCATCCGCTAAAGCGATCTTCTCCACCCGCCCCCCCCGCATCGTCCAACCCTGCGCCGGCAAACACACCTCAGGCCGATGAATACTCCTCTTTTCCCCCCCACTTAAAACAATCGAGGCCATAATTCGATCCCCCCCCGCATCCACATACTCCCTTCTCGTGATCTGCGTGTCCTTCGGCAACGTCACCAGCTCCCCCATCGTCGCCGCTACCTCCTTTCCCGTAAATCCACCCACCGTCACTGGCAGATCCATCACCACCCCAGCTTTCGGAGTTGTATTCGGTGTCGGCACCAACAAACAAATCGCCGCTACCCCACCACCCAACACCAGCAAACCCGCCACTCTTGACCAGGCCCCCCGCCTCTCCCAGCCCTTCACTTCGCCTTTTCCTTCCTCGCTCCGATCGATTGCAGACAGCGACTCACTCCCACCATTCCCCCCAGCGCGACGATAAAGACAAAAAAGCCCGCTGCCATATGGAAGGTCGTCGGATGCTCCTCCGTCCCAATCGCCACCGCACTCCCCAAGAAAATCGTGCCCACGGTTAACATCACCATCCGGGCAAAATTTCCCAAAACCGCTAACGCCGGCGAAAGCAAAAACAGCGTCCACTTTTGCCACGTCTTTTCTAAGGAGAGATGCGCGTAAAGCGCGCTCACCATCATTAAGGCAAAAAGGGACCGAATCCCGCTGCACGGAGTCGCCACATCTAAAGCAAACCTCTGCCCCTGCGCCAAACCCTTCGCATAGTCTGGTGCCGAAACCAACGCCGTCCCCACCCGCAAGGTATCCACCCCCACCAGGTTGAGAAAAATTTGCGACATCTGACACATCAAGCCCCGCAACGGAAAAGCCACGATCGTATCCAAAAAATAAAAAGGGTACGCAAACATCAGAAACGCATAAGGAAAAGCTAATGCCTTCATCATCTCCCAACCCAAAAGCCATAAGATCAATCCCCCAATCATCATTTGCAGGGACAGAAATCCCACAATCGTAATGTCGATCTTGTATCCCACCCAATACAACCCCAGCGCGGCCACCACCAACCCCACCCCCCAACCACACGGCCGAATGGCAATTTTCTCCAACTCCTTCGCCCGGTGCAAAATCAGCCCAATCGATATCAACGGCACAATCATCCCATGATGCCAATCCACCGTAGAGGGATCGGTCCAAAACCTCTGCAGCATCTCAAACACACTCCGCGCTTTGCTCTCGAATCCGAAATTATAAGGGATCAATCCGTACAACCCAATCACCACGGCAACCGCAACGAGCACCTCCACCCACAACGCCCGATCCTGCCACTGAGACACCACCTCCCCCCCTCCCACTTCTCGCTTTTCAGACATGCTTAAAACTATTCCTCACCACCCAAAACCGCAAGCCACCTCCCCCGGACTTAACCCCGTAACCCCTGAATCCCTATTCCCCTTTTGCGTCCTTCGCGTCCTTTGCGTGAGCAATCCCTCCTCTAATCAAAATCCGAAATTAAAAATCTCCCGCGCATGCGGGATCCCGCGAGCGCGGCCCCCCCCTTACCTCTGCTTTGAGCCAACAATATGCTCTGCCAATTTCGCCCGCAACAAACTCAGCATATCATCGGGAAGACTGCCCAGTCTTCTCTCCATCCGATCGATCGGTACCGTCGCTAAAAAATTAAGCCGGATGACCGAGGTCACCTTCAACCCCATCTGGGCAAATTCTTTTGACCCTGACTCCACCACCAGATCGAAACCCTCCACCGCACGCTGCGTTTGCGAACTCACACCGCAGACCAAAAAATCACCCATTCCAGGAAGTTTTCGCAGCAAAACAATCGGCCGTAACTTGGCTCCCCCATCTGCTTGCACCAACCTCGCCGCCACAACCTCCCCCTCCGAAACTTGCGCCATGGGCTTCAGACAATTGCTTGGCCCGCGCCCGAATAGTCGGGCTCATCCAAGCCGTACGCCCTTTCCAACATGCTCAATGACAACTTGGCCCAATCTTTATTTCCCCCAGCATCCCCCGACTCAACTATATCCAGAACGACCCTACTTCCAGCAGGCATGCCTAAAGGCTTTTTCAAAACCAGATGCGTCGCATCACTCACCTCGGCTTCCATTCTCATCACTCCACTCTAATCCGCCTCCCCCAGCCGTCAATCCAACCCCCCTCCCCCCCAGTAGTCCTTTCCGCCCGATTTCTATCGGGCGCCCTTCGAATTCCCCCGCGATAGCGGAGATTCAAACCGTCGTGGAACGAGTATTGAGAATGGGCGGGGGCAGGTTCGAGGGGGCCAAGTCCCGCGAAGCGGTTTAGGAGCGTAGTAGGGCCTTAATCCCTTAATCCCTAATCACGTTCCTAAGGCCACCCTCCGATAGATCTCTCCCGTCTCCTCCGCCATTCTTTCCCAAGAAAATTCCGCTGCCCTTACCATCCCTGCTTTGCGTAATCCCTCACGCCTCTCTTCACTTCCCAAAACTAGCCCTACAGCCGACATCATTTCCTCCTCGGACCGTGGGTCGAAATACTCCGCCGCACCTCCACACACCTCAGGTAGTGAACCCGCCTTGGCACAAACCACCGGACAACCACACGCCATCGCCTCCAGCGGCGGCAACCCAAACCCCTCGTAAAGCGACGGATAAACCAACATCGTGCTTTCACAGTACGCCTGCCGTAGCTCCTCCTCCGTTTTTGCACCCTCCCAAACCGCGCCCCCCTTTGCCACGGCTCTTTTCAGTTCCCCCAAATCCCCACCCGCCAACCACCCCGCCGGCCCCACCACCCGCAATCGGAGATCCGGAAATCGCCCCGCCC
>CAMBGW010000055.1 GCA_945866245.1 Verrucomicrobia subdivision 6 bacterium | reverse complement strand
GGATTTGTGGCCATTAAGGAGAGAAGGGGGAGAACGAAAGCGGCCGTTTTGCCAGTGCCAGTTTGGGCAATGCCCATTAGGTCGTTCCGCTGAAGAATAACGGGGATTGCGGCGGTTTGAATCGGGGTTGGTTCAGTGTACCCAGCATCTCGAACGGCATGTTGAATCGGCTCTGCTAAACCGAGTTGTTGAAAAGGCATCGCTTAGCTTGCAGGGATTCGGCGATGAAAGCACGAAGCGATTTCCCGAGTCCTATTGTGGAGTATTTCTAGTTTAGCTCTTGGGACCGAGCATTTCCTCGGGTCGGACAAGCTTATCGAATTCATCCGCTTTGAGATATCCGAGGGCGAGACAGGCTTCTTTCAGAGTTGAATTCTCGTGATGCGCCTTCTTAGCTACTTCGGCCGCTTTGTCGTAGCCGATCTTCGGAGATAGGGCAGTGACCAACATGAGTGAGCGGCTGGTATAGTCTTTTAGCTTGGCGGCATCAGCCTTAATTCCGTCCACGCAGAACTCACGGAAGCAGCGGCAAGAATCAGCCAAGAGCTGAACTGAGTGCAGGAAGTTATGAATGATGACCGGCTTAAAGACATTCAGCTCAAAGTTGCCCTGCGAGCCAGCAAATCCGATGGCTGAATCATTTCCATGCACTTGCGCGCAAACCATGGTCATCGCCTCCGATTGGGTTGGGTTCACCTTGCCGGGCATGATGGATGAGCCGGGTTCGTTCTCGGGGAGTTGAAGTTCGGCGAGTCCGGCCCTTGGGCCTGAGCCGAGCCATCGGATATCATTGGCGATTTTCATTAGGGCGACGGAAAGAGAGCGAAGAGCTCCGCTTGCTGCCACCAGAGGATCATGGGTGGCGAGAGCGTAAAACTTGTTTTTGGCTGAAACAAAAGGGAATCCTGTGGACTTAGCCAAGTGAGCAGCCGCTTTACCGGGGAATTGGACATGGGTATTGAGCCCGGTTCCCACTGCCGTTCCACCGAGAGCCAATTCATAAAGTTCGGGAAGGGATGCTTCGATCCGCGCCATGGCGGCATCCAGTTGAGCGACATAGCCGGAAAACTCCTGTCCCAAGGTCATAGGAACTGCATCCATCAGATGAGTCCGGCCGATTTTGATCAAATCCTTGAACTCTTTGGATTTTTTGTCGATGGCATCGCGGAGTTGTCGGACAGATGGAAGAAGGGTCTTTTTGAGTTCCGATACAGCGGCCAGGTGCATGGCGGTGGGAAAAGTGTCGTTGGAGGATTGGGACATGTTGACTTCATCGTTGGGATGGACTGGCTTTTTCGAGCCCAGCACTCCTCCAGCCATTTCAATCGCCCGGTTGGAGATTACCTCGTTAACATTCATGTTTGTCTGGGTGCCACTACCGGTCTGCCAAATACGGAGCGGAAAGTGATCGTCCAGTTTGCCTTCAGCCACCTCGGTGGCCGCCTTGACGATGAGATCTGCTTTTTCTTTTGTGAGGAAGCCGAGCTCCTGATTCGCCAGTGCGCAGGCTCGTTTTAAGTGACCGAAGGCGTGGATGAGCGGAGTGGGCATCGTATCATGGGCGATATCGAAGTGGTGCAAGGAGCGTTCGGTTTGAGCTCCGTAATAGCGGTCGGCAGGGACGTCCACCGTGCCCATTGAGTCGGATTCTTTCCGTTTGCTCTTGGGGTTAGATCCAGCAGGGGTCATGTAAACTCACTTATGGACGAAATGCGGAGGGTCTAGCAAGAGGGATATTTTCTATATGTAGATACATAACAATGTATTCACACTAGATATTGGATTTACTTGCCTAGAAAAGCTCACCGACTAGGCATAGAAGGGAATGAAGTTAAAGCGACTTGAGATGGAAGGCTTTAAATCCTTTTGTGACCGAACGGTTTTAGAGTTTCACCAAGGAATTACGGCGATTGTCGGGCCGAACGGAACAGGAAAGAGTAACATTTTAGATTCGATCCGGTGGGTGTTGGGTGAGCAGTCCGCTAAGGCGTTGCGGGGGCAGGAGATGGCAGACTGTATTTTCCATGGAGCGGCAGGACGGAAAGCGAGCGGCATGGCCGAAGTGACGCTGACCTTCAGCGATTGTGAAACTGTTCTAGGGACCGACTACCATGAGGTTCAAATTACCCGCAGAGTATTTCGCGATGGGGTGGGAGAGTACGCACTCAATGGAGTGGATTGTAGATTAAAAGATATCCAACGACTTTTTCTCGATACAGGGATTGGCCGTGCTGCCTACTCGATCATGGAACAGGGGAAGATCGATCAGATCCTTTCTTCCAAGCCGGAGGATCGACGGGCGATTTTTGAAGAAGCCGCAGGGGTGATGCGCTTCAAAGTGCAGAAGCGTGAAGCGGAGCGAAAGCTGGAGGGAACAGAGGCCAACCTACTGCGCCTGGCAGATATTTTAAGGGAGGTGCGAAGGCAGATTGGCTCTCTTCAGCGGCAAGCAGGCAAAGCGCGGAGGCATCGTGAAATCTTCGATAAGCTAAAACGATTTGATCTCGCACTTTCGGCAAGACAGCGGGATCAGCTACTACTGCAAATTGATGAACTTTCCAACGCGCAGGCGGGAGCCAAAGGTGAATGGGAGAGGGCTCAACTTGCAGAGGCATCATCCGAACAATCGGTTCGAAGCCAGCGAGTACGATTGGAGGAGGCGGATAGGGCGTGGCGGGACGCGGAGCGGGATGTGGTCGCGGCTCAGGCTGAGGAAGTGCGATGTGGAGAGCGAGCCAGCATGCAGTCCCAGAGGGCAGAGGAGTTAGGTGCAGCGATTGAAAGGGCCCGGGGTGAAATTGCTTTGGCGGAAAGACAGAGTTCATCCCAAGAGGATCTGATTCGCTCTTTAACTGCCGAGATGGAGAAAGTCTCGGCCGATTATCAGCAGGCTGAGCAGATCTGTCTCCAAGCTCAAGAACAGGTGGTTAACGCCCGAAAGAAAAGAGAGGAAGCCAGCGCAAGAATGGAATTGATTCGGTCGAAGCGGGAATCTGCTCGACGCGAGGGGGAAGGGGCCAGGGCAAGGGCACATGCAGAAGAGCTGACTACGCAACAGCGCTCTGAGGCCTTAAGCCGAATTCAGGCTGCGGCGGCCAACCAAGAGCTGGAGTTGACGAAGGAGAAAAATGTACTGGTGGAGCTGCTCCGTCGCCTGCGCGAAGCAGAAGCTCTTTTCCCAGCTGCTCGGGAGCGACTTAAGTTGGCGGAGGAAGAGCTTAGAAGAGCGGAATCGGAATTGGTCGATGCCGAGCGAAAATTATCGGAAGTGGCGGCCGAAAAGACGGTAGCTTTTTCACGGGAGATGGCCGTGCGGGAGCGGTCGGCAGGTGAGGCCGAGCAGTGTCTCAAGATGGGGTTGGAAAAGGGGCAAAGTGGGGTTGAGGCGATATGGCCTTCATTGAAGATTCGCCCAGGGTATGAGACAGCGATTTCATTGGCACTGGGACCCGTGCTCGATGGGGTACTAGTCGATGATATAGAAAGAATGGCTGAGGTGTTGGAGGCTGGAGATGGCTCTTCTTCTGCGGTTCTACTTTCTCGACAGAGTACTGGATTTCAGAGGTGCGATTGGCCCGAAGGGGCCTGGAACTTTGTTGAGGGGGGAGCGGGGTGGGAGATGGTGCTCCCCCGACTTCTTGCGGGAATTTGTATTGTAGACCGTTGGGAAGAGGCTCAGGCGCTTCAGAGAGAAAGGCCGGAAGCTACGATAATTTGCCAAGACGGCAGAATGCTCAGTCCACGCGGATGGCAGCGTCGCGGCAAATTTAGAGCCGCCCGTCCTGGGCGACAGGAGTGTGAAGTCGCCCGTGAGCAGGTTGTTCGGCTGGAACATGCTCACGCCGAGATCTTGCTACAAGTAAATCATCTTCGGGAAAGAATTGCCCAAGGGCGTACGGAGTTAACTACATCAAGAGATCATGAGAAACAGGTTCTCCAATCCCTCGATGAGGCGCGGCGTGATCATGATCGGCTAGATGCTTCTGTTCGCGGGCTAAGTTCGGAAATAGTTCGAATCAAAGAAGAGTCGGGGCGCCTTCATCAGGAAATTGAGATTCATCAGCGCATCGCCTCCGAGAAAACTGCTGAAGCGGAACGCTATGCCGCGGTTGAACTTTCTTTAGAGCAGGAGGCAAAAGATTCCGAAACAGTCCGGGCCGAAGCGGAGGCAGAGGAGACGCGGTGTAACGACCAGTTGACCGAGCGGCGTGTCGAAAGATCGGCTCAGCAGCAGCGTAGAGATTCATGTGCCTCCCAACTTCACCCCGCAGAAGCGAGGCGGAAAGAGTTGGCTGAACTTGTTGCCAAACGAAGGGAAGAAATTGGAGCTGATAGTGCCCGTATGGAGGGGGCCCGGGCAGAATCCCAGGCCTCCCTCGAAGCCCAAAAAATGGCTCAGGATCGCGCGAAGGCGATTGAGGCATCTACCTCAGGGCTCAAACAGACCCGTGAAGCGGAAGTTTCTCTGGTGGCTGAAAAAGAAGCTGAGGTGGTCAAGTGGAGGCAAGTAGGAGAAAAGGCGAAAGACCGACTGGCAGAGTTTGCCGTCAAAAGCTCTCAACTCGACTTTCAGCGCCAGTCGTTGGCTGACCGACTGCAAAGAGAATATTCTACACCCTTGATGGAAGCGAAGTTTGAGGGGGAGAATATTCCCCAAAATGAAGAGGAGTGGAGTGCGATGGAGGGTGAGGCCAAAGCTTTGCGAGAAAAGATGGAGGAAATGGGGCCTGTGAATACAGAGGCGATTTCGGAATATGAGGAGCTCGAGAACCGCTTGAAGTTTCTTGAAACGGAGGAGAAGGATTTAACGACGGCCAAAGCGCAACTTGAGGAGGCCATTCGCAAAATCAATCAAACGACACGGCTCCTTTTCGAGGAGACCTTTGACAAGGTGCGGGTCAGCTTTGGAACACTGTTTGGAGAGTTGTTTGGCGGGGGGCGGGCAACGGTGAAAATGACAGAGGGTGAGGATGCGTTGGAAGGTGGCATCGATATTGAGGCCCAACCGCCTGGGAAGCAGCCGAAGAACATCTCACAACTTTCTGGGGGTGAAAAGGCCATGACTGCCTTAGCCTTGCTTTTGGCGATCTATTCGGTCAAGCCCAGTCCCTTTTGTGTTCTCGACGAAATGGATGCCCCACTCGACGAGTCAAATACGGTTCGCTTTGTCCAAATTATTGAGAGGTTTGTGGAAAAGTCTCAGTTCCTGGTGATCACGCATAACAAACGAACCATGTCGTCGGCTGATCTTCTCTATGGGGTAACGGCGACTGAGCCAGGAGTTTCGCGCATGATGTCGGTCAAGTTAACGCGAGATGAGGAAACCCCTTTATTTGCTCAGGCGGAAGCCTAGGTGAACCCAAGTCTTGAGTCGCTGCGTGCGACGGCAGAGCGGGTCGCCCGAAACGCTGGGGCTGTCTTGAGGAGTTCGAAATCGGAAGTGCTCCAGGTTGATTCTGCTGAGCAACACGACATTAAGCTCGAGCTCGATCGAAGAATTCAGGAGCAAATTCGAAAAGAGATTCATCAAGTTTATCCCCAAGATGCTTTTCTGGGGGAGGAAGGGGGTGAGTCTGCATCCCCGGGTCAGTATGAGTGGGTGGTGGATCCGATTGACGGCACGGTGAATCTTTTTTATGGAATTCCCCACTATGCAGTTTCTGTTGCATGTCGGCTGGATGGGCAATCTTTGGCGGGCGCCATTTATGATCCGAATCGAGATGAACTCTTTTCCGTTCACCGAGGCGGGGGAGCTACTTGTAATCATAAAAAGATTCGGGTTTCTGAAAGGGCAAAACTGGATGAGGCAATTCTTGCGCTGGGTTTCTCGAAAGGGAAAAAGACGATCGATAAGTGTCTCGAGCTTTATCAGTTCTACGGAGGTCGTGTCCGAAAACTGAGGGCGATGGGTTCAGCCGCACTGGACTTGGCTTACGTAGCCTCAGGTAGGCTGGACGCTTATATCGAGCAAGGGGTGAGCATTTGGGATGTAGCAGCTGGGGCTTTAATGGTGCAGGAGGCGGGGGGAGTCGTTCATATGCACCCAGGTGAGCAAAGCGGCAAAATCCACCTGATTGCCAGCAGCGGTAGGATTCCATTGGACTCTGTTTAATTTCTGGCTACGTCGATCGGTCGTTTTCACTCCTTGTCATCCGACATTGATGCGGAGGGTGAACTTGGGCAGAAGTAGTAGATGAACAAAGTTCGGGTACGCTTCGCTCCTTCCCCAACAGGGCTTCTCCATATTGGGGGAGCCCGAACGGCTCTTTTTAACTGGCTGTATGCACGTCACTTAGGAGGAACCTTTGTTCTTCGTGTTGAGGATACAGATCAATCCAGAAACACGCAGGAGGCGGTGGATGTCATTTTTCGTGGGATGCGCTGGTTAGGATTGGATTGGGATGAGGGTCCGGATGGAAAAGGTGGTATCCAAGGGGACCATGGGCCCTACTTTCAAAGCCAGCGTGGGGAAATTTACCAAAGGTACCTTAAGAAGCTTGAGTC
>CAMBGW010000054.1 GCA_945866245.1 Verrucomicrobia subdivision 6 bacterium | reverse complement strand
ACGGAGAGTCCAGAGGCGAGGGTGATTTTTCTTTTTGCTTTGCTGCTGGAGAGGCGAAAAATTCTGCTGGTACGAGAGAGAACGACGGGTCCGGAGGGGCGGGTGACGGTGTATGAGCATAAGGTGACGGGGGAGGTGATTTTGGTGCCTGAGCCTGAGGTGAAGTTGAGCGAGGTCGATCGGTTGAGGTCGGAGGTAGAAGCTTTAGCGGCGACCTGGGGAGCTTGATTCTGCCATGATAATGTCACTTTGGGGCACTTGCTCGGGCGTTGTGGGGGGCGGATAAATGGAGGCGATGCGAGATAGGGTTTTAATTGTAGAAGATGAAAAAGATGTGAGGGAGATGCTTCGACTTAATTTAAAGGCGGGGGGATTCGATGTTTTGGAGGCGCACAATGGGGCAGAGGGGTTGGCGATAGCGAAGGCGGAGCTCCCCTCTGTGGTCATTTTAGATCTGATGATGCCCGAGATGAGTGGGATGGAGGTGTGTCGGGCCTTGCGAAGGAATCCGGCAACCTCGCGAATTCCCATTTTGATGCTGACGGCCAAGTCGACCGAGGTGGACAAGGTCGCGGGTTTGGAGGTGGGTGCGGATGATTATGTGACCAAGCCTTTTAGTCCACGGGAATTACTGTTGCGGGTGAGGGCGGTTGCACGGCGTCAGCCGGATCAAGGGGTATCGAGGCCGGCACCTGTGAAGGCGGGGGGCATTGCGCTGGACCGAAGTAGTATGACGGCGACGATTGGAAGTAAGAAGCTGGTGTTGACGTCAACGGAGTATCGTTTGTTGGACCTACTTGTGAGGAGGGCGGGGACGATTCTGTCGCGAGAGGTGCTTTTGAGTGAGGTGTGGGGATATCAAGCAAATTTGGATACGCGGACGGTGGATACGCACGTGCGGCGGTTGCGGGATAAGTTAGGAAAAGCGGGTGCGGTGATTCAGACGGTGAGGGGAAGCGGGTATCGGTTGGGTGCGGCAACGGTATAAACAGTTTTGCCCGTGGAGTAGGGAGGGGGCAGGGTAGGGGGATGGAGGTCATACTTCTTTTCATCGGTGGGGTAGTCCTTTTTGTGGGGATTTACTGGTTCTTTGGGGAAGTGGTTCGGCCACTGCGTCAATTACAGAGGTTGATTCGGGAGCTGGCGGCGGGGGAAAAACCGAAGGGATTTGTGGCGCGAGGATCGTGGGGATTAGAGGAGTCGATTGGGCAGTTGGAGCGTGTATCGGAAAAGTTGGAAGGAGTCATTTCACGAGAGGAAAGCGAGAGAGTTAACCTTCAAGCTATTTTAGGAAGTCTGACTGAGGGCGTGTTGGTGACTGATGAGGAGGGAAAGATAATTTTGGCCAACGAGAAGCTTTTGCGAATGTTTTCGTTGGAGGAGGTGCCGCGGGGAAGAACGGTGATGGAAACTACGCGTTTAGTAGAGGTGGGTCGGGGGGTGGATGAAATTAATGAGGGTGGAGGAACGCAAAGTATCGAGGTTCAGGTGGCGGCGATGGAGGGGGGGCAGGGTCAAACCTTTGCGGTGAATTTGGCGCCGATTGTGGAGGGGAATCGGAAAAGATCTGGGGTGGTGGTGGTATTTTACGATCTTTCAAAAATTCGAAGGCTGGAGATGGTTCGGCAGGAGTTTGTCACCAATTTGTCTCATGAGTTACGAACGCCGCTTTCGATTTTAGCAGGATATTTGGAGACGCTGGAAAATCCGGCTGTGCTCAAGGGAGGGGAAGGCAAGAAGATCTGGTCGGTGCTGCAGAGGAATTGTGAACGGTTGACCCTGCTGGTGGGGGATTTGCTGGAGCTTTCGAGAATTGAGTCGGGTCAAATGGAGTTAAATTTGGTGGCGAGGGGGCCTCGTGAAATTTTGCAAGAGGTGCAGGACGATTGGGAGAGGGCGTTTGTCGCCAAAAAAGTTAAATTGAAGTTGGATTGCCCGGCGGGGCTGCCGGCGGTGCTGGGAGATCTTTTGAGAGTGGGGCAGGTTTTTTCCAATTTGATGGAGAATGCTTTGAGGTTTGCCCCAGCGGGAAGTGAGGTCAAGATATCGGCTCGGCACTTGGAAGCGGGTGGGGAGATCGAGTTTGCCGTGCAAGATCAAGGGGAGGGTATTCCCGCGGATAAGATCGATCGTATTTTTGAGAGATTTTTTCGGGTCGACGGGGGCAGGGTGAGGGAGAAGGGGGGGACGGGGTTGGGGTTATCGATCGTGAAGCATTTGATTCAACTTCACGGGGGCAGGGTTTGGGCAAAAAGCAGAGCCGGCGAGGGAACACAAATCATCTTAACCCTTCCGTGCAGGAAAAGCTAAATACCTTGTAGACAATAGTTTGCACTTATTTAAAATGACATCATATTGTCACAATCCATCGCTTGGCTTGTTTCACCTAAGGACATAGGCACAGAGTGTGAAAGTGATTTTTCAAGGCTGTTTCGGGGCGATTGGGGTGGCTTTTGGGCTCAGTTGTGCGGTTGGCTTTGCGGAGGGGGTGGTGAAGATTGATGGATCGAGCACGGTGTATCCGATCACGGAGGGGGCGGCAGAGGATTTTCAAAAAGAGACAGGCACGAAAGTGACGGTGGGCATTTCGGGAACAGGCGGGGGTTTCAAAAAGTTCACCCGTGGAGAAACGGATGTGCAAAATGCGAGTCGACCTATTTTAGAGTCGGAGCTGAAAGCAGCCAAGGAAAGTGGTATTGAGTATATTGAGTTACCGATTGCTTATGATGCGCTGACGGTTGTGGTGAATGCCAAGAATGATTGGGTGGATACGATTCGGGTTTCTGAGTTGAAAAAAATTTGGGAGCCAGCGGCCCAAGGAAAAATAGTGAAGTGGAATCAGATTCGTCCGGAGTGGCCTGACAAGGTGATCAAGTTGTATGGCGCGGGATCTGATTCTGGAACTTTTGATTATTTTACCGAAGCAATCAACGGAAAAAGCAAAGCGAGCCGCGGGGATTATACCGCGAGTGAAGATGACAATGTGCTGGTTCAGGGGGTCGAAGGGGATAAGTACGCTTTGGGCTATATGGGATTTGCCTATTACGTGGCTCACCAGAAGCGGCTGAAAGCTTTAGCGGTAGAGTGGGACGACAAAAAAGGGGCGGCGGTTCGGCCCTCCGAACAAACGGTATTGACGGGAAGTTACAATCCGCTTTCACGCCCGCTCTTTTTGTATGTGAATTTAAAATCTCTGGAAAAACCTGAAGTGATGAAATTCGTGGAGTTTTACCTGGCCCACGTTGAGACCCTTGCCCAAGAGGTGAAGTACATTCCCTTGCCTTCATCCGCTTATGAAAAGGTGCGCGACCGTTTCAAGAAAAAAAAGAAAGGCACAGCTTTTGCGGGTCATGGGGATATGGCCGTGCCGATCGACGAGATCTTGAGTCGACCCCTTGTCCCGTAGATCTATGGGCTCCTCCCGCTCGGCTTCCTCGCGTCGGTTGGATCAAGGACTGGAGAGCGTGATGGTCTGGGTGCTTCGAGCGGGGGGCTGGGCCTCGGTGCTGGTGACGTTTGGAATCGTGATTACCTTAGTGAAGGAGTCGTGGCCTTTTTTTCAAGCGGTGCCTTTCGTTCGCCTTTTCACCGACACGATGTGGACTCCGCTTTTTTCGGAACCGCAGTATGGGATCGGCGCGTTGCTCGCCGGCACTCTGGTCACGACTGGGGTGGCTTTGCTGGTGGCGATTCCGTTGGGGACAATTTTAGCGATCTATCTGAGTGAATTTGCCGAACCGCAATTTCGGGATTGGGTGAAGCCCATGTTGGAGCTACTCAGCGCGGTGCCGACGGTTGTCTATGGGTACTTTGCTTTGCTCACTTTGACCCCATTACTTCAGAAAATTTATCCAGATCTGCCTCAGTTCTCGATGCTGAGTGCGGGCATGATTATGGGGATTATGATTGTTCCGTACGTGACCTCGCTGGGAGAGGATGCGATGCGGAGCGTGCCGATGCTTTTGCGAGAGGGGGCTTACGCCTTGGGGGATGGAAAGCTGGGAGTGGCCCTGCGAGTGGTGTTTCCGGGGGCTTTTTCGGGGTTGGCTGCGGCCTATGTTCTAGCAATTTCGCGAGCGGTAGGAGAAACGATGATTGTGGCAATTGCCGCAGGGTTGCAACCGAGGATGACGGTGAATCCGCTGGAGTCGGCTGCGACAGTCACAGCTTTTATTGTTCAGGTGAGTTTAGGAGATTTGCCGCATGGAAGTATTGGTTATCAGTCAATCTTTGCGGCAGGGGCAGTGCTTTTTCTGATGACCTTGGGCTTTAATTTGGCAGGGCATGCTTTGCGAAGGAGATTCCACCGTGCGACCTGATTTGTTTCATGCACTCCAAGCAAAGAGGGCGAGCCGACGCCGGTCGATCGATCAGTGGTTTCGTCGACTGGGACTGTTTTTAACCCTGACCACGTTGGGTATTTTAGGGATTCTCCTTTTGAATTTAGCGATGAATGGATTGGCGCGGATCGATTGGAACTTTCTCAGCTCATTTCCTTCCCGGCGCGCTGGGGAGGCGGGGGTTTTGTCGGCGTGGGTGGGAACTCTTCTCCTGATGATGGTGACAGCGGGGGCGGCGATACCGTTTGGGCTGGCGGCGGGAATTTACCTTGAGGAGTACGCGCCCAAGAATCGCTGGACCGATTTTGTGGAGATCAATATTGCGAATTTGGCTGGAGTGCCTTCCATTTTATACGGGCTGATGGCCTTGGGCCTTTTTGTGTATCAGTTTCAGTTTGGGCAAAGTGTTCTCGCGGGAGGCCTTGCCTTGGCCTGTCTGGTTTTACCGATTGTCATTGTGGCGACTCGTGAAGCTTTGCGAACCATTCCATCCAGCATTCGGGAAGCGGCTTTTGCTCTGGGAGCTACACGGTGGCAAGCGGTTTGGCACCACCTTCTGCCTTACTCGACGGGGGGAATCGCCACAGGGGTCATTTTGGCAATGTCGCGGGCGATTGGGGAAAGTGCGCCATTAATTACGATTGGGGCATTAACTTTTATCGCTTTTCTTCCGCCCGCCCCGTGGGTGGATCATGTGCCTTTTGTCTCCTTCGATTGGCTTTTCTCCCCCTTTACGGCTCTCCCGATTCAGATGTTTAACTGGGTATCACGGCCCGGAGAAGAGTTTCAGGCGAATGCAGCTGCGGCAGGACTTATTTTAATGGTGATTACCCTGAGCATGAACGCAGCGGCGATCTTGCTCCGCAGGCGAGCTCAGAGGAATATCACCTGGTGAGCGTGGCGCCTGAAATTGCTGGTCGAGACGAGTCTGAGGCTTCAGCTTCCGACACAAAAGCGCTGCCGAAAGTTCAGATTCATGGATTAAACTTTTTTTATGGGACGAATCAAGTTCTGCGAAGTGTGACGATGGATGTTCCTGCGTTGAAGGTGACGGCGCTGATCGGCCCTTCGGGCTGTGGAAAGACCACCTTGCTGCGATGCATGAACCGAATGCACGATCTCTACCTAGGAAATCGATATGAAGGGTCGATCGTCGTCCAGCCAGATGGAACAGACATTTTGGATGCGAGCGTCGATCCGATTCAGGTCCGGATGAGGTTTGGCATGGTCTTCCAAAAACCGAATCCTTTCCCGAAAAGTATTTATGAGAATGTGGCGTATGGTTTGCGGCTTCAGGGTATGAACCGCAGAAAAGAGTTAGATGAGAAAGTGGAGAAAGCGTTACGGGAAGCGGCTTTATGGGAAGAGGTGAAAAGCCGTCTGCATCAGATGGCTCACAATCTTTCGGGCGGGCAGCAGCAGAGGTTGTGTATCGCACGAGCGATTGCCACGGATCCAGATGTCGTTCTGTTTGATGAACCGACAAGTGCTCTTGATCCGATTGCGACCTCGAAGATTGAGGAATTAATCGTGGAATTGAAAAAGCGGGTGACGGTCATGATTGTGACCCACAACCTCCAGCAGGCGGGAAGAATTTCAGACATGACGGCATTTATGTATCTGGGTGAACTGATTGAGTTTGGGGATACAAATCGTATGTTTACCAATCCTGCCAAGCCTCAGACGGAGGATTACATCTCGGGAAGGTTTGGTTGAAGAAGGTAGGTTGACATGCCCCTCCTTCAGCGTAGGTCATAAGTGATGAATGCGCCCATTTTGGAGGCGACGGAAGAGAAGTTAGAACGAGTCAGGAGCTATTTCCGAGGCGACCTCTTAGTTCTGCGTGAGACTTTGCTTCGCATGGCGAGTATTGCGCATACAAATCTCCAGCTCGCTCTAGAATCGCTGGTGGAGCGAAGTGCAGAAAAAGCAAAAAAGGCGATTCAAGATGACATGGAGATTGATCGACTGGAAGTGGAGGTGGATGAGTTGGTCGCTGGATTTATGGCCACCCAAGCCCCTGTGGCCCTCGCTTGTCGCCTGATGTTGGCAGCATCGAAGCTTTCGAGTGATCTAGAGCGAATTGGGGATCAGGCCGTATCGATCGCACGGAGAAGCTTAATTTTGATGGATGAACCCCCGCTCAAGCCGCTCCTTGATATTCCGAGGATGGGAGCGGACGTCTTAGCGATGATTCGTGGCGCTACCGATGCCTTTGTGGAAATCACGCCTGAGAAGTGTGCGGAGATTATAAAAATGGATGTACG
>CAMBGW010000053.1 GCA_945866245.1 Verrucomicrobia subdivision 6 bacterium | reverse complement strand
CCTCCAAATCGACGGTCTCGCCCCGCATAATCCGCTAACGCGTCGGAAAAGTCCTTTTTTCCGAAATCAGGCCAAAGAACAGGAGTCACGTAAATCTCCGCATAGGAAATCTGCCACAACATAAAATTGCTCACTCGCATCTCTCCGCTTGTTCGAATTAAAAAATCAGGATCCGGCATCCCATGGGTATAGAGATAGGATGCGATCGTTTCTTCGCGAATCTTTTCTGGATCCAACTTTCCTGCCTTCACCTCGCGGCCTAAGGCTTGCACCGCTTCGGTGATCTCGACGCGCGAGCCATAACTCAAGGCAAGGATCAGATCGAGTCGAGTATTTGCCTTTGTCTCCTCAATCGCTCGCTCCAACTCTTCCCGAACCGCTTCAGGCAAATCTTGCCGACGCCCGAAGGTTCGTAATCGAATCCCCTCTTTTCCCATCTCTCTCAGCTCCTCCCGAATCACCCCACGTAGCAATCCCATCAAACCTTGAACTTCTTCACGGGGCCTTTGCCAATTTTCAACCGAAAAAGCATAAAGAGTTAAGTAACGAACCCCATGATCCATCGCCGCCTGAACCACCTGCTTTACCGATTTCCGACCCGCCTCATGCCCACTGAGTCGTGGCAAATGATGCTTTTGGGCCCAACGCCCGTTGCCATCCATGATGATAGCTACGTGCTGGGGAATCGCCGAGGCTGGCTTTTCTTTAGCCATGCCGAAAAGTTTGCTCACGTCCCGCACCCACAGAAATAATTCCGAGCGGAGCCCCGACCAGCTCTGATATGGCCGAGAGATAAATCCGCGCCTTCCTCGGTAAATCTTTCCAATGCCTCGCCTCCGTTGTCGGCTCACACCACCCCTCAAAAACACGGTAAACCGGACGGCACCGTGCCCAGTCCGAAGCATCTACCGGAGGCTCATGGAGAATTTTCCCTTTCAAGCGATACCCAACGCATACAGGTATTTTTTCTAACCCGTCCAGCCCATCCAAATTGGTAATCGCCATCTCCGTGACACCGTTCAATTGCACGGCTCGACGAACAAGCACTGCATCAAACCATCCGCATCGCCGCGCCCGACCCGTAGTCGAGCCAAACTCTCGCCCCATTCCATGCAAAAGATGACCCAGAGATCCATCCTCCGTCACAAAAGGCCCACCCCCGACCCGCGTAGTGTAAGCTTTCAGAACCCCCACCACCCGCTGAATCGCAGTCGGCGGGACACCCGTTCCCGTACATGCCCCCCCCGCAGTGCAGTGCGAGCTGGTCACGAACGGATAAGTTCCGTGGTCCACATCCAAAAATGTTCCCTGAGCTCCCTCAATCAAAATTCGCTTCCCTGCCGCCACCGCGCGATGCGCCAAGGTCACCCCATCCGCCAAATAAGGGCGGAGAAACCTTGCCGCTTTTTCCATCTCCCTCACCGTTTGCGTCGCCGAAATCTTTTCCCATCCCTGACTTTTCGCCACGCGATTATGTGCCCCCACCCTCTCCCGCAATCGCTTGGCTAACTCTGCTGAGGGAAGTGCCAACTCCCCCGCCCGAAGCCCCACCCGCGTCGCCTTATCCGAATAAGCCGGACCAATTCCCCGACCGGTGGTTCCAATTTTTCCATGACCCCGCTTTTTCTCCGAACCCTGATCCACCGCCCGATGATGGGGAAGAACCAGATGTGCTTGAGCGGCCAAGTGTAAACGACCGCGAGTCCGAATCTTGCGGAGTGTCAGGCCCTCAATCTCCTTCACTAACCCAGCCGGATCGACCACTGCACCCCCCGCAATCAAACAAGATACTTTCGATCGCAGGATTCCCGACGGCACGAGGTGAAGCACATACTTTTCAGTCCCGATTTCCACCGTGTGGCCCGCGTTGTTTCCCCCTTGCGCCCGCAAGACCCAATCGGCTTCCGCCGCCATCACATCGAGGATCTTCCCCTTGCCTTCGTCCCCCCACTGGAGTCCGAGAACGATTGTCACTCGCGATTTCAACGTCCGACGCTCGTATATTCGAATCCCAGCGATTTCATCTCAGCAGGATTCAAGAGGTTTCGACCATCAAAGATTCTAGGGGTTCTCATAAGGCTCTTAATTTTATTCCAGTCGAGTAAACGATATTCGGGCCACTCTGTCGCCACAATAAGAACATCCGCCCCTAAAGCCACATCCTCCGCGCGCCCGACAATCTCAATACTGGCCGGCAGCAGCTCACGAGCCTTCTCCCCCCCCTTGGGATCATGGCAGCGTAGTTTTGCCCCCTCCTCCGCCATCCGCCGTGCTATCTCAATCGCCACACTGCACCGCACATCATCCGTGTTCGCCTTAAAGGCGAGGCCCAGCTGCCCGACCTTTTTATCCTTCATCGTCCAAAGCGAAGTTCGGATTTTCTTTAAAAACTTCTCAGGAATCCCTGCATTGATTTTCTCTACTTCCCTCATCAGCCCAAATCCTACCCCCAGCTCCTCCGCAATACGGATAAACGCACTCACGTCCTTAGGAAAACAGGAACCCCCATACCCTAAACCTGCTTGCAGAAACGCCCGACCAATTCGTGCATCCGAGCCCATTCCCTCCGCCACTTGCGTGACATCGGCATGGCTCGCCTCACAAACTGCGGCCACTAAATTAATATAAGTAATCTTTAAAGCCAAAAAGCTGTTGGCCGCGTGCTTGATCAACTCGGCACTGTTCAGATCGGTAATGATGATCGGTGCCTGAAACGGCTCATAAATTGCCCTCATCGCCGCGACCGGTCGCTCGGAGGCCACCCCCACCACGATCCGGTCCGGTTTTTGCAGATCGGCCACTGCACTGCCCTCCCGCAGAAACTCTGGATTGCTCACCACATCAAACTCCACTCCTTTGGGGCCATAGCGGCGAATCGTCTCTGCCACCTTTTCACCCGTCTTCACCGGAACCGTGCTCTTATCCACGATAATCCGATATCCCGAAAGCGCCTCAGCAATTTCCCGAGCCACTCCTTCCACATAACTGAGATCTACCGATCCGTCCTCCTGCGGCGGAGTAGGCACCGCAATAAATATAACTTCCGAATTCGCCACCGCCTCTCGGGTTGACGCCGTGAAGGAGAGCCGTTTGAGCTGAACATTTCTGCGAACTAGCTCCTCCAATCCGGGTTCATAAATTGGAATCTTGCCCGCCTTCAGCTCCTGAACCTTGGCTTCGTTATTATCCACGCAGATCACCGTATGCCCCGCTTCTGCCAGGCAGGTCCCCGTGACCAATCCGACATAGCCGGATCCAATAATCGACAATTTCATCCGTGGGACTCTAAAGGAACAGTGCCTGCCCCCGCTAGGGCGAACTCGTTCCCGCCGTTTGCTGCACACCCCCAAGACCTACCCCCGAACTCGTCGGGTTCTGGTTGAATCCTAAAGGCAGATCAGGAAAAGCCTTTAAAGTGAGCGTGGCTAAAGCCACGAATTCAGAGGGAGCGCCATTATTTTGCCGATTCCCCAGCTGACCCCCCAGAATCCATGCCCCGATGTCCCGGTAAACTCCCACATTCACCTGCTGCAAAAGAGAGGGACTTACGGAGTAGGTTACCCCTGCATTCGCAAACCAGCTTTCATTTAATCGGTAACTAGCAGATCCGTTGATCAAGCTGGTTTGAGCCGCACCCGTGGTTGTTGCGTCCGTGTTATTTAATGCGTCCAAGTAGTTAAATCCATCTAGGTAGGAGTAACCTAAACCGATCTCCAAGGCAGGAACAACCTGCCAACGACTGCCCAAGTTCAATGAATTGAATCCATTCCCGCTGATCGCCGTGGTTGCCCCCACCGTCCCCGTCCACCACGGCACCGGCATAAAATTTACTACATTATACAGTTCAGGAATGGAGGATGGCACCGTTTCAGGCGCCTGCACAGTGCTAAAATTCAAACTGGTCAAATCAGGACGGATGGGCTGGTAATCGGTATAGATTTTCCAGTTGGCCAACTCATAAGGAGCTCCGTCCCGCTTCGTCAGAACGCGATTCATCATTCCCGGCCGAACAATCAGCAGCTTGTCGATCGAGTCGACCGAATTATAGAGCGTCGAGTTCAGAGGTCGCGACTCCGTCGTATTGATTCGATTGTCATAACCCGCGAACTCAGTCGGCCTGACGTTGGGTTGCGGAATATAACTGGCTTGAAGAAAAGGCTCGAAAACGTGCCGAACCCCGTCGATCGCCCATGCCTTATTTTTGACATCATTCCAAGTGGCATAAGCCTTGGTCGATGCATCGATCCCAAAATTGAAAACGTAACGGAAAAGTGAGGTGTCCGCTAGGGATGCCCCGCTCCCAATATCATAGCCCGCACCTGAAGCGCTGTTTTGGGCTACACCATTTGTCGTTAGGTTACTCCGAGTATAAACCGTGCCACGGATTCCTGCCCGTGGGGTAAAATTCAGCCAGTTAAAATACTGCCGCGGGTAGAGTAGCTGATGATAGGTGTCGTAGCGTAATGCGGAATAATCGGTTTGATTTGCGACCTGACTCCACTGCGTGCCTAGACTGTCCACGCTGGACTCTCCCTCATAAGCCAAGCCCGGATTTCCATCGGGATTCTTCAGCAGGTCCTCGCGATCGTAAGTTCCGGGAATATATTGCCTTTTAAACTCGATTTTCGCTGAAGGTTTTTGCTGCTGGGTCTGAAAAAGATTATTGATTTGCGTTCGCGCATTCGCCGTCACCGTGAAATTAGGGTCTTGATACATCACATCCACATAGCTGTTGGGCTGTTGGTCTCGAATATAGTCATCCGCAAAGAAATCTTGGGTGACATAAGCATCGCTCAAAACGTTGAGCTGGGAGCGAGAGCTCAACGAGGGAGCATCAAAGGGAGGGGCACGGTCTACATCCACCGGATTCCCCCCCTTCATAATTGTTGTGTTGTGCTTGTAGGGAACCCAGTACCGACCTCGGGGAGGCGCGGAGGCTGTCGGGCGCTCGGCATCTCCCTCATAAATCTGATACCCTCGATCATTAATATACCATCCACGCAGCGAAACCTCAGTCAGCGGGTGATCCGAATTTTTTCCAGGAGTAACGTAAGAGGCGGCGGCTCCACCTGCCCACCCACGTCGGCCATAATAATCTATATTGACCTCCGCCTTGACCTTGTCCGTCACGGCAAAGCGATACGTTCCTAAAGCGTACATGCCGAGCCGTGAGACCGAGCCAAAGCTGATGTCGGGAGAGGACCCGGTATCCCGCTCGTAGAGACTCAAATGCGGAAAATAGAAAAACGGGGCGTCCCCAAAATAACCCACCGAATTTTCCACAATCGTCTTGTCCCCAGGGTAAATCGCGACGGAGGAGGCCTTTGTTTTCCAACCTGGAGTCTCCCGATCATCCGTCGAATAGTCTCCCCCCGCGATGTCATAATGCCCAAGCTCCGGACTGTCGATCGACTCCCCTTCCACCATCATCTTCCCATCTAAAAATCGGAATTTCTCCGACAACATTTTTTTCGTTCTGAAGTTATAGGTCAAAAGATCCCCACGATAAATCTGCCCCAACATATAGAGCCGCACGTTCCCTTTTGCCGTCGCCTCCTTGCTCTGCGGATTGAAATGAACCTCATCCGCCATCAACACATCCCCCCCGTAAGTCACCACCACATTGTCTTTTGCGTAGTAAATTCCTCCTTCGTACCGATTCGCACCATCCGAAGTGATCTGCAAAGGCGGCTCCACACTCTCAGGCGCCTCTTGGGTTTGCGACAATGCCACCCCGTGAAACCCCTCAAAGGCCATCCAGGCACAAAGCAGCACCTTCCATGAATCGTTTATTTGCATAGGATTGCGTAAAAAGTTCTAGCGAATCCATGGCTTATGCCTAGTCAAATCCTTTGTCCCATACCTGGCTGAATAATCTGTGTGTAATTATCTGAATTGTAATTAGTTACGACTCCAATCCAACATCCTCTGAATCGGGGCCTTTGCCTTGTCGATTATCTCCTGACTCAGAACCAGTTCGTCAGTCATACTTTCCAGCGCCCCATATGCTTTCTCGAGGGTATTCATCTTCATATACCGACACTCCCCACAAGCACAGCGGTCGGTGGGCCCCGCTATGAATTCCCGATCCGGCATCTCCCGACGCAATCGATGGAGCATTCCCTCCTCAGTCACGACGATAAACGTCCGCGCCGACGAATTTCTACAGTAGCCCACCATCTTCTCCGTCGAGCACACCTCGTCCGCTAAAGCCCGTACCGCCCTGGTACACTCCGGATGCGCTACCACTCGTGCCTCGGGATGCTCCCGCCGAATCCGGTCGATCGAGGAAGCTGTAAATTCCATGTGCACATAACAATCTCCATCCCACAAACGCATCTTTCGACCTGTTTTCTGCATCACCCAATCCCCCAGATTCCGATCGGGCAAAAAAAGTATCTCCCGGTCTTTTGGAACTCTTTCTACGATCCTCTCCGCATTCCCAGAGGTACAAATTACATCACTTTGCGCCTTCACCGCCGCCGTACAGTTCACATAAGAAACAATATAAAGTCCCGGATTCTCATTTCGATAAGTCTGCAGCTCATCCGCGGGGCAGGAGTCGGCCAAGGAGCACCCCGCGTTGAGATCGGGCATCAAAACTTTCTTCTCCGGGTTCACAATTTTTGCCGTCTCGGCCATAAAGTGAACTCCGCAAAAAAGGATACACTCCCCTTGCGCCTTTTGTGCCTCGTAACTCAACCCCAAGGAATCCCCCACATAGTCCGCTACC
>CAMBGW010000052.1 GCA_945866245.1 Verrucomicrobia subdivision 6 bacterium | reverse complement strand
CAGCTGGCACCGATTGGGTCTTTGAGGCAGGCGGGAGTTGTGGCGATTACGGATGATGGGCACTGCATTCAAAGTGCGGAGTTGATGAGGCGGGCTCTGGAGTATGCGCGGATGTTTGATCTGCCGGTTTTAGATCATTGTGAGGATCGGTCTCTTTCAGCCGGCGGGGTGATGAATGAGGGAAAGTGGTCGAGGATCCTGGGGTTGCCTGCTTGGCCGGGAATTGCGGAAGAGGTGATCGTGTCGCGCAACGTTCTTTTGGCGGAGCTGACCGGGGCGCGGGTGGTGTGCCAGCACATGAGCACGGCGGGTTCGATTCGGATTTTGCGGGATGCGAAAAAGAGGGGGATTCCGATTGAGGGGGAGGCATCTCCGCACCACATGACCCTGACGGACGATTGTGTCGAGGGGTATGACACCTCCTTTAAGATGAATCCGCCTCTGCGAACGAAGGCGGATGTGGAGGAGGTCAAGAGGGGTGTGGTGGATGGGACGATTCGTTTTCTGGCCACAGACCATGCTCCGCACTGCAGCTACGAGAAGGAGGTGGAGTTTGATGAGGCTCCTTTTGGGGTGGTGGGGTTAGAGACGGCGGTGGGGATTTACCTAACGGAGCTAGTTCACAGCGGGTTGATGCCTTTGCGAGAGGTGGTGGATCGGATGAGCTTTTTCCCAGGAAAGTACTTTCAACTGGGGCGGGGAACGTTGGCGGTAGGGGCGGTGGCGGATGTGACGGTGCTGGATATTGGGCGGACGTGGAGTGTGAAAAAGGCGGAGTTTCGGAGTTTGGGTAAGAACACGCCCTTTGAGGGGCGGGAGTTAAAAGGGCGGGCGGTATTCACAATTGTGGATGGGAAAATTCGCCATGACCTCGACGGGCGAGCGGGGCGAACTTAGTCTACTTTCCGACATGGAGGGAATTTTAGCTTTAGAAGATGGAACGATCTTGCGGGGGCGGGGTTTTGGTCATGAGGGTTGGGTGGCGGCGGAGATGTGCTTCAACACATCGATGACGGGCTATGAGGAGATTTTGACCGATCCAAGCTATCGCGGCCAGGTGGTGGCGTTGACGTGTCCTGAAATCGGCAATACCGGAATCAATCCAGAGGATGAGGAGTCGGAACATCCCCAGGTTGCTGGTTTGCTGGTGCGAAGATTATCGCGACGAGCGAGTAACTGGCGGGAGAGAGAGACCCTGGAGGTGTATTTGCGAAGGCACAAGGTGCCGGCCTTGGAGGAGATTGATACAAGGTGTCTGACGCGGAAGTTGAGGACGATGGGAGCGATGAAAGGTGTTTTGGCGAACCAAGGGATGAGTGCGGAGGAGGCGGTTCGTCGGGCAAAAGAGTGGCCGGGTTTGGGAGCGAAGGATTATGTGGCCGAAGTGACGTGCCGTAAATCGTACGAGTGGGACGCCCAAGGGGCTGATTTTCCGGGTCGGCTGGGAAATGAGAAGGGAAGCATGCCTCGGGTGCGGCATCGTGTGGCGGCGATCGACTGTGGAATGAAGAGAAATATTTTACGGCAGTTGCGCGCAGAGGGGATCCAACCAGTGGTTTTTCCAGCGCAAGCCACAGCGGAGGAGATTTTGCAGGCAAAAGTGGACGGGGTTTTCTTATCGAATGGTCCGGGAGATCCGTCGGTGCCGACTTACGTCCATCAGACAGTAAGGGATTTGGTGGGAAAAAAGCCGATCTTTGGAATCTGTTTGGGCCACCAGATGTTGGCGCATGCGCTGGGGGGAAAGACCTTTAAGCTGAAATTTGGGCATCGAGGGGGAAATCAGCCGGTGCAAGATTTGCGCTCTGGAAAAGTGTCGATCACCAGTCAAAACCATGGGTATGCGGTGGATCCGGACTCGTTGCCCAAAGGCAAGGTGGAGGTGACGCATGTGAATCTGAATGATGGGACGTGTGAGGGGATCCAGCTGGTGGGGGGTGGGGCCTTTTCTGTGCAGTACCATCCGGAGGCGGCTCCTGGGCCCCACGACGCGGGATATTTTTTCCGTCAATTTGCCGAGTTGCTGGACGGGGTGAAGCGGAAGGGATAAAAAGCAGGCATGCCTAGGATTGTTTCTGAAAGTAAGGAGATCCCGCAGTTGACGATTGAACTGGTCGGCCCGCGGATGGCGGTAGGGCGGATTGATGAAAACGATGTGCAGATTATCCACGGAAGTATTTCGTCGAGGCATGCGGAGTTGGTCTTGGAGGGAGGGGAGTATCGAGTGCGCGATTTGGAATCCACCAATGGGACCCGCGTCAATGACGAAAAAATTACTGAGTCGTTACTGCAGGATCGGGATCGTTTGCAATTTGGGCAGATTCCTTTCCGGTATGAGGGGGCGGTGGCGAGAGCGGCTTTGGCTTTGCCTCAAGCTGGGGCAACCTTTCAAATGGAGCAGGGAGTGGATGAGGGAATTCCGGAAAACTTTCGTAACTTGTCGCCCATCAAGGGGAAAGGTCAAAGTGGAAGTCCGACTTGGATTCTTGGAGTTGGGGGTTTGGTCGCTTTGTTGGGATTGGGCTTCTACGTTTTTCGCATGTTATTCACATCATAAAAAAAATCTGATTTTTTTTGTAAGAGGGTGTTGACAGGGGGGTTGGGAAAGGGGCATGCTTATCGTTTCCCCTTGGTCTGTTTTTCTGTTCGAGTCGTAAGGCTTTGTAGCAGATTTCGTGCCGATGGGAAAACGCCGGGCGAATTCCGGAATTCATTTCGAATTCCATCTCGCCCATGTAGCTCAGTTGGTAGAGCACGTCCTTGGTAAGGACGAGGTCACCGGTTCAAACCCGGTCATGGGCTCGGTCGCGGTGAAACCCCGAGTGGGGACACTGACGGCGGAGTTCCGATCCGGCGAACAGAAAGATCTGAAACCGCAAGGCAAGGAGATTAGAATTTATGGCGAAAGAGGCATTCAACCGTTCGAAACCCCACGTCAACATCGGAACCATTGGGCACGTTGATCACGGGAAAACCACATTAACCGCAGCGATCACGACGATTTTATCCAAGAGCGGTTTGGCCGAAGCTCGCGCCTACGATCAAATCGATAACGCGCCTGAGGAAAAAGAGCGTGGAATCACTATCAACACCTCCCACGTGGAGTACGCCACGGGCACGCGTCATTACGCGCACGTTGATTGTCCGGGACACGCCGATTACGTGAAGAACATGATCACGGGTGCGGCACAGATGGACGGAGCTATTTTGGTGGTTAGCGCAGCGGACGGTCCGATGCCGCAGACCCGAGAGCATATTTTGTTGGCTCGTCAGGTGGGCGTGCCGGCGTTGGTCGTCTTCCTGAACAAGGTGGACATGGTGGACGACAAGGATTTGCTGGAGCTGGTGGAAGTAGAAGTCCGTGAGCTCCTGACGAAGTATGAGTTCCCTGGAGACAAGATTCCGATCATCAAGGGAAGTGCTCTCAAAGCCCTCGAATCGGGCGATCCCAAAAGTGATGCGGCAAAGTGCATCATGGAGTTGATGGATGCGGTGGATAAGTTTATCCCGATCCCCGACCGTCCGAAGGATCAGCCTTTCCTCATGCCGGTCGAGGACGTGTTTAACATTGAAGGTCGTGGCACGGTGGTCACGGGCCGGGTAGAGCGTGGCATCCTTAAGAAAATGGAAGAGGTGGAAATCGTCGGAATCAAGCCGACCGCCAAGACAGTGGTGACGGACGTGGAAATGTTCCGCAAGCTTCTCGATACAGCAGAAGCGGGCGACAACGTTGGTCTGCTCCTCCGCGGCACAAAAAAAGAGGATGTAGAGCGCGGTCAGGTGATCGCCAAGCCGGGAACGATCAAGCCGCACACCAAGTTTAAAGCCACGGTGTATGTTTTGAGCAAGGATGAGGGTGGCCGTCATACCCCTTTCTTCAACGGATATCGCCCTCAGTTCTACTTCCGTACGACGGACGTAACGGGTGTGGTGACTTTGAAGGCCGGGGTGGAAATGGTGATGCCCGGAGACAATGTCGACATCGAAGTCGAGCTGATTACCCCGATCGCGATGGAAAAGCAGATCCGCTTTGCCATCCGTGAAGGTGGAAAAACGGTAGGCGCCGGTCGCGTCACCGAAATCGTGGCTTAACCGTCACGCAACAGACCGGAGGGAAGAGCTCGCTCCTCGGAGTGGGTCCTCCCCAGCCGGACGGAAGAGGAGGGCAGTAGCTCAATTGGTAGAGTAGCGGTCTCCAAAACCGTCGGTTGGGGGTTCGAGTCCCTCCTGCCCTGCACCTTCACAAAGGGAGAAAGAAAAAGAATGGAAGCTTGGAAAATTGGCGGAAGTTGGGTCGGAACGGTCGTCCTTGGAGTTGTTTCCTTGGGCGTTCTGGCTGTCCTTTTTTTGCAGCGGTCCAAGATTTCAAAGTTTGTCGGCGAGGTTCACGGTGAACTAGTGAAGTGCTCCTGGCCGTGGGATCCGAGTGAGTCGGGTGTAAAAAAGTATCGGGAGCTGATCGACAGCACGACCGTGGTGGCGCTGACGACCCTAGTTCTGGCCGCGTACACCTCTGGGTTCGATTTTCTGATTAGCCGCGTCGTGGGCTGGATGGTGAGGTTTTAATCGATGAGCGAAGTCGTCACAGTTTCTTCTGAGGCCCGCTGGTTTGCGGTGCATGTTCTTTCCGGTCAGGAGACAAATGTGAAACGTCATATGTTGAGCCGGATCAAGACAGAGGAGTTGGGGGAGGTGGTGCAGGAGGTGATCATCCCGACGGAAAGAATTTCCGAAATTAAGCGGGGCAAAAAAGTGGAGACGGAGCGAAAGCTATATCCGGGTTATATTTTTGTGAAGATGGAGTTGTATGATGCAGAAAAAAAACTGCACGAGGTGCCTTGGTATTTTGTGAAAGAGACGCCCGGAGTTCTAGGTTTTGCGGATGGCGATCGGCCAACGCCTATGAAGCCGGATGAAGTCGAAGGGATGTTGAGCCAGATTCGTGAAAAAGAGGAGAAGATTACTCCGAAGATTATTTTTGCAGTGGGAGATCGAGTCAAGGTGGGGGATGGTCCTTTCCAGAGCCAGGAGGGCGTGGTGGAGGAGGTGGATACGGAGCGGGGCCGGGTCCGCGTGGCGGTATCGATTTTCGGACGCTCCACTCCGGTTGAGTTGGAATATTGGCAGGTAGAAAGGAACTAGTTTTATGGCAAAAGAAATTACAGGAATTATTCGTTTACAGATTCCCGCTGGGGCGGCGAATCCGGCTCCTCCGGTGGGACCAGCGTTGGGTCAGCAGGGCGTGAACATCATGGCTTTTTGCAAAGAGTTTAACGCGAGGACGGCCAAGGAGGCTGGGAATATTTTCCCCGTGGTGATCACGGTTTATAAGGACAAGACCTTCACTTTTATTACGAAGAGCCCGCCGGCCTCTGTGCTTTTGAAAAAGGCAGCAGGTCTTGCCTCGGGATCGAAAGAGGCGAACCGTTTGAAGGTAGGAAAGATCACAAAAAAGCAGGTGATGGATATTGTGAAGATCAAACGTAACGATTTGAACGCGGCTTCGGACGAAGCCGCTTTCCGCACGATTGCAGGAACGGCTCGTCAAATGGGGCTGGAGATTGCGGACTAAGGAGATTTTGTCTATGGCCAAGAAACCAAGTCGTCGATTCACGGAAGCCAGCAAATTGTTGGATCCGAAGAAGCGTTATCATGTGACCGAAGCAGTGGCTCTTCTGAAGAAGATGCCCGCGGGGAAGAGCAAGGGAAACCCGAGCGTAGATCTTTCGTTTCATTTGGGTGTGGATCCCAAGCAGAGTGACCAGGTGGTGCGCGGCACAGTGAGTTTGCCCCATGGCTCAGGAAAAACTGTTCGAGTGATCGTATTCGCGCAGGGCGCAGCTGCCGAGGCAGGCAAAGCCGCGGGCGCCGTTGCCGTAGGCTATGCGGATTTAATCAAGAAGGTGCAGGAGGGCTGGGCCGATTTCGACGTCGCGGTTGCGACTCCGGATGCGATGATCGAAGTCCGTAAGCTTGGCAAAGTTCTCGGACCACGTGGCTTGATGCCTAATCCGAAAACCGGGACGGTGACCGAGGATACCGCAAAAGCGGTGAAAGAGTGTCAGGCAGGGCGAGTGGAATTTAAAATTGATAAAGGTTCGAACCTGCATGTCAGCTGCGGAAAATTGAGTTTTGAAGATAAAGCTCTGGGTGAAAATGTGAATGCGGTGATCGAATCGGTTTCCCGGGCGCGCCCGGCTGGGGCGAAAGGCAAGTACCTGCAGAACTGTGTTCTCTCGGCAACCTTTTCGCCAGGAATTCCATTGGCTGTGGCAGATGCGGCGGCTGGTTCGGACGACTAGAAGGAAACATTTTTATGAAAGAAGAAAAAGCATTAGTCATCGATACGATTCGGGAGTGGGTCAAGTCCTCTCCTTACCTCATCGTGCTGGATTATACCGGGATGAAAGTGGCTGAGTTTTCTGAGCTGCGTGGCCGTTTACGTAAGGTGGGTGCCGCAGTGAAGGTAGTGAAAAACACACTCTTCAAGCGAGCCATTGGGGAAGAAGTGTTGGCGGGGCTAGGTAAAGATTTAACCGGACAAACCGCAATTGTTTCTGGTGGGAAAGATGCGCCTGCGGCGGCCAAGGTAATCAAGACCTTTAAAGCTGAGTTCACCCGTCCAAGTCTTCGTTCTGGGTTGATGGATGGGAAGGTCCTAGGGGTGAGCGATATTGTGAGGTTGGCAGATCTTCCGTCAGCCGAAGTTTTGCGAGCTCGTCTTTTGGGAGCGATTTCAGCGCCGGCTTCGACCTTGGCCCGCCTTTTGGCGGAACCTGGAGCTCGTTTGGCTCGCGTCATGAAGAGCAAAGCGGAGGCAGCCCCGGCAG
>CAMBGW010000051.1 GCA_945866245.1 Verrucomicrobia subdivision 6 bacterium | reverse complement strand
AAGGCGATTCAGTCGGCCGTGGCCAAAGCCTCCCAAGCTCAAACCAACTTCCGCCACTTCCCCAATGGTGATCTGGGAATCACCCTCGATGAGCGAACCGACGAGGCCGAGGTTGACCGCATTCTCTCCTTTTTTGGCTCCGCAAAAGTTTCCCCACCCTCCTCCGGCCTATCGCCTCTAGCCCCCTCCCTGCACCGCAAAACCTCTGCTCTCCTTCATCCGATCTTCACCTCCCACGCAAACGAAAACGAACTTCTCCGCTACATCCGGCGGCTTGCCGCGAAAGACCTCACCCCCGCTCAATCCATGGTTCCCCTCGGTTCCTGCACCATGAAGCTGAATGCCGCCTCCGAACTTACCCCCCTGGGCTGGTCGACTGTTTCGGAGCCCCACCCCTACGCCCCTGCCGAGCAAAATCCGGGATATCTTCAGATGATCCACGAACTGGAAAACTGGTTAGGCGAGATCACGGGTCTTCCCCACGTCTCTCTTCAACCCAACGCCGGGTCCCAAGGCGAATATGCCGGACTTCTCTCCATCCGCGCTTGGCACCAGTCGAGAGGTGAAACCCATCGCGACGTCTGCCTCATTCCCGTCTCCGCACACGGCACGAACCCTGCCAGTGCCGTTCTCGTGGGATTTCGCGTGGTTCCCATAGGTTGCGATGCCCAAGGCAACGTCGACCTCGCCGACCTCGACGCCAAAATCAAAGAGCATGGACCACGAATCGCCGCGGCAATGGTTACCTACCCATCCACTCACGGGGTTTTTGAATCAGCCATCCGCGACCTCTGTAAAAAAGTTCATCAGGCAGGTGGCCAAGTCTATATGGATGGCGCAAATTTGAACGCCCTCGTTGGCATCTGCCGGCCGGGCGAGTTCGGAATCGATGCCTGCCATCTCAACCTTCATAAAACGTTCTGCATCCCGCACGGAGGTGGAGGCCCTGGAGTCGGTCCGATCGCGGTAGCAGACCATTTAGCCCCTTTCCTACCCTCCCATCCTCACCAGACCCTGAAAAAAGATCAGGTTGGTGCCGTAGCATCCGCCCCTTACGGCAGTGCGAGTATTTTGGTCATTCCTTGGATGTTCCTCGCCATGGTCGGCGGCAAAGGACTCGCCCGCTGCACCGAAGTGGCAATTCTAAACGCCAATTACCTCGCCAAACGCCTCTCCGACCACTACCCGATCCTCTACCGAGGCGCGGGTGGTTGGGTCGCCCACGAATTCATTCTCGATCTGCGTCCTTTCAAAGCAACCGCAGGCATTGAGGTGGACGATATTGCAAAGCGGCTGATGGATTATGGATTTCATGCCCCGACGATGTCCTGGCCTGTCGGCGGAACACTGATGATCGAGCCCACCGAATCCGAATCCCGTGAAGAGCTCGATCGCTTTGCCGATGCACTCATTTCGATCCGCAAGGAGATCGCTGAGATCGAGTCGGGCAAAATGGATCGTGCACGCAACCCCTTAAAACTTGCCCCTCACCCCGCGGCGGATGTCACCTCCGACAGTTGGGATCGCCCGTATAGTCGGGAAAAAGCGGCTTATCCGGCTCCTTGGACGCGAATATGGAAATACTGGCCCACCGTATCCCGAATCGATGCCGTCCATGGTGATCGAAATCTCATCTGCTCCTGCCCAACGGTCGAAGAACTGGCCTCCTAAAACAAATTTAGAAAACAAAAACCCCGGGAAGCCGAGGCCCCCCGGGGTTTAGAGAACTGGACTTTCTTTAGAAGCTGTAGACAACCTCTGCCCCAGCGTAATGGGCTGGACCATTCTGTCCTTCAGGCTGTGACGCACCATTGGGCACTTGATAAAGATTCGTGCCCCAATCGAGCCGGTACTCTGCCCGGATGAGAACGTTCTCGATGACATTGAACCCGGCGGTCAGGGTGTACTCCCAAAAATTCACACCCGTGACATGCCGAGTCGGATTATTTGCCTCAGGAGTGTTAAAAGTCGTGCTCGCCCCAGCGTAACCGATGACCCCATCGTTATTGCTCCCCAGATATTCGCCACGGCTGCAAAGACTAAACCAGTCGTTGAATTGATACTTGGCGTAAGCCCCCGCTCCGTACCAGTGGGTGTTGACGTTGGCTACACCCTCCGCCACTCCACTTAGGTTTCCGAAAACGGTGTTAAAAGCCAGAAGGAGCTTGTCGTTGGCAAACTTCGGCGCCCAATTTCCCCAAGAGTTGTACAAAAGCATGTAGGCAGAAATATCCCCATTGTTGGCACGGGCCGGCTGGCTCGAGGAGGTTAGGCTGCTATTGGTCGACCCTGTAGATGTGTTGTTATCGTACCCACTGCTGTACTGAAAATTGTTGCTCCAGTTGGCATTGCCTCCAGGTGCCGTGACGTTCAGGGAGGCCAACAATGCCACCCCATCACCCGCATTCGGATTCAGCGTGGTGTTATTGTCACTGTTTGATCCGTTCACCACCCCGAGTTTGGCGTCGAGGTAATCATCAAACCTGTAGGAGGACAAAACCCCCGTGTAGTACAAAGGCATCACATTAAAGAGGATCCCGAAGGTGGTATTCATGTTGGCAGGCCGCTCCATAACTTCATATCCCATAGTCGACACAAACTTACCCACCTTAAAATCCCATCCGTTACCCACAGGGGCACGAATTGAAGCGTAGGCCTGCTCTAAAAAGAGACTGTTGGAGTTGTTATTGGTATTGTACCCGGCGTTGGGAGTCCGATTAATGAAGTAAGAAGCATCTTCACCGATCATCACATCCGTTCGGAACCCGGCTTGTGCCTTGTTTTCCGAAGTCAGGACTTTTTCAAGTGCGATCTTCACGGCATACAAATTGAAGTCACCTCGTTGTGCTGTGTCTGTCGCATACCGGGTCGAGACCATCGAGTTATTATTCTGCCCCGTAAAGTTATAGCTGTATCCGGCGTCGACATAGCCACTGAGTTTGATCCCCTTTTGAGCCGTTTCGACAAAGCTATTCTGAACCATTTTCTTGGTGTCTTGCGCAGAAGCTTCTGGCGCACTATCCGCAAAAGAGATGGATGCCGAAGCCGACAATATTAGGGTTAAAATGCGTCTGTTCATCTCTTCAAAGAGCCAGAGCTAAACTCCAAATACAATAAAACTCAATTTTCTGTGTCAATAAGTGCTAATTTTTTCCGCAATCTCCTCAGCAGGATAAGTCCAGATCTCCGACAATGTTGGATGATAGTGAGGCATCTCAGCGACCTCCTTTGCTGTGCCCCGATATCGTATCACCGCGACCAGTTCGTGAATCAAATCGGATGCGTGCGGCCCCACCACCTGAGCTCCAATAATCTCGCCCCCTTTTCTTAAGGCGATCAACTTCACAAAACCATCCGTCGCGCCCATAACCATCGATTTTCCATGATCAGCAAACGGATAGCTCCCACTCAAGATATCCAAACCCTTTTCCTTACACTCTTTCTCCGACAATCCTACCGAAGCCACCTCCGGAGAAGTGAAAATCACCTCTAATTTTAGCCGATAATCCATCACTGCCTGCAGCTCCCTTCCTCGAATCCAGTCACCCGCATTCTTAGCAGCTACCTCCCCTTGCTGGATCGCTAGGTGCACCACCTCATACGGTCCGCACACATCTCCGGCCGCAAAGATATGGGGCACACTCGTCTGTTGGGTCATTTCACTGTGGACTTTCCCCTGCACCAACCTTACCCCTGCCTTCTCAACCGCTAACCCGCCTAGGTTTGGCTCCCGCCCCAACGCCTGCAAGATCTGCTCCGCCTCAACATACCTACTTTTACCAGCCTGAATAAATTCAACCCTCTTGTTTTTCCCTCTCCTCACTACCCGCTGAATTTGTGTGCCACAGAATACTTGCGCTCCATGCTCCCGGAACACCTTCTCCAATTCCTGTCCAACCTCCGGGTCCGATTCCGGTAAAAGCTGACTGCTTCTTTGAATCACCGTCACCTTGACCCCCAGATGGGCATAGTACTGGGCAAACTCCAGTGCCACCGCCCTACCCCCTAAAACAATCAGACTTTTCACCTGCTTCGAGGCATGCAGACACTCATCACTCGTCCAATACCCAGCTTCCTCAAGGCCCGGAATTTCCCGCTTCGCCGTCCTCGACCCTGTGCTGATGAGAAACGTTTTTGCCTGAATTTCCTGAGGCACCTTACCCTTCCCAACCCCCGTTAACTGCAATCGCTCCGCGTTCAGAAAGCTGGCCTGGGCCCTAAAAAAGGTAAATCTGCCCTTTTCCAGCTGCCCCTCGCGGTACTCTGCAAATTCCCGAATCAGCCGATCTTTTCTTTTCAGGATCGCCTCCCAATCCGGCTTAGGTTTGCCCACTCGAATTCCAAACTCCTTCGCTCTGCCAATTTCAAAGTTACGGTGGGCACTTTCCAGCATCGTCTTCGTGGGCATGCAGCCCCGCAAAATACAAAGACCCCCCACTCTCTCTCCCCCTTCCACAACAGCCACCTTCAAACCCAAACCAGCTGCTGTCCGGGCTGCCGCATACCCCGCGCTACCTGCACCGATTACGGCCAGGTCATAAAGTTCTCTCATGAAAATAGGACTAAGTCGCTGGGACGGAGGCAGGCTCGAGTTCGGTGGCCCGGCCCCCGAACTTCGGATAAAGGTATCGCGCTGCCGGAACACCCTCTCGAGTGATGACCGAAGCTTTCTCTAGCCCTTTCTCCGCTAAGTGGAGCAAACATCTTTGCAATAGCGTCACCCCTAAACCTCTTCGCTGATACTCATAATCCATGACGATTCCCGAAAGTAGTTGCGGACCCTCACCCTCCAAGGCCAGCACCGCGCTACAGCCCACCACTCGAGATCCATGTTGCAGAACAAAAAAATCCATTTTCTCGAGCGGCTTGCCCTCCGGAAAAATCCGCCTCCGCAACTGATCCAAATGGGCTTCCAGCCCAATCATCCAAGCTTTTTCATTGAGAAAAGAGCGCTGAATTCCCTCCCATGTTAGCTCTGTATCGGGCTGAAGCTGAATTTTGATCTCATGCTTCGGCGGCAAGGCAGGAAGATCCCTTGGGACTTGGGCCAGATTCCACTCAAAACGAACATTTTTTTGATAACGTCCCATGTCTCTATTGGAACGCAGATACTCCCAAAGGCCAAGCCGGAAACACCCTATCCACTGCCGGGCTTGATTGCCGGAACCCCAACCAGATCCTTTGGAATCTTCGACCCATCAAAAGTCTCCACAGGCAGCGCCATCAAAGAGCAAATCGGTGCTCCCAATTCGGGCGCCGAACAACTTCGGTCCACTAAGCAAGCCACTCCCACTACCTCTCCGCCCGCCTCTTTCACCAACTGAATCACCTCCCTCACCGCACTCCCCGTAGTAATCACATCCTCCGCCACTAAAAACCTCTCTCCTTTCTTCACCTCAAAACGCCGAATCTTCAACTTTCCCCCATCCTTCTCCGCAAAGATGTGGCGACGCCCAAAATGGCGAGCCACCTCATGACCCACCAAAATCCCCCCCATCGCAGGCGAGATCACGCTATGAAAAACCCACTTTTCAATCTTAACCTTCTCCACGAGCGCCCCAGACAACTCCGCCGTTGCCACCGGATCCTGTAGCACCAACGCACACTGGAAAAAAGTCCGGCTGTGTAGCCCTGATCGCAGAATAAAATGCCCGTGTAAGAGAGCTCCGCAGCGCCGAAATACCTCCAGAACTTGGGCCGAGGTCATGACCCAGGCCGTTTTGCCAACAACTCAATCTCCACCGCGCCCCCCTTAGGTAATCCAGCTACTTGAATCGTGGATCGGCTGGGCGGATTTTGAGGGAAGAACTCCGCATACACCCCGTTCATCTCCGAAAAAGTTTTTAGATCCACCAAAAATACCGTGGCTTTGACTACGTCAGCCAAACTGAGCCCACCCTCCTTCAGAAGACTTTGCGCCCTCTCTAAAGCCTTTCGGGTCTGCTCCGCCACCGTGCCAGAAAGCAGGTTTCCAGTCTCATCCAGAGCCAACTGACCCGATAAAAAGACAAAACCACCGGCCTCTGTTGCCTGCTGGTAAGGCCCAATCGCTGGTCCAGCAACTTTTGAAGTCCATCCCTTGTGTCCCATCCGATGATCTTTTCTGAATCCCTCACCCAGGTCAACGCTCATCCAAGCCAATCTCTTTTACCCCAATCCCCTTCCACTAGAATTTACTCTTCACGATCGAGCCAAAGCTAATTATCATCGCGGCATGAAATCGCTCTTCACCCTTCTCTGCCTCCTGCCCTTACCTCTCTTTGCCCATACGGGGACCAGCCCACTTGGCTTTACCACAGGCCTCAGCCACCCTGTCTTCGGTCTGGATCATCTCCTTGCTATGCTCAGCGTGGGCATCCTCAGCGCACAAATCGGGGGCCGCGCCATCTGGACTGTCCCACTTACCTTCATCAGTTTTATGCTGGTGGGAGGTATTCTTGGCATGGTCGGAATCCCCTTTTTTTCTGTCGAGATCGCAATTGCTCTATCGGTCCTGCTTCTGGGCATCTTGATCGCCAGCAATAAAAAGTTTCCACTCTTCATCACCATGGCTGGGGTTGGCTTCTTTGCACTTTTCCACGGCCATGCACACGGCGAAGAAATGCCCGCTTCGGCTCAACCCGCCCTTTACGCCCTGGGATTTGTCTTGGGAACCTTTCTCATCCATCTGGCTGGCGTTTTCTTAGGCTACCTGGCTTTAAAAAATCCTCTCCGCCTTGTCGCCTTACGAGCCAGCGGTATCGCCATCGCCATCCTAGGTATCTATTTCCTGAGCCAATCCATCCATTGCAAAGCATCCAACCCCGTCTCGGTTGCCAATCTCGCCCGCTAACTTTTTTTCCGTAGCTCGCTTAATTGGTGTCTCAGCTGCGCGAGACACTCCTTCCAGAAATCTTTAGGCAGCGCTTGATATCGAACCGTTTTGGCGTCCACTTTCGTCGTATAAAATATATTGCTCGGTTCCCCCACCAGCTCGTCGAAAAGGTTTCGCCTAACATAAGCCGC
>CAMBGW010000050.1 GCA_945866245.1 Verrucomicrobia subdivision 6 bacterium | reverse complement strand
TGAAAGAGTGTCGTAACTTCTTGGACGGACTTGTGGTGCATCCCTTGATTGAAAGGGTGGCTGAGGAGGCGGTTTCGCTTCGTCGGAAGTTCCGACTTCGTTTGCCCGATGCGGTTATTTGGGCCACGGCACGTGAGCAGGGATGTTTGTTCGTCACCCGAAATTCACGGGATTTTCCTAAGGATGAACCTGGGGTAAGAATTCCCTACATGATACGGGGTTGATGGGGCTGTGATTTTATAACTTTTTCGACGCCAGCCGGACGGCAATTTCGGCAGAAAGAAGAACGAGCGGGAGTCCACCCCCCGGATGGGTGGTGCCCCCTACAAAGTAGAGATTGGGAATGACAGAGGAACGGATCGGGGGACGGAGAAAAGAGTTCCTCATTCCATGGGAGGCCCAGCCATAGAGCGAACCCCCAACAGCACCGTCCCTAGACTCGAAGTCGGCTGGAGAGATCCACTCCTGATGAACGATTTTGGCCTGGAGACCGGGGAGAAACTTCTGGTCCAAAATCCGGATGATCTGGTCCGCATATTTCGGGGATTCCTTGGCCCAGTCGATTGAGGTGGTGTTAGCTGGCGCGTTGACCAGGAGGAAGTAGTTGTCGTGCTCGGCAGGAGCCGAGGCGGGGTCGGAACGGGAGCTAATGCAGAGGTAAATCGTGGGATTCTCTGCGGGGCGGTTTTCGCGAAACATTTGTTGGAATTCGAGCGGGTAGTTATCGGAGAAGAAAATATTGTGGTGTGCCAAAGTGGGGTCTTTGCCCTTCACCCCAAGGAGAACGACAAAGCCTGAAATGGCTCGTTGGGGTTTGGCCATCTGTGCGGCGACGGATGCTGCCCGCGGGTGGTGGATTAGATTTTGATATGCCGCCAGGACATCGCCGTTATGGAAAATGAGGTCTGCAGATATCTTTTTTCCCGACGTTAGAGTGACTCCCGAGCCATCGATCGCTTGGACTTGAGCGGAGGTTTGTATTTCTACCCCATGCTTCTCAGCCAGTTGCCCCAAAGTATCAGCAAGGCGACGGATACCTCCCCGAATAAACCAGCCACCAAAGTGAGCTTGAACGTAGGGGATGACAGCGAAGGTTGCCGGAGTCTGCTCCGGGTCACTGCCATTATAGGTGGCAAAACGTTGAAGAAATTGTTGGAGATGGGGGTCGGAGTAAAAGTGGCGGGAGGCGGAGGCGAGGGAGCGAAAGGGACTCATGGCGGGCAGGAATCGCAGAAGAGGGAGAAGAAATGGGTTGAGCACCTTTTTCCAAAGTTCCGATGGATCGCTCTCTAAAAATGCTGAGGAGGAAAGGTTATAAAGTCCTTCGGCATGGCGCAGGAGACGGGCGGAATCGGGGCGCGCCCAGAAGAATTCATTTTCATCGAACTGGTAGCCATCGGCCCAGCGGTAGCGACAGGTGGGAGAGAGGGGCTCGAGGGTGAGATACTTCTCTCTGCTTTCACCCAGATCGGTGAATAGCCGATCGAGAATCTGCGGCATCGTGAAGAGGGATGGGCCAACATCCCAGCGAAAGCCGTTGACTCTCCGCTCGGCTACTTTTCCACCGACCGTGCTGTTTTTTTCCAAAAGAGTGACCCGGCAGCCAGCCTTTTTCAGGCGAAGAGCGGTGGCCAGACCACCGATACCCCCGCCGATGACGACAGCACTTTTTCCAGAGCGACGGTTCATAAAATTCGAGATCTCCATAGCATAGCAAGGCAGGAAGAGAATGCATCTGGTTGCGCGACAAGTAGGTTATCGATTTGCGAGGGGGTGAACCATTCCAAGCCTGCGACTTCGGATGGGTCGGGCTGAAAGGGGCCGGGGTGAGTCGCGCGGTAGAGCCAGACGAACTCCTGGTCGGTCTCTGAGCAAGCGTGAAAGTATTTGATTTTAGAAAAGTCTTGGCAGGTGGCGGAGGGGACACCGATCTCTTCGGGAATCTCCCGGTTCATGGCGACATCGTACTCCTCGCCGGCGTTGACGTGACCGCTGACGCTGGAGGTCCAGCGACCGGGCTCGCGATCTTTGCTTAGCGACCGCTTCTGCAGGAGGAGACGGCCATCGGGGTGAAAAAGCCAAAGGTGGACGGCACGGTGGAAAAGACCTTGGGCATGAACTTGGGAGCGCGGGGCGGAGCCGATGACGCGATCCTGCGCATCGACAATATCAAACTTTTCGTCGGGTGGATTCATAAAGAGTACGCCATTCGCTAGGATTGAGCTCTTCGGCTCGGAGGTCGAGGTCGACAGAGAGAAGCCCCCTCAGTTTCTTTCTGCGTTGGGAGAAGCCCTTTTTGACAAAGGCGTGGAAAGGCTCGAGGTCGGTCAGGGAAATTGGGCGGCGAGTGAGGCGGAGAACGGCCGAGTCGACTTGGGGGCGAGGATAAAAAACTTCGGGTGGCAGATGACGAATCTTTTCGATATCGAAAACAGACTGCAGCAGGACTGAAACAGCTCCGTACTCAGAAGTGCGAGTAAGAGCCAAGTATCGATCGGCAACTTCTTTTTGCAAAGTAACCACAATCACTTCGGGGGGTGGAGAGCGCAGAGCAAGTTGGACGAGGAGTGGGGTAGAGATAGAGTAGGGGAGATTTCCACAGACATGAGCTCGGGGTGGATGCTGGGGAAGGGTTTTCAGGGCATCTCCCTCAATCAGCTGAAAGCGGGGCTCCTTTTCAAACTCTTCCCGAAGCCAAGAGATAAGGCCGTGATCGATTTCAAATGCTTCCACTGAGTGTCCAATGGTCAGGAGAGCACGGGTCAAGGCGCCCAAACCAGGGCCGATTTCCTGGACAGGCTCTGTTTTTGCCTTGGGCAGGGCGTGGGCGATGACGGTGGCGAGAGCAGGCTCAGCCAAAAAATTCTGGCCTAGCTGCCGCAGAGGGCGAAGACCGCGGGTGGCCAAAATTTCGCGGATCTGGGTGGTGTTCAGAGCTGACGACTCAAAATGGCGTGAAGCTCGCCAGGGTTCATGATGCCGGAAATCTTTTCTGAGCCGCGGCCAAAGGCAGAGACCCAACCGAATCCGGCGGAGGGGGCGGCGGGACGGCCCGTGGAAAAGGCGGTGGGGTCGGCGCCCTTTTTACCAGGACCGTTATGCCAGGAGAGGGGGGCGAGTCGCCGAGAGAGGTTGGCGTTGGAACCTTTAGATTTTTCTAAAAATTGAAAACCACCGACGGAGTAAGGGCAGTAGACAAGAATTAAGGTATTTTTTCCAGCATACTTTCGTGCTGTTTCCACGGCGCTATCCAGCTCACGAAGTTGGCGGACAGCGAGCTCGGCTTGATTCTGCCCAGCGGCGTCGGCGACAAGGGGGTGATCTACGACGAGGAAGTAGCCCAGTAAATTGTAAGCGAGGGTTTCAATCGAGCGTCGAACCATGTCGGCTAACCGGATGGTGCCTGCCTCGCCCCCTGCCGTGGCTAAGGGAAGAGTGTTGGGCGCGAACAGACCGAGAAGGCGGCGGGTATTCCAAGAGGGAAAGCTTTCCAGGCCCGCACGATCAAAGACGAGAGTGTAGTCGAGCTTTTCCGCTTCTTTTTCCAAATCGCGGCGGCCTGCTTTCTTTTCTGCAGTGAAAACTTCGCGCCCACCTCCCATTATCAGATCGATCCGAGTCGTATCGAGCAGCTGTTGCGCGACAGTGGCGGAGACGGAGGCATCGGGTTGGTGGGAGTAGAAGGCAGCAATCCCAGGGGAGGTGATGGGTCCGGAGGAGATGATGCCCACGGCCCGGCCGCGTCGTTGCGCTTGGTAGAGGAGGGTGTCGGTCGGTTTTCCGTCATAGCGAAGGCTGAGTCGGCCAGCGGGGCTGGGCTGACCTGTGGCGAGGAAAGAGGCGAGGGCGGCGGCATCTCCGGTGAGCTGATCGGAGGACTGGCTTTCCACGAATGCCATGGAGTCTGCTTGATCGAGGCCGGGGAGGCGGCGGCTGGGTTCCCGAGCTTGGGCCAAAGCGAGAAGCTCGGGACTGGCGCCGGGAACGAAAAAGACGATGACGCTGTGGGTGCGAGCACGGACGAAGTAACGGACGTAGCTATAGGAGAAGCCAATGAAGGCGAGGAGGATGCCAAGGGCAAGAAGTTGAGGTCGCCACCGTTTTGTTCCCATCTGCCAAGTAAAGCAGAACGGGCAGGGCGTGCCATTCCCCTAGGGTGTTGGCTTAAGAAAGGGCTGGTGCCCGAAGGCCTGTTGGAAAAGTTCACCTTTTCGCTCCAAACCAAACTGGGCTTCGCCGGTGTCTTGTCCCTTGGCTTGGATCAGGCAAACGCCGGGACGCAGTTCGAGTTCAGCGGGATGAAGGCTTTGCCGGTGGGAGCGATCGATGGCATCCGCCACGCGAAGGATTCCTGCGAGAAGTTGAAGATGGGTCTTTTGAGTTTTCGGAAGGTTCTGGTATCGGCGGTGGGTGGGGGAGGGAGTGCTTTTGCGGTGATATCGCGCCAAGAGGGCGACGAACTCGGTTTTTGAGCGGGTGATGTTTTTCCAAGGATGTTCGCGGATCATGCGTGCTGACTCTTTGTGGTGGGGACGTTCTTCCGTGGCCGTTTGCCACCCAATGTCATGAAGAAGGGCCCCAGCGACGAGGAGTTCGAGTTGATCGCGGGATAGTTGGTGAAGGGGTGTAAGTTTTTCAAAAAGAAAAACGGACCAGCGAGTGACGTGGCGCACATGTTGAGGTTCTTTTTCCCTCTGCTCCATCAGAGTGGTGGCTTGGCGGATGAGGGGGGAGTCGGGGGTCATCGGAGGATTTTGCTGATACGGCGGGGGGTAAGTCGATCGAGCCAAACTCCGTAGCGAAGGCCGTGGGTGGTCAGGTGAACCGCGGTCAGTTTGAGGCGATGCATCAACTCGTGCAGGACAAGAAATGCGGGAAGTGCGAGGGTCGCCCGGTCGCTGGGCATACCGGGAAGGGCGAGGAGTTCGTGGTGGGAAAGTGGGAGAACACGAAGGAGAAGAGAGGTCAGCTTAGGGAGAGTAAGCGAGAAGCCTTCCAGTTTTCTGGCTTTGATATTTTTACCTTGGAGGAGGCAGGCATAGGCGTGACCTGTGCCGCCCGAGAAGGTGGCTTGCGGATGACCTGTGGGAACGGGAATCTTTTTCAGAGCGAGTCGGATGAGGGTGAGGGCCTCTTGCCACTGGGCGGGAGAGGGAGGGTGGTGGGGAAGGAGCGTATCGCGAACGGCTACACAACCGAGGTTTAGGCTGAAAATCTTCGGGCGGGTAGGACTCAGGGAGTCGATGACCTCAAGGCTTCCTCCGCCGAGATCGATGTGGAAGCGGGGGCTAGCGGTGCGGGATAGGGTGCGGGCGGCTCGGGCGATGAGGCGACCCTCTTCCTTGCCGGAAAGTAGGAGAACCTTTTTTTTCAAAATACGGGATGCGGGAATGAGGAAGGAGGCAGAGTTTTTGGCTCGGCGCAAGGTGCCGGTGGCGACGGCAATCGTTTTGTGGGGTTGGAAGAGGCGGATTTTCTTTTCGAGTTGGGCCAGAAGGGCGAGGGCGCGTCGGCAGGAGGCGGGTTGGAGTCGGCGGGTAAGTGCGACACCTTCCCCGAGGCGGGCGGGGTAGGCTTTTTCGTGGTGGACGCGGAGGGTGGAGCCGGTCTGTTCGGCCAGAAGAAGTTTGAAGGTGTTGGAGCCGAGGTCGAGCACGGCACCGCGAAAAGAGGGATTAGCCACACTTTGTTTAAAGCGGTTATTTTCACGGACGGCAAAGCCTTTGCCGAGTCTCGACGGACGGGCTGGGAATAGGTTGAATGGAAGGATGCTGGACATTGGATGGATACGGAAGGAACCGGAGGCAGTTCGCCAACGTTTATTGACGCGTGGGAAGAGTGCGGCGGATGGTTTGGACAAGGTTTTGCAGGTGGATGAGGAGAGAAGGCGATTATTGGGGGAAGTGGAAAAGCTCAAGGCGGAACGGAATGCGATTAGTAAGGAGGTGGGGGTGCGGAAGGCGAAAAAGGAGTCGGCGGACGATCTGCTTGCTGGGATGAAGGAGAAGTCGGACAAGATTGCGAATTTGGATAAGTTGGCGGCGGAGGTGGAGGCGAAGCAGGAGGGGTTGTTGCTTTCCATCCCGAATCTTCCTTGGGAGGGGTGTCCCAAAGGGAGTACGGCGGCTGAGAATCCAGTGGTGTCGACTTGGGGAGAGCCGAAGAAATTCGATTTCCAGCCGAAGGATCATGTGGCTTTAGGGGAGGCGTTAGGAATTCTTGATTTTGCGGCTTCGGCCAAAGTTTCGGGAAGTGGCTTTGCCGTTTATCGTGGGGCGGGCGCAAAGTTGGAGAGAAGTTTGATTAGTTGGATGTTAAACCTTCACAGCGGGGAGCATGGATACACCGAGGTTTCCACTCCTTTTCTGGTTCGGGAGGCGAGCATGGTTGGGACGGGGCAACTCCCCAAGTTTCGTGAGGACATGTATGCGGTGGAGGGGGGCGAACTTTTTTTAGTTCCAACCGCAGAGGTCCCTGTGACCAATTTGCATCGAGAGGAGATTTTAACGGAAGAGGATTTGCCGAAGAAGTATGCGGCTTATACGCCCTGTTTTCGGCGGGAGGCGGGGAGTGCGGGCAAGGAGACTCGGGGCTTAGGAAGGATGCATCAGTTTGATAAAGTGGAATTGGTTCGGATCGAGCATCCGGATCGGTCGATGGAGGCGCTGGAAGAGCTTTGTGCGCATGCGGAATCGGTCTTGCAGAAGTTGGGATTGCACTATCGGAAGATTGAACTTTGCACGGGGGATATTGGGTTTGGTGCGGCGCGTTGTTACGATTTGGAGGTGTGGGCGCCGGGGATGGGGCAGTTTCTGGAGGTTTCGTCCTGCAGTAACTTTATGGATTTTCAGGCGAGGCGGATGGGGTTGAGGTTTAAAGGAGCGGATGGAAAGAACCGGCCGTGTCACACCTTGAATGGGTCGGGCACCGCCTTGGCGCGCCTTTTTATCGCGCTGGTGGAGACGTATCAAACTCAGGAAGGTGGAGTGACCATTCCAGAGACTCTGCGTTCGATTTTTGGTTCTGACAGGATTGGAAAAACAGCTTAGTCAGCGGACGCCCAGACTGGCTTTCACTTGATCAGCAGCAGGCTGATCGC
>CAMBGW010000049.1 GCA_945866245.1 Verrucomicrobia subdivision 6 bacterium | reverse complement strand
ACGATCGGTGCGCATATGTTTAAACTATTACCGTTCGGCAATGGGGCGTGGGAGGTGAATCTATTCTCTGGTTTCTGCTCTTCCATCGCGGTGGGCATTGTCGGTTTGATCCTATGTAACTCGCTTCGTTGGGCAGGGGTTCGAGATCGTTTGGCACTGATTCTTGCAGTGGGCTGGGCAGCCTCATTTGCTTTCAGCGTATCGATGTGGTCCCAAGCAGTTATCGCTGAGGTGTATGGACTGCATGTGCTCGTTGTTATGCTCTATCTTTGGGTGCTCTATCGCTGGGTGCGGAATCCGGCTTGGACCAACGGATTGGCATGGTCTGCCTTCTTTTTCGCCCTGGGAATGAGCAATCACCATTTAATGATAGCGCTAGCGCCTCTGCCTATCGTGGTGATGCTTCTCCTAAGAAGAGATCTTTTGGGAGAGGGTTTACTTTACCTCAGCGTCGCTGCGGCCTTGGTCTATTGGGGGTTTGGCAGTATTTCTGGTGAGCAACCCACTTGGCACTCCTCGGTGCGCCTTCTTTACTGCGTTGCCGCAGGATTAGTGTTGTGCCTCTTGCTCAAGCGAAAACTAACCCATTGGAGAACAGGAGTTCTGGTGCTTCTTGGTGTTACGGTAGGGCTTTCGCCCTACGCCTACATGCCTTTATCGTCGCAGACAAATCCTCCGATGAATTGGGGATTCACGAGCACCAAGGAGGGTTTCTTTTATTCAGTTAACCGAAGCCAATATTCAGGAAAGCTCTCCGATCAACTTCTAAAAACGGTGGGACGTGCCATGGGGGCAGCACCGCAAGAGCTGCTGACGCCTCCTGAACCGCCCCCCGGAACACCCAAACCACCGTCTTTCCGTGAGACCCTTGGAAAGTTTTCACAGCTTTATTGGCGAAAGATTGTGGCAAACTTTAGTCCTTTGGCAATTTTGGGCCTAGTTGCGGCCGTGGCTTTTTTGGGCGGGTTACCTCCACCGATTCGATCGTGGATTCAGGTAACTGCTTTTGGATTTCTCTTAGCGGGATTCCTGCAACCTGCATTTGATCAAGCGGGGGCGGATGAAGCGGCCTGGTTGCTTTACATGCCTTATTTAGGTTTTTCGCACGCTTTTTTTGTTCTGCTCGCAGGATTAGGTTCGGGGCTTGTTTTTGAGAGGTGGCTTCGTAAGCCTGCCGTTGCCATGGGTGCGGCCTTGCTTTTTTCTAGTGGGATTGCGGCCTTCAGCTTTCGACAAAACCTTACGTTTTGTAGTCAACGAGACCACTGGTTTGGTTGGATGTATGGCAGAGACATGCTGGCGGACCTTCCCAAAGATAGCTTTGTTTACGGGGGAACCGATCCAGGTCGATTCGTGCCAACTTACATGATTCTCTCTGAGAGCTTTGAAAAGAAGAAAGACAAACGAGACCCGGCTTTTGATCGTCGCGATCTTTATATCATTACCCAAAACGCTTTAGCCGATGCCTTTTACAATCAGTATATTCGCAATCACTACTCAACCGAGCGCCCGACGGCCAGAGGATGGGTAGATAAGTGGTTAGGTAGGGATAAGCATTTCCCGAAAGCCCCCTTAGTATTGCCTCGCCAGGAAGATATTATGGCCATTTATCAAGCGGCCATCGAGAAGAGGCAAACTGATGCAACTGCACCCGATCCGAATTCCGACCCGACAGTTCTTAATTCCATGGTGGGTGAGTGGATTTGGCAACGGAACAAAGACCAACGAAAATTCTTTGTCGAGGAAAGCTTCCCGATGGAGTGGTCTTACCCTAACGCGGTACCGCATGGATTGTGCTATGAAATCAAAAGAGATCCTGTTCCTGTTCTCAGCCCTGAGTTGGTTCAGGGCGATATGGATTATTGGAAGGAGTACATCGACCACTTGAAGAAGGATCCACGTTTCGAAGATGATATTGATGCTCAGCGGTCATTCTCAAAATTGAGAAATACTGGGGGGAATATCTATAAGTGGAGAAAAATGCCTGAAGCAGCGGAGCAAGCGTATCGCCAGGCTTTAGAGCTGTGGCCGGGCAACACGGAAACGCTAAACAACTTTTCCGATCTTTTGATGAAGCAGAAGAGGGTCTCTGAATTGAGGGACATTCTTGAGAGGGCAGCGAAAGCGGATCCTAACAACGGGTTGCTGGAGATGCTGCTGGCGAACTGCGAGAGGCGCATTTCACTGGGTAAGGAGGTGACTGATTTAGAGGCGAGGTGGGCTCGTGAGGAGAGGAATATCGATGTTTTTAAAGAGCTTTTGAGTAAGTACTCCGAGGAGGGAAATATTGTTAAGGCTGATTTACTGGTCACGCAGGGAGCGACTCTTTTTGCAACGAATGTGGAGGTTTTGCGTGATGTGGTGAACTATTTCGCCATCCAGAGCCGCGTCCCCAAGGCGATTGAGTATGGGAAGAAACTAGAGAAGCTGGTTCCGGACGATGCAGAGGTAAAGTTGGGGCTGGCAAAGTTTTATATGGCATCTGGCAACAGGCCCGACTTTTATAAATACTTAAAGGAGTCGATTCGACTGGGTGGGTTACCCATGAGAGAGAAAATCGCCACGGAGGCTATGTTTCAGCAAATTCAATCTGAGCCAGATTTTCAGGCAGCGATTCGGCCCTCCTCAAAGTAGTCTTTCCGACTCAGACATGAGTCAACGCGCAGGAAAGTATGGGGAGGTGGTGAATGAAGGAGAAATACTATTTCTTTGCTGGCGGAGTAGCTGTCGGGGCAGGGGGAGTAGTAGAGTCTTCAGGCAGGGCAAGTAGGCCAGCTTCAGTCCATGGATTCGTCATAGCAGAAAACTCTTTACGCTTGGCGGCAACTTCTTCAACGCCGATAGGGCCAGCGTTATTACCCCAGTCGCTACGAATATAGGTAAGTACCGCAGCGATCTGGTCGTCCTTTAACTGGACGGGTGCTCCATCTCCCCAGGCGGGCATATTGTTGTTGTAAACATTGCCTTTTACATGGATCACCCCAGCAATCCCCTTATGGAGAATGGCAATGAGTCGATTCTTTGAGCCGACAACCCACTCTGATTCTGCCAGAGGGGGATATACGCCAGCTTGCCCAAGCCCTGAAGCTTGGTGGCACTGCGCGCAGTTGGCCGTATAAAGCCGTTTTCCAATTACCTTAGGATCAGGGGGCACAACGGGTCCCGTGTTCACCGGACCCCACGTAATTTGCCCGGCATCGTAAACATCCCCTCGGAATCCGCCGCTGTAAAAGAAGAGGTATCCGCCGGCCCAAAACGATAAAATGATCCCAAGACCCAGTATCCACCCAGGAATGGGAGCATGTCGCTCGGTCGGTGCTTGCGAGATAGAGGATTGTTCAGACGGGTTCATTTTATGGGTGCCTCTGGGAGAGCGTAGTCTGAGTGTAGAGATTGCAAGTAAGCGACGAGCGATTTTGCCTGGTACTTGGGTAAAATCTGCTTCCAGTCTTTCGTCGGAAGGGGCAGGGCATCATTTTCAATTTTTGGTCCGGCAACTTTTCGTTCAAAAAGCCACGGATGCGGAGGACAGGTGGAGTTGGAATTGCGTAGTCGTGGATTCCAAAGATGTAGCATCAAATCTTTAGAATCTGGAATCCGAAGTCCGATATTGGATAGATCTGAGCCAATCCGTGACGAGCCAATCAAGGCAGGCTCCCTGAAGAGGTAGTCTCTAGGTACAGTCCTTCTTGGGCCCCACCCCCGCGTTAAATCTGCCGAGCCGGATGGACCGCGAACAGATAAGGAGTGGCACTCAAGGCATCCTTGGGAGGCAAATACGCGTGCTCCTGTCTGGGCAAGCCCCGATGGCACCGGAGGCTCGGTATAGTTTGTCTCCTCATTCAAAATAGGTTCAAGTCGACCTACCTGAAAATATCCCAAAGCGATCTGACCAGCCCAAGTAAAGAGCAGGGAGGCAAAAACAATGAAAAGGGCTTGGCCAGATTTCATATTAGTGCTGGCCTTGCCTTACGGGTTGGGGTTGCTCGTCGTAATCGACCGGAAATATGGCAACAGGCGCCACAGAGGGAAAAAGCTTGAGGAGACTGGCAAAGAAGAGAGTTGAAAAGGAAAGCTGTCCAATCCACCAGAGCACCTGTCCAACCAAAACAGTGCAAAGGAACGGACGGAGATAGCTCGAGATGGTTGACATAGGCACGCCAGGATCGTTCAGCGCTAAACCCTGAAAGAATCCAGCTAGCGCATATGAGGAAGCGATGAGTGTCAGCCCGATCGTGGAAAACCAGAAATGAATCGTGAGGGTTGGATGGCTAGGCCAACCGATCATACGAGAGGCAGGAAGCAGGGCGTAAACTGCCCCTGCTAATACATTTCCATAAAATGAGAAAAGAAGAAGAGTCTGGGTGGCTTGGCCTACCATGGTGAAGGTGGTGGTTTGTCGCACGGCCGGAAGAGCTAGAAAAGCTAGCCACGCGTAGGATGCCAAATAAGACCAAAGGCCAACGGCTAAAAAGCGAAGGGCAACTTGGCGTCTGCACTCTTCCCACTTTCCTTCCAAAAGGGGCTTGAGAAGTGTTCCATTTCCCCAAACGGCAACCCCAAGTAAAAGGGTGGTGACAACCCCAGCACTCTGAAGCCAAGAGGGGACAGGGCCTTCACTCGCTAAACTGTTTCCGATCCAACCCCCTAAGGTAATTGTGGCAACCCAGCACAAGATACCTAAAGAAAGACTTCCCACCGGACGACCTGTCAGAACGGGGAGCAGCTGGAACAGAAGAACCAGTGCTAGCGGGGTTAGCCAGAGATGGTGTACGAATGAGTTCCAGACGAACTGCATCATGATTTGCAGTGCGCCTGGCGCTAGGCCGCCACGCAGGAGTAGTTCGGCTGTGCCTAAACCGAGTGGGAAAGCAATAAGTGCACCGAGAAGGTAAAGTCGTGGGAGGAGCGGGCCACTTTTCCAAGAGCGACCAAGTCCTCGAGAAAGACCTGTTCCAAGAACGATGAAGGACAGGAAAAAGAGGGCGGTAACGGAGCGAGAAAAAGGCATTGAGATCAGGCCGGTGGAGCCGTTCCATAAAATTTCAGCCAACCCCACAAGAACGGCGACCTGCCAAATAATGGCAGCACTTCCAAGAATACGGCCATAGCGGAAAGGAATACCGCTGATTCTCGGGATCAAAATGGTGAGGACACCGAGGAAACCGGAAGTGATCCAGCCGTAGGTAAAAAGGAAAGTTGTTAGGGGAGCGAGCTTGCCATAACTGATCCATGGAATTGGGAGAACGTAAGCCAGAGCTGGAATCAGCAGCTGCAGTGTGGATAGGACTTGGAGACCAGCGCCAAGAAGCGCCCAGCTCACGGAACCGACCAGCAGGATCGTAGCAGCTGCTGTCGCTTTCGAAAAAGTGGGGATTGCAGTGGTCATGGTTTTTTTGCCGGATTAGTGGGTGCGTTAACAGGTAGAGCTGCACCACCACCATCTGCCTTGATTGCCGTAGCTATGGCATTGGGGTCGACTGGGGGAAGTTCAGGATAGAGTGGATATCCGGCAGCACTGATGGCGGATAGTTGAATTGTGGTGATCGCGTAAGCTGGGCGAGGGGGGGCGGAACGAAGCTGGGGAACAATTAAATCCATCGCTTTGGAGATAGGAATATGACCCACCCCTTTACTTTTATCTATCCAACCATAGGAGTCGGCTAATTTTTCCTGCTCTTGACGAAGCTTTGCGAGCTTCTCCAGGCGCACTTTCGCAGCGGCCTCGGTAACGGTATTGGACGTAACCCCCAAGGGACGGAGTAAAAACGCCAAACTAGCTAGACCCAAAAATCCAGCGGCGAGCCAAAGTCCTGGCAGGTAGGGATGGCGACGCTGACTCACGGCTGGAGTGGGTTCGCTCATAACCAGTTGGTCACGGCCAAGCTATCCCTGAGACGCGGGTCTCGAGCCGGAAATATCGAGCCGCGTGAAAGAAGCCAAAGAATCGTGTGACCAAGAATTCCTAGTACACCGACAAGGGCGAGAAGATCGATCAAGTGGGGGTGAAAACCGGTGGTTGCGGCCACATGCCCAGCATGGCGTGCCTCTTGCAGCTGAAGATTTGGCATAATGATCCAGTAAATGTCTACGCAGTGCATTCCGACAATCCAAACAGCCGTGCAGCAAAGTCTCCAGCTGGTTCTTTTGGATGGCTGGGTAAGGAGCAGAAGGAAGGGAATGAAAAAGTGACCCACGACAAGAAAGATGGAGAACCAGTACCAGCTTCCGGTATTTCGATAGACGAAGAACCATGTTTCCTCAGGAATATTTGCATACCATTGAAGAAAATATTGGCTGAAGGAGATGTACCCCCAGAACGTGGTAAAAGCGAAAAGCAGCATTCCCATAATGTGATTATGCTCCACCGTAAAGAGGCCCTTTAAGTGTCCCGTGCGAACAAGCCCATTGGTTATGAGAATGAGAACTGCCATAGAAGATTGGGCGCAGCCTGCGAAAAGATAGACCCCCCACATTGTCGAGTACCAGTGGTGGTCGAGTGACATCAGCCAGTCGAAACCAGCAAATGTGAGGCAAAGTACAAATAAGGGTATGAAGCCGTAGGCGGTGTGGCGGAGCCGAAGGGTGATTCGTGGATCCCCATCCAGATCTTGGCGCATGGAGAGGTTGCGGTAGAGGAGGCCTGCGATGGAAAAAAAGAGCAGGTAAAAGGCGCAGCGAAGATAAAAGAATGGTTCATTTAAGAACGGCTTTTTCCAGGCAAGCAGGGGATCGAGGGAAAGATCGGTTGTCATCCAGTGCCATAATTCTTTTGAGAAGAGAAAGGCAATCGGAATGAACAAAACAAGAAGGACAGGAAAGCAGGAAGCGATGGATTCTAGAATACGCCGCATGAGGACAGACCAATCGGCATCCAGGGCATGGTGAAGCAGGGTCCAAAAAAGGCCTCCAGCACAAATGGTAAAGCCCACGGAAAAAGCAAAGAGATAGGAGAATGCGAGCTGCATCGGATTTGTCGCCAATCCCCAAATGAAAGCAGAAAGTAAGCCCAGGATACCGACCGTGGGGAACAGAACAGGCAGTACACCCAAACTTTCTAAACGAAGTTTTTCGGCAGCGGGCAGGGGGGTAGGGGGGTGGCTCATCGGTTATTTCCCGGATTGGACTACTTCTGTGGGAAGCAGTTTGGCAGGGGCGTACTGGGCCAGTTGCAGCGCCCGTATGTAAGCTACGATGGCCCAACGATCACTTACTTCGATGTGATGGTAAGGCCCCATCTGACCCTTACCATGGGTAATCGTATTAAAGATTTCGCCATCCGCCATTTCACGATATTTGTC
>CAMBGW010000048.1 GCA_945866245.1 Verrucomicrobia subdivision 6 bacterium | reverse complement strand
GCTTTCCACAACTCCCCCAGAGCTAAATGAATCTGATTCCCCTTCATCAAATCATCCCAGCTCCGTAGTGCACCCAAAACGGTCGCACGGAAGGCTACCGAAAGTGCGTCCGGAGTCGGCCCCTCAGGAATCTTCCCATCACAATATCGGCCAATCATCGATCCTGCTCGTTGCAAAAGATTCCCCAACTCGTGAGCCAACTCCCCTTTTCTTCGCGCCGCCAGAGAGCCCTCATCAAAGTCTGCATCATGACCCAGTGCCATCTCCCGTAAGACATAGTACCGAAATGAATCGGAACCATACTTTCCCGCCAATATTTTTGGATCGACCACGTTTCCTGTCGATTTACTGAGCTTTTCGCTTTTTCGCGTCCAAAAGCCGTGAACCAGAAGCTTTTCAAACATCGGCAGCCCCAATGCACGCAACATACACGGCCAATAAATGGCATGAGCTGGAACCATAATGTCTTTTCCAATCACATGCACCGCCGGGACCCAGTCCGATAGCTTCCCCTCACCCTTCCCAGCACCTGTCACATAATTCAGCAATGCATCAAACCAGACGTACGTCACCTGATGATCATCAAACGGCAGTGGGATACCCCACGCTAATCGTGTTTTCGGACGTGAAATACATAGATCAGGGAGTGGCTTCTCTAAAGCTCCTAAGATCTCCTTGGCCCGAAACTCCGGAAAGACCAGTTGGGGCTGTTTTTGATACAGCTCCTTCAGCCAATCCTGATGCTTCGACAATTTGAAAAAGTAGTTTTCTTCCGTCAGCTCGACCACTTCCCCGAAGATTTCAGGCCAACTTCCGTCCGCTTGCCTCTCTTTTTCAGTCAGAAACTGCTCCGCCCGAACACTGTAAAAGCCACGAAAGGTCCCTTTGACAATTTCCCCCTTGGCATAGAGCAAGGCCAAAACCTCTTGGACCAACTTTTTGTGCCTGCCTTCTGTCGTCCGCAAATAATCATCTGGTTCAACTCGCAAATCTTTCCAAAGATTTAAAAAATACACACTGATACCGTCGACGAACTCCTGCGGGCTCTTGTCGGCTTTGGCCGCGCTCTGTTGCACCTTCTGCCCATGCTCGTCCAAACCGCTCAAAAAGCGCACCTTTCGCCCCGTTCGTCGGGCGAAACGAGCCAGCGTATCGGTTAATACCTTCTCATAAGCATGCCCCAAATGAGGCTGTGCATTGGCATAGTCGATCGCCGTGGTGAGAAAAAGAGGATCCATCACGAAAAGTTCTAGCAGAGCCCAGCGAGGAGTTCGATCAAAGAAGATCCTGCGGGTCCACATCCACAGAGACATGAAGATGGCTGGGCCACTTCGGAGCTAGCACCTCTCTTTTCAGGTCCCCCAAAATAGTGGATACCTTCTCCACCAGCAAAAATACGTGAAACCGAAATCTTCCCTCGACCCGCGCGATCGGCGCAGGACTTGGGTCAGGAACCTCCACCTTTTCTCCCCATGCCAATCGAAGCTTTTTCACCACATGTTCCGCTGAGGCCAGTGTCTGAGCCTCACTCGCGCCAGAGAAAGAGATAAGTATCGCCCGCCGAAAAGGCGGGTACCCATGGGCCTTGCGATATTCCAACTCCTGTTCCCGAAAACCATCCACATCGTGATGCCGAGCAAACTGAATCGCAGGATGAAATGGAGTGTACGTCTGCACAAACACCTCGCCAGCCACCTCGCCCCTACCGGCTCGCCCGGCCACTTGTACCAACAACTGAAAGACCCGCTCCGAAGCCCGAAAATCAGGCAGATTCAATGCCCCATCAATTCCCACCACCCCCACACAAGTAACCTTGGGAAAGTGGAGCCCCTTGGCAATCATCTGTGTTCCTAAAAGAATGTCAGTCCGCCCCTCCCGAAACTCGGTCAGCGCTTTCGCATGTGCACCCCTCGCCTTCATACTGTCCGAGTCCATTCGGGTTAACCTCACACCAGAGATCGCCTCTTCCACCCCCTCTTGCAACCGCTCCGTGCCCGCCCCGGTATACTGAAGCACTGGCGAACCACACTCCCGACACTTCGTTGGCGCAGATCGATCTGCATCACAGAAATGGCACTTCATCGTCCCATCCACTCGGTGATAGGTCATCGGTACGGCACAACGATCACACTCCTCCACCTTCCCGCAGTGCGGACACTGGACGCTCGGGGCATACCCACGCCGGTTTAAAAGGACCAAGCTTTGCTCCCCTTTTTGGATCCGACTCTTTAAAGCCACTGTCAAATCCTCGGAAAGAAGAATCGGTCCACCACGCTTCGGCTTATTCTCTTTTCGTAGATCCACAATATGCACTTTCGGTAATCGTGCCCCGTCAACCCTTTGGGTCAGGCGGACTCTTCGATATTTCTCTCGGTCCGCATTCCACCCACTTTCTAAGCACGGGGTCGCGCTTCCTAAAATGACCGGAGCACTTTCCATTCGCCCTCGGACTACGGCAAGGTCCCGCGCCTGATACCTCGGCGACTCCGCCTGCTTGTAACCCCCATCGTGCTCCTCATCCACCACAATCAGCCCCAGATCTTCTAAAGGCGCAAAGAGAGCCGACCGAGCGCCAATTACCACCCTCACTCTTCCCTCGCGAATCTCATGCCAAGACTCCCTCCGCTCTGCCACCGTTTGACCACTGTGCAAAACTGCCAGCCTCACTTTTTGCCCAACTAAACGACCACGAAACCTCGCTACAGTTTGGGGAGTTAACGAAATTTCGGGCACTAGAATAATTACATTTTTTCCCTCGCTTAAGGTTTGCTCCATTGCCCTCAGGTAAATCTCCGTCTTTCCACTGCCCGTGACCCCCTCCAAAAGTATCGGCCGACCTCCACCCTCTTTCTTTCGCTCCTCCTCCCAAGCTCCCATCGCAGCCTCCTGCTCCTTTCCTAAAACGGGCCTGCTTTCCACCCCAGGCCAGCCTCCCTCAGGCGCTTCCTCATCCCGAACAAACCTCTTTTCACTTCGCTCGGCAAAACCCCGATCCACCAAAGCTCTCCAAACCGCCGTGCCCGCTCCTGTCTCTTTGACCAACTGGGTCAGCCACCCGCCCCCGGATGTTGATAAATGGAGCCATGCCTTCGCCTGCGCTTTCGCCGAACGCAGGCTCTTCTCGGCAAGCTCCTCTCGCCCGGCAACAGGAGAAATCCACCACGCCATCTTCCCTCCACCTTCGTGGGAACGTACTGGCCCTGGCAAAATAGTCCGTAAGGCAGCCCCTAAATCACATGCATAATAATCCGCCATCCAGCGAGCTAACTGGCACAACGCCCCGGGAATCAAAGGCCTCTCCCCTGCTACCTCCTCCACCTCCTTTACCTGCTCCACCTCAGGTCGTTCTGGAAACTCTACCGCGTAAGCCATGATACTTCTTTTACCCCACGGAACCCGTAAACGCTGACCCAGAGCAATCTGCCCCTGCAAACGTCCAGGGATTCCATAATCAAAGAGACGATCCAACCCTAATTCGGGCGCAACTCGTACATATTCTGGAAATTTCACTCTTTGGCTCTGCTCTCTTTCACGGTAAGTAGCAAGTTTTGCCCGCCTTCCCTTTTCTGTCGAATTCGATACTCTGCATATTCATGCTTCTCGCACGTCCCCGTATCCTTGCGGCACTAGCCGTTATCTTCGCCCCCTTAGCCATAATCACTTTCTCCTGGTTAGGAGAGATCCGCCGCTCTCAAGAGCTTGAACCTCTCATGGCGGAGGCCGCCGCACGACACAATCTCCCTTTATGCCTTGTTCGTGCCGTTGTCTGGAGAGAAAGTGATTTCGACTCCAAAGCCGTTGGCACATCAGGGGAACGAGGGCTCATGCAGGTCACCCCCGGCGCGGCTCACGACTGGGCCGAAGCGACCCGGAATCGCTCTTTTCAGAATTCCGACCTTTTTGATCCGCAAACAAACCTCGCGGCAGGTACGTGGTACCTCAACCGAGCCATGAAGCGCTGGTCGAATGCCGACCAGCCTGAAGTATTCGCCCTCGCCGAATACAATGCAGGGATTACCCACGCCCGCCGTTGGGCGCGGGAAAAATCGAACCTCCGAGCAGAGGATTTTCTTCAATCCATCGATTTCCCCACCACCAAAGCCTACGTCCGATCGATTCTTCGGCGGGCTGACCTCTACGCCGCTGGAAAGAATCCAGGGCCCCTGGATTCGGTCAATCGATCCCTTGTCCTGCAAAAAGAAAAATGGAAGAAAAAGATAATTCCGAATTAGCTCAACACCGTTCCCGGCACTAAACCCGCACCCCTCGCATACTCCGCCGCCGCCATTCGCTTCCGCCCCTCCAACTGCACCTCCCTTAATAAAATCCCACCTCTTTTTGCCGCCACCAGAATTCCATGCGAATCCACCTTCACGACCTCACCGGGCTTGCCTTTGGCGCGTTTGGAAAGAATCACCAGAAAGACTTTTAGCATTTTCTGGTCCGCTCCGTCCGGAACCCAAGTATAGGCCCCAGGCCACGGTTGCATGGCTCGAATATGCGCTTCGATCTCTTCCGGATTCTTTTCCCAATCGATTTTGCCGTCCTCCTTTTTCATTCGGGGCGCTACCGAAGCCTCCTCTGCCTTTTGCCGACTGCTTTTTAATTTTCCCTTTTTGGCTCGCTGCAAAAGATACAAAAGCAAAGGGGCCGACTTGCCGCTCAAACGGTCGTGTAACATTCCGGTTGTCTCCCCTGGCCGGATCCGCGTGGCTACCTTTCCTAGAATGTCGCCTGTGTCCAAGCCCTCGTTCATTTGCATGATGGTGACCCCAGTCCGCTTTTGCCGATCCCGAATCGCCGCCGCAATCGGGGAAGCGCCCCGATACTTGGGAAGAATCGATCCGTGTACATTCCAGCATCCCAACTCGGGGAGCTCCAAAATCGGCTTCTTTAAAATCTGCCCGTAAGCCACTACCACCATTAAATCCGGCTTTTGATAGCGAATTTGGCTTAGGGCGGTAGCCGAGTTCACATCCTCGGGCTGAAAGACGGTCAATTGGTGGCGCAAGGCACACTCTTTGATCGGGGAGGGTAAAAGTTTTTGCGCTCTTCCAGCAGGCCGATCGGGTTGCGTAATGACCGACAAAACAAAGTGCTCATCTGAGGCCACCAAAGCCTCTAGACAAGGAACTCCAAACTCCCCCGTTCCAGCAAATAATATCCGCACAGGGCTACGCGCCGACCGAAGCTAGGGCCTGACGTACTTTACCCGACTTCGTCGATTGAACCTGGTTCAGAATATCTCGCGTCACTTCATAAGGGAACTGCTCCGCGTCCACCTCTTTAACAATCTTCTTGCCGTAATATTCTAGTACGGGTTTCGTCTCCTTTTCGTAGGTCTGGAGTCGGTCATGAATTACAGAGTCGCTCGCATCATCCAGTCGGTTATCCCGTAAAGCCCGTCGCTTTAACCGCTCCTCAAGTTTTTTCCGGTCGTGGCAAACCAGATGAAATAAGGATTCCACCTTCAGGTCGTTGACCAACAACTTCGCCTGCTCCACATTTCGAGGAATTCCGTCCAAGACCAAATGATCAATATCAGGCTTAAACTTACCAAGGGTAACTAAGTGGGCCATGTGCTGCCTCCAGAGATCCACCGTGACCTCATCCGGAACCAACTGTCCCGCGCTGGAATACTTAAGAAATGCCTGCCCCACCTGGGTCCGAAGATCCATTCCACGAAAGACGTCCCCACACGAAATGTGACAAAAAGCAGGGATCGTTCCTAAAACCTTTCCTTGTGTTCCTTTTCCAGAACCGGGGGCCCCAAATAGTAAAATGGCGCGCCAACGCATCTATCTTTCCTACACCTTCTGCCCAGGGGAAAGCAACCCGACAAATCCCCGCCTTGGCGCCAAAAGTCGTAGGCTGTTGAGAACTACGATCACCGTGCTCCCCTCATGCCCCGCCACCCCCCAGGTTAAAGGGATGGCCGCCCCCAACGCCGCACTCACCAGAAGAAGGATTGTGCCCAGCGAGATGACTAGATTTTGGGTAATGATTCGTCTCGTTCTTCGGCTTAAATCATAGGCCTCAGCAAAGCTCTCCAATCGATCCCTCATCAAGATAATATCGGATTCGGCCAAAGCCGCCCCCGTTCCCCTAGCCCCCATCGCTACCCCAATCTCTGCCGCCGCCAAGCTCGGGGCATCGTTCACCCCGTCGCCCACCATCGCCACCTTTTCCCCTCGGCGAGTCCAATCCCGAATCGCCTCCACTTTATCCTGGGGATGCAGCCCAAAGCGGTACTCGGGTAATCCCACCTGCTCCGCCACAAGTTTCGCCGCCTCCTCCCGATCCCCTGTGAGCATGGTTACTTTTAAACCTTGAGCCACCAGCCAATTCAATAAGGGTCGACTCGATTTCCGTATCTCGTCCTCAAGCAAAATACGGCCCCGCACCTCGCCCGCCCCATAAAAAACCTCTGTCACCCCCGGGGTCGGGGCGTCTAACAAATCGACCCAACTCACCGCACCCAAAAAGGAGCGCCGTCCCAATAAACACTCCTCCCCCTTTTGCGTTTTGCCACGCAGACCCCCACCTGTGGCGGAGGAAAAGTCCCTCACCTCCGGCCAGACTAAGCCTCGCCGTCTGGCATCCCGAACCAGTGCGACCGATACGGGATGCAGGGACTGAATACCAAGCGCCGCTGCCCCTTGTAATATCTGCTCCTCGGTCCCTCCCACCACATCCACCCCGCGAACCTTCATCTCCCCCGTAGTTAGAGTTCCAGTTTTATCTAGAGCCACCCTACCCACCCCACCCAATCGCTCGATCGGACTTCCCCCGCGGAAAAGAATTCCGCGCCTCGCTCCAGCCGCGATTCCCGCCAAAATGGCAGAGGGGATCGATAAAACCAGCGCACACGGCGAGGCCACCACCAGTAATGTCATCGCTTGATAAAAAGCCCCCGACAACTCCGCCCGTCCCCACCCCTTCACTCCCCACCAAACAAAAAACATCACCGCACTAAGTCCCAAAATCGCCTCGGTGTACCGAGTGCCGAACCGATCGGTAAATCTTTGTACCGGTGCCTTCTGCTCCTGCGCCTCCTGAATGAGGTGCAAAATCCCCTCCAAGGCACTCTCCTTGGCAATTCGCAGGACCCGCAAGTCCACCCTGCCCCAAAGGTTCAATGTCCCCGCCAACACCACCGAGCCCACCTCCTTCGATACCGCCGCCGCCTCACCCGTCAAACTGGACTCATCCGCCCCACTTTTCCCCTCCACCACCTCCGCATCCACCGGGAAACTGTCCCCAGGGCGTACCCGTACCCGCATCCCCGGAAGCAACGACTCAACCGGAACCTTCTCTTCAGCACCATCATCGTT
>CAMBGW010000047.1 GCA_945866245.1 Verrucomicrobia subdivision 6 bacterium | reverse complement strand
TTACAAGCCAGCTGAAACTTCCCTGTGGCCTCCGCCTTGAGCCAAACGAAATCGTAAATGCGGCCTGGGACCATGTCTTGATAGAGGCGAAACTCGGGAACGTAAAAGGCATGAATCACATCCTTGGATCCTAAATAAAGGCGAATCGGGCGATTCACCGGAAATACCAGCTCACCATAGGTTGTAAAATCGTCCACACCAGCTGGGTCACTGGGGTCGACACCAAAGGGATTGTCTTTGCTCACTTTGGCGGCCTCCATCTTCGCAAGCTTTCCATCCGGTCCGGGGTATCGAACATTCCAGCCGTACTGTTCTCCAATCACCGCAACAGGCAGCGCATCTGGAGGAGGAGTTTTTAAGCGCATTTGGGTCCATTGCTCATTCCCATAGATCGCCAAACCCAGGAAGATAAAGACGGGAATGGTTGTCCAAACCACCTCCAAAGTGTTGTTTCCGTGGCTATGGATAGCGGCGACACCCGGTCGAGCCCGGTATTTCACCAAGAAGTAAACCAGGACGGAAAAGACGCCGATGAAGGTGACTCCCGTCAAAATGAGGATCACGTAGAAAAGAAAGTCTATGGTGTGACCAAACATGTTTACATTCCTGGGCAACCACCAAACGCTCGTTTCCCGTACTTCCGCTTGGGCCCCAGAGATAGCCACCCCTAGAAGAGTTAGGACAAGTAGACTGATACGGCTTACCACCATTTGCATGGCAGTGAGTCTCCAACGGTTTTGGCAGATTTCAACCCCTGCCCCGCAATTTCCATCCCTTCCAAGACCACCCCTTTCAACCGCCCTAAAATGAGAGAGAAAAGGCCTGTAATTAAAACTAATATGCAATGGCTTATGGTTAATACTTCTAATGCTTCCTTGATGAAGTGCAAAAGAGCCTCCATTTTCAAATTAGGACAAGATCGAAACCCCTTTTTGTAAAAGACCCCCTAACTCCACCATGGCCAATATTTTCCCACGTTTTAGCAACTGGCTACCAATCAAAATCCTGGTGTGCATCACGATCATTGCCGCCAGCGTTGTCTCCGGAATGGCTTACTACTTTACGCCGAAATACACTCGCGTTGGCTACCAACCCACGCAGCCTGTCGCCTTTGATCACTCTCTTCACGTCAATCAGCTTGGAATGGATTGTCGCTACTGCCACACCGGTGTTGAGAAATCTTCTCACTCCAACGTGCCGAGCACACAAACTTGTATGAACTGTCACACGCAAATTAAATCGCAGAGCCCCAAACTCAGTGCCGTTCGGGAATCTTGGAAAACCGGCAATCCCGTCCCCTGGGTTCGAATTCACAAAGCTCCCGACTACGTTTACTTTAACCATGCGGTGCACGTGAATCGCGGCGTTAGCTGTGTCGCTTGTCACGGACACGTCAACCACATGGAGGTCGTCTATCACGCCAAGCCCCACAGCATGGGCTGGTGCTTGGAATGTCACCGTGCTCCCGAAAATCATCTTCGCCCGCTGGATCAGGTCACCAATTTGGATTGGGAACCCCCCGCCGGTACAACGCAACGTGAACTAGGCGAAAAATATGTCAAAGAGTGGAATGTAAAACCCCCCGTAAGCTGCAGCGGGTGCCACCGCTAAATCATGAAGCGCACCATTCATCATCCCCCAGAATCGAAACAAGGTCGTACCTACTGGCGAAGCCTAGGGGAATACGCACGCACTGCAGATTTTGAGGAGTGGTTACATCGTGAGTTTCCCGCTGGTGCTGCCGAGTGGGAGAACGACCCGCTATCCCGAAGAAACTTTATCCGTCTCATGGGCGCATCGCTTGCCCTCGCTGGTCTTAGCCTCTCAGGTTGCCGCCGCCCAGAGGCTCACCTCGTTCCATTTACCCAGTCCCCCGAGTGGGTTATCCCAGGAAAAAAACTCTCATTCGCAACTGCCCAACCTCGCCGACGTGGCGCAATCCCTCTTCTTGCCACCACCTTCGACGGTCGCCCCATTAAGCTGGAAGGAAATCCTCTTCATCCCATGAGCCAAGGTGCGACCGATAACCACGCCCAAGCCTCCATTCTTGACCTCTACGATCCCGCCCGGCGACAGCACCTCACGCGAGCAGGCAAAAAAGTTCAGCCTGCCGAGTGGGATGCCGAAATTTCCAGAATCCGGGATGAGGCCAAATCTTCTGCGGGTGCCTCCCTTGCCATTTTAGCTGATGAGCAACTCTCTCCCACCCGGGAAAGGCTTCGCACGGATCTCCAACGTCAGTTTCCCCAGCTCACTTGGGCTACTTACGAGCCTCTTTCCCCTGGCCGAGATCTCGAGGCCTCTTCCCTTGTTTTTGGAGACAACACTGAATTTCGCCCAAATCTTTCGGCCGCATCAACCATCCTTGCCATCGATTGCGATTTTCTCGGATCGGATGAAGGCGATATTAACGACACCCGAGGATTTGCCTCGGGTCGACGCACGAGAAAACCCGGCGACTCCACCAACCGCCTCTATGTCGTCGAGCCCCGCTTTACCCTTACGGGAACGATGGCCGACCATAGGCTTCGGCTCCGGTCCAGTGCGGCTGGCCCATTTCTCTTGGAACTGGCTCGTCAAATTCGTGCAGCCAAACCAAGTGCCGACCTAAACTCCCTGCTTAGCCAATCCCCTGACCTCTCTTTGCCTGAAGGAGTCGATCCAGCATGGATAAGGGAGTGTGCTGCAGACCTAGTTGCCCACGGAAACCGCTCTCTCATCCTCATCGGTCGCCGACTCCCCGTCCCTCTGCAAGCTCTTGGCCTCGCTTTGAACGCGGCCCTTGGCTCGGTCGGTTCAACACTCCTGGTTCAGCCTCGCCGGACCTCGCCCTCATCTACCCTCGCCCAGTTGGCGGGAAAGATCCGAAGTGGCTCGATTCAAACCCTCGTCATTCTCGGCGGAGACCCCGTATATAACGCCCCTGCCGACCTAAACTGGACAGCCATTCAGTCCGCAGTCCCTAACACAATCCATCTGTCCCCTATCTCAAACGCTACCTCGAAGGCCTCCACATGGTCGGTACCTGGTACTCACTTCCTCGAATCATGGGGAGATGCTCTTGCTCAAGACGGTTCCTACCTTTCGATTCAACCCATGATCCAACCTTTATGGGCAGGGGAAAGTCAGCTTGAACTCTTGTGCCGATTGCTGGGTCAGCCAAAACCTATCGGCCCGGCACTCATCCGAGAAACTTTTGCAAGTCGCACCTCACAATCGGGCGAGAAACTGGATCAAGGTTGGAACGATTTTGTTCGAGAGGGATTTCTTCTTTCGCCAAGCCCTACTGCCAATCAAAAAACCGTAAATTTGAACGCGGTTGCCGGCCTCCTCTCCCGCGTGGAAAACTCACCCACCGAAGATCCTGCATCTCTTGAAGCCATCTTCTCACAATCTGGAGCGGTCGATGACGGGCGCTACGCGAACAACGGCTGGATGCAGGAGTGGCCGGATCCGATGACAAAGCTCACTTGGGATAACGCCATCCTGCTATCTCAAGAAACAGCCCAATCGCTCGGACTGAAAAATGACATTATTAAAGGGATTCTTGTCGCCGATGTCGTCCAAGCCACTCTCCAGGGCCGCTCCATCGAAGCTCCTGCCCTCATCGTCCCGGGTCATGCCAACTTCACTGCCACTCTTCCCTTGGGCTACGGCCAGGAGGATCTTGGACCTGTGGCCAAAGGAGCTGGTTTCGATGCATACCGTTTGCGCACCACCACAGCAGACTATCAAACTACCGGGCTGCAACTAAAACGCACGGGTCGGACTCGGGAGCTTGCCGTGACACAAGAGCACCAAGTGATGGAGGGCCGGGATCTTGTTCGTGAGGCAACGGTCGGTGAATTCCAAAAAAATCCTGCGTGGGTGAAAACGGTTGGAATGGATAGTCATATGCCACCCAATCAAACTTTTTATCCAAGTCCGAAATTAGATGGCATGCATCAGTGGGCGATGGTGGTCGATCTCTCCACCTGCACTGGCTGCAACGCCTGTGTCACTGCCTGCACTGCCGAAAACAATATTCCCATCGTTGGGAAAGATCAGGTGATGAAGGGACGTGAAATGCACTGGATTCGGGTGGATCGGTATTTTACGGGCGAACCTGATTCACCTGAATCGGTTTCCCAACCCATCGCCTGCATGCAGTGCGAGAATGCTCCTTGCGAGACTGTCTGCCCTGTCAACGCCACCGTTCACAATGATGAAGGCCTAAACGTAATGGCCTATAATCGTTGCATCGGAACGCGGTACTGCGCCAACAACTGCCCTTACAAAGTGCGCCGCTTCAACTTTTTCGACTATAACCAGCGTGCACTAGATAAATTATACTGGGGCCCTCTCGCACCGAAAGGCACGGAGGAAACCATCAAGCTGCAAAAGAATCCTAACGTCACCGTGCGAATGCGTGGCGTTATGGAAAAGTGCACCTTCTGCGTGCAAAGGATTGAGGATGCAAAAATCACTGCTCGTGTTCGCGCCCGTGACTCGGCTGATTTAAAGATTCCAACCGGAACTCTGAAAACTGCCTGCCAACAGGCTTGCCCTGCAGAGGCCATCGTCTTTGGTGATCTTCTGGATGAGTCAGCCGAAGTCACTAAGCTCCGTGCCTTGCCACAAAACTATTCCCTCCTTGAATACCTGAATGTCCGCCCTCGGTTGACTTATTTGGGAAGAATTCGGAATCCGAATCCCGCCATGCCCGGTGCACGTACCAGCTATATTCCCTCCCATGGTCATGGAGAGAATCACTCCCAAGGCCATGGGGAAGCCCATTCTGCTTCGGGACATGAGAACTCGGGAGACCACAAATGAGGGCTGACAACTCTTCTGCTCAAGCAGCCTTTGCTAAGGCCGCCGACTACTTAGAGAGGCGTCCCCTAGTCTCGAACCACAGGCCCCTCTCCTGGATTACCCAAAAGGTGTGCCAAATTGTGGAGGAGCCAGCTCCGAAATGGTGGTGGATCCTGACAATTGTTTTCGGAGCGATGGCCACCCTGACCCCAGCGATGCTCACCTATTTAGTTTCCACAGGAGTAGGCGTTTGGGGGCTCAATGTTCCTGTCTGCTGGGCATGGGACATCACCAACTTCGTTTTCTGGATCGGAATCGGACACGCCGGAACATTGATCTCGGCCATCCTATTCCTTACCCGCCAAAAGTGGCGCACCTCCATCAACCGCTCGGCTGAAGCGATGACCATCTTTGCCGTGATCTGCGCGGGTATCTTTCCCGCTTTCCACGTAGGTCGCGTGTGGATGGCTTGGTTCCTGGCCCCAATTCCTAATGCCAACGCGATCTGGCAGAACTTTCGCAGCCCCCTTCTCTGGGACGTTTTTGCGGTGTCCACTTACTTCACGGTCTCCCTAATATTTTGGTACCTCGGTCTAATTCCCGACCTGGCATCGTTGCGAGATCGGGCTACGACTCGCTTGCGTCAGATGGTTTATGGGCTCCTTGCGCTGGGCTGGAGGGGATCAAATCGTCACTGGACCCACTACGAGAAGACCTACCTCATCCTCGCAGGAATATCGACCCCACTCGTTCTCTCCGTCCACAGCGTCGTTTCTTTCGATTTCGCCACCTCCATTGTGCCCGGATGGCACACCACCATCTTCCCTCCTTACTTTGTCGCAGGCGCAATCTTCGGCGGCTTTGCCATGGTGCTCACTCTTCTCATTCCGTTTCGTGAAATCTACAATTTGCACGATCTGGTTACCGACAAGCACATCGACAATATGTGCAAGATCATCCTGCTGACTGGGTCTCTCGTGGGATACGCCTACTCCATGGAGTTCTTTATCGCTTGGTACAGCGGCAACCCTTTTGAAATCTACGCCTTCACCAATCGCGCTTTCGGGCCTTACTGGTGGGCGTACTGGGCCATGATCACCTGTAACGTCGCAGCTCCTCAGCTGTTTTGGTTCAAATACTGCAGGCAAAATCCATGGGTCGTCCTAGCCATCGTCATGTTCCCCAATACGGGCATGTGGTTTGAGCGCTTCGTGATTATCGTCACTTCGATTCATCGGGACTTCCTTCCCTCGTCCTGGGGCTATTTTTCACCTACATGGGTCGATATCACCCTCTTTATCGGAACGATCGGACTTTTTGTTTTTCTCTTTCTCCTTTTCGTGCGATTCCTGCCCATCATTAACATGTTTGAGGTGAAGGGAATCACCCCTCAGGCTGATCCCCACTCATCCGAAGATCACCATTCCCCATCCTCCATCCCACAAACCGCATCTGAGGTACACGCGTGAGTAGCTCCTCAAATCTCATCTTTGGACTTGGGGCTGAGTTTTCCTCGGCGGGAGCTCTGCTGGAGGCCGCCAAGAAAGTTCATGCCCAAGGCTTCCGGAAGTGGGATGTTTATTCCCCCTTCCCGATTCACGGAATGGACCATGCCATGGGCTTTCAACGTTCCCGTGTCTCACTCTTCTCCTTAATCGGCGGCTTCACGGGCCTTGCCACCGCATTTGGCCTGATCTACTACACCTCGGCCATCAACTACCCATTGATCGTTCAAGGAAAACCTTATTTCGCCCTTGAATCATCCCTTCCTATCTTTTTCGAGTTAACCATTCTCCTGACCGCTTTTGGAACTATTTTGGGTCTGCTTCTTTTGACCCTGCTTCCTCGCCTGCATCATCCTGTTTTCAATTGGGATCGCTTCCAAAAAGCAACCGATGACGGCTTTTTTCTAGTCCTCGAGGCCAACGACCCGCAATTCGACTCCAATCAGTCCCGTCGCTTCCTGCAAGCACTCGGAGGAACTCACATTACGGAAATTTTCCAAGACCCTGAAGAGACCCCGCATCCAGCTCGCTCGGAGGCCACCTCATGAACGGCTTCATCCGAATCTTCCTAGCGGTTTTTGGGGCAATCGTCTTAGCCGTGGTCGCGGTGGCGGGTTTTCGCGGTGATTTCACACAACGAACCCCGATCGAAGTTTTTCCCGACATGGATCGCCAGCCGAAATACAAATCACAAACACCAGCTCCTATTTTCACTGAAGGTAGGGTCGATAGGATCCCGCCCTACGGGACCGTCCCCTTTCATGTGGCTACCGACCAGCCCTATCGGTTGACAGGAAAAATGGGAAATATGTGGGGAACGGGAATCCCGGTTACGGTGGATCAAAAGCTCATTGCCCGTGGACAGGAGCGGTATCAGATCAACTGTCAGGTTTGCCACGGGGCGACTGGCGCAGGAAACGGGATCACCTCTCAATATGGTCTCGTCGGTGCGGCGAGTTATCACTTGGACAAATATCGTGAAATGGCGGATGGCGAAATCTTTAATACGATTACCCATGGTAAGGGTCAGATGGGGCCTTACCATCACATCGAAGTAAGTGATCGTTGGGCCATCGTAGCTTACATACGGGCGCTGCAACTGGCCCAGTACGCCCC
>CAMBGW010000046.1 GCA_945866245.1 Verrucomicrobia subdivision 6 bacterium | reverse complement strand
TGGCCTGATTGAGGGGCGATCTCGAGAATCTTTTTTCCACCGCAGGTGCCTTCGAAGTCGAGAATGGCGTAATCACCCTCTTTTGCTGGACGGGGGGGGAGGGTGTGAAAGTGGGCCATCGGCTCGGCCAATCGGTCGAGGGCAGATTTCATATCCGCATCGGTCACCGGTTCGGGACTTTTCTTGGGGATCTTCAATCCTTTCGCAGCGGGAACCTTAAACTCAGGGGCAAGATCGACACGGAGAACGAATTTAAACTTTTTGTCTTTTTCAAAGTTGGCTTCCTCAACCGCAGGATCGTCCACCAGATGAAGCTTCTCTTTTTCCACGGCATGATGCAGGCCATCGCGCAGGAGTCGGTCTTTGAGTTCGGATTGAATATCGTTGGCGAAGCGGCGGCGGACCATTTCGAGGGGGGCATGCCCGGGGCGAAATCCAGGGAGGCGGGCCGATTTCTGGATGGAGAGGGTCACCTTTTCTTCCGTGAGGCGGACCTGATCGGCGGGGATTTCCCCTTTGAGGCGACGGCGGCAACCGCCCATATTTTCTAAAGAAACTTTCATATGCAGCCTTGCAACCTACGCATGGAAGGGTGGGCAGCCAAGGTCAGATTGGTCGGTTAGCGTTTGAGGGTGAACTTTACAGGAATCTCAACAGTGGAGGGGGTGGGCTGGCCTTGAATCGTCTGGGGGTGAAAGTGCCACTTCCGTACGGCGGTGGTGGCCGATTGATCGAGAATTTCACAGCCAGAGCTTTGCAGAAGGGTGATTCGCTCGACGGTTCCCTCGGCGGAGATTTGAGCGCGAAGGAGGACGGTTCCGGTCCAGCCCTTTTTTCGTGCTTGGTCCGGATAGAGAGGAGCGGAGTTTTGGGATGCATCGGGACGCGCGAGGATGGTGGAGCTGGCGGGGGAAGGGGGGAGGGTTGGGGTAGGAAGGGTTGGAGTAAGGCGAGGTAGAAGGGTCGGGGCAAGAGTGGTGGAGGGGATGGTGGGAGTGGGGGTGGGGTCAACGGAAGTAGGGGCAGGTGTCGGGGTGGAGAGCACGGGATCGGTGATGGGGTCTGGTTGGCCAGAGGAGGTCTCGATGAGAGCGACTTCAATGGAGAAGTCGGAGGGTTGAACCGCAAATTGCTGGGAGGAGATGGCTGGGGAGCGGGAGAGAAAAAGAGCGGAGTGCAGTGCCGCCGAGGCAGCCAACCCGAGGATGAGGAAGAAGGTTTCGTTCCGTAGGGGGTGGGAGAGGGTCATAAATTATTTTTTAGGATCATGAACTAAGTTGAATTGAACGATGCCGATTTGGCGGGCTCGATCCATCAGTTCCACAAAAAGACCGTAGTTCATTTCTTGATCTCCGCGAAAGTGAATCTTGGCATCACTTTTACTTGCGGAGAGAGCGCGCAGTTTTGATTCAAACTGAGAAAGCTGGATGGGGGCACCTTGTAAGGTGATGGAGCCTTGGCGATCGACGGCAACGAGGATGACTTCGGGGGTGGAGTCGGGACGACTGGTGGCGGTGGGAAGTTTGATTTGGAGGGAGGGAGCGGTGAAAGAGGAGGTGAGCATAAAAAAGATAAGAAGAAGAAAGACCACATCGATGAGGGGAGCCATATCGATGGAGGTGGTGAGGCGCTTGGGTCGGGTGAACATAAGATTACTGGACGGTGGAAAACTCTTCCTCTTGGCCGCGTTGGCGGGGCTTGGGGGTGACAGTGGAGGGGGAGGACGGACTCAAAAGATCATCTAGGGACGTGACAGCCATTTCCATTCGGCGGGCGATTTTATCCGCATGACCTTCAAATGCGTGGTACAGAGCCATGCAGGGGATTGCGACCAACAAGCCAAAGACGGTTGTAAGGAGAGCTTCCCAAATACCCCCTGCCAAGTCGGAGGGTTTGACCGTCCCTTGAATCGATTCAATCTTTGAAAAAGCCACCACCATGCCTTGCACGGTGCCGAGGAGCCCCACCAAGGGAGATAGATGGGCGAGGGCGGCGAGAATTCGAAGGTTTTTTTCCACCGACTCCAAAGCAAGCGATCCAGTCCGACGTATATTGTCTTGGCGCACTTTGGTGGGGCGGTTCAATTCCTCGAGATACGTTTGAACAACCCTTGCGACGGGGTGACGACAGGCAACAGCCAGTGGCAGGGCGGCGGCAGATCCAGAGGTACGTATGGTCTGCAGCAGGGATCGGAGCCAGCGATCTGGGGAGTAGCCGTAGGATGCGTAGGTGAGGATTCGCTCGATAGTTACCGCCAATGCGACGAAGGAGAATGCAAGGAGAACCCACATCAGGGCTCCCCCACGATTCATAAAATCCATAAAATTCATCCCGCCTAGCATTTTCAAACCATATTTGACCCATGCTTAGGAGTCACGACTAAAATGAGACACAATCTCAACAAAAAGATTGTTTATGAGAATGCGTCTCAGTATCTTTTGATCGATGTGCTGGGTTCGACCATTTTTTCTTGGGCTGTTTTTGACTCTTTTGGGTGGTGGTGAGGTAGGACTTGGACAGCAGGCGGCAGACTTAAGTCCCGAAAAAGCGGCAGTGGATAGCGCGGGCAAAATAGTGAGATTGGAGCAGGTGGAAGTTGAGGCGGATTACGATGTTCAAACCCGCCTACCATTTTTGCCGGATGTGGAGGGAACAAGAATCAATGCGGGAAAGAGAACTTCCAATATTGATGCTCACTACCTTCCTGAGGTGAAAGATGATAACTGGAGGCAGATTACCGCGACCACGCCTGGCTTGGTCGTGCCGGAGGAGAGTACTCCCTTAGCGAGTATCGCCTATCGAGGATTTGATCCTCACCGACTGCAAAGCTTTCAAGTCTTGGAAGACGGTATTCCGATTCAGGCTGATATGATCGGTTATCCCGAAGCGTATTACCTTCCTCCAACCTATCCGATGGAGAGTATGGAATTTATTCGAGGAGGAGCGGCTTTGATGTACGGACCTCAACCGGCGGGCGCGATTAACTTTGTCATGCGAAAGCCTCCTCTGGATAAAAAATTTACCGCGGAGTCGATCACCATGGGGGGAAGCTTTGACTATATCTCCAGCTTTAACTCGGTTGGCGGAACGGTGGACAACGTGGGGTATTATGGGTGGTTCAATCATCGACAATCCCAAGGGTTTCGACAGGCCAACAGCCAGTACGACTTGAACAACGGAAATCTGACCATGGCGTTGGATGCGGATACGAAGCATCGCTGGTACTTTAAGTTGAATGGGTATGATGAGTGTCACGGCGAGCCAGGGGGGCTTCGATTGAATAACAGTACGACCAATACCCCTGTGAATTATAATGTGAACCGAAATGCCACATCTCGATTTAACGATGAGTTTCAGCTGAGCCGATATGCGGCCTCGGCCATTCATGAGTCAGAATTCTCCGACGATCTCTTTTTTTCTTACCGTGTTTGGTTCGACTACTACCGACGATGGAGTCGAAGGCAAGAGGGCAGTGGTTTTGGGACCTTGCCGACAAAGTCCACCACGCAGCTGGAGACCCAGCAGTTCTACACATGGGGCATGGAGCCAAGATGGCGCTGGGATTGGGATCTGGGGGGCGAGTCTCAGACTCTGACTGCGGGTTTTATGGTCTATAACACGACCTCCCCAAGAACTGACAAACAGGGGCTGACTCCGACCTCGAATACCGGACAAATTCGGAACCAGAGCGATCGATCGGTCTGGTACGCACCCTTCTTTGTGGAAAATAAGTTTACCGTAGGGGATCTTTCGGTCGTTCCTGGGTTTCGCATGGAAAATATATGGCAATCGGTGGATTTGAAGATCGATCAGGAAAAATCTTCCGCCGGCCAACCCCTTGGAACTCAAAATCAGAATAATTTTGTCCCGCTGGTTGGTTTAGGTGTGGAGTATTCGTTGCCCCAAGAAATGGCCATGTATGCCAATGTGTCGGAGGCGTATCGGCCTCCCACCTTTGCCCAAGCGGTTCCCACCGGGCCGAATCAGCGAGTTTCGGGCAATTTGGCGGAGGGGACTGTCTGGAACTACGAGGCGGGAGTTCGGGGAACACCGACCGAGTGGTTGACCTTCGATACGAGTGGATTTTGTGTCGACTATTCCAACCAGATCGGAGAGACGGCGGTGGGCGGGGTCAATATCACGAGTAATTCGGGCCGATCCCGAGTTTATGGGTGGGATCTACTTTTTCAGGTGGATCTGGTGGGAATCGCAGACGGGATCGCCCACGACCAAATGGGCATGGGGGATTTGCAGGATGGAAAGACAGCTGGCTGGTCGAAAGAGTATGGGGCTCTTAATTTTTACACTGCCCTGACGTTGCAAAACGGGAACTTTATCAATGGAGCCAATGAGGGAAAAACTCCGCAATATCTTTCCAACTATGTTTATAAAACCGGCTTGGTTTATGACTGGCAAAGTAAAGTGAAAGCTTCCTTCTTGGGAACTTATGTCGGGCACAGCTATGCCAGTGATAACAACCTGACGGGAGCCGATTCGCGATTCATTCCGGCCTATAATCTTTGGGATCTGACCTTGGAAGCGAAGCTGTGGAATGAGTACGTCAGTGTGGTGGCCGGGATCAACAATGTTTTCAATAAACAGTACTACGCACGGATTCGAGGAGATGGCATCGACCCTGCCATGCCACGCAACTGGTACGCGGGCTTAAAGATTATTTTTTAGATTTGGGTTGAACCGCACGAGAGTTTCTCGGGCAAACCCCGTTTTCGCGTAAGGCGTCACAAGTCGCCTCGATCTGCAGGTTGACTCGTTTCGGGCTGAAGCCGTGATCCTTGGTGACAATCGATTCCCGTACGTCCAAGCAGTGGTCATGAAACTCGACGATTTTTTGGCAGTCGACACAGACAAAGTGTCCGTGGCGGGGATGATCGGCAAAGTTGGGATCATAAAGAGGGGAGGATTGGCCAATACCGACTTGGCGGAGTAGCCCGGCACGGACGAGAAAAGAGAGAGTCCGATAAACGGTGGCTCGAGACACTTTCGAATCGCGGCGGCGGGAGCGGGTCAAGAGGGATTCAGCGGTGAAGTGTTCGCGAGTTCCGAAGGCGACCTCGGTAATCGTTTTTCTCTGGGAAGTGAGGCGGAGTCCCTGAGTCCGCATGCTTTCGTAGGCGCGCGCTTGCGGGGTCAAGGGTGCGGTGGGGGTGCTGGTCATGAAGCGGCAGTTTTAGCAGATTCTGGGGCGGGTGAGGAGGAAGTCTCTCGCGGCGTTTTCAGAGCTTTGAGGAAGCGTTTCACCGCTGGGGATACCATCCGGCTGGCCCGGGAAACAATTCCTAAGGGCCGAATAATTTCGGAGCCTTGGTGAGGGAGGATGGCGAGAGTGCCCTTGGCAAGTTCGGAGCTAATGGCGGAAGCGGGCAGGAAAGCGATGCCGGCGTTAATTTCGACCGCTTGCTTGAGGGTTTCCACATTATCGAACTCCATCATGGGATGAAACTTCAGCCCTCGGGCTGCCAAGATTTTATCGAGCCCTTGGCGAGTGGGCATCTCAGGGGCCAAAGAGACGATCTTACTTTGGGCAAGGTCGGGAAGATGGATGGGGCCTTTTTTGAGAAGGGGATGGCCGGGGGCGCAGATGATGTGAAGAGTATCCTTTTTAAAAGTTTCCACTTTGAGGCCCTTGCGGGGGGAGGGGAACGCGACAAAGCCTACGTCCGCCTCGCCGGCAATGATCGTCTCATACACCTCATTGGAGCGGCGATAATCCACCTGAATTTTGACTTGGGGAAAGGCTTTGAGGAAATCTTTGATGTAGGGAGGGAGTTCGTGCAGGCCTAGGCTAGGAACCGCCACGAGGCGGATGGTTCCGGAGATAATATTTCGCATCTCTTCCAGCTGATGTTGAAAGCGCTGGTAGTAGCCGATGATTTCGCGGCTGGCCTCATAGAGAAGTTGGCCTTCACGGGTGAGGGCAAACTGTTTGCTGGTGCGTTCGAGAAGTGGGACACGCAGGCGAACCTCGATCGAACGGAGCTGCTGGCTGACGGCAGACTGGGTGATGCCGTTGAGGCTGGCGGAGCGGCTGAAGGAGCGAGTCTCGACCAGATCCCGAAATACTCGAAAAGACTCTACTTGCATAAGGAGAGCATTATTATCAGACCTTATCGCCAATGCAAACCAAGCCTAACTAATCATGAGCTCTGTTCTTGAGGAAAACTATCATTCGATCCAGAAGCAGATCGGGTTATCGGCCGAGAAGGTGGGTCGGGATCCGAAAACGGTGAGGCTTTTGGCGGTAAGCAAGAAGATGGATTCAGAAAAGATCCGAGTGATCTGGCAGTTGGGGCATCGGCTTTTTGGGGAAAACCGTGTGCAGGAGGCGAGAGTGAAAATTCCGGAGATGCCGATGGGCGGGGAGTGGCACTTCATCGGAGGCCTGCAAACCAATAAGGCGAAAGATGCGGTCGACTGTTTCGATGTGATTGAGTCGGTCGACCGGCTGGATTTGGCTCAAGAGCTGCAGAAGAGATTGGAGACGGCTGGAAAAAAGATGCGGATCATGTTGGAGGTCAATGTGGGGGGGGAGGCGGCCAAGCACGGATGTGCTCCGGAGCTGGTGGAGGATTTGCTTCAGAGGGTGATGCCCTTATCGCGTTTGGAGGTGATCGGGTTGATGGCGATTCCGCCGTTCCGTGAAGATCCGGAGATGGCGCGCCCGTTCTTTTCGAAACTACGGGAGATTCGGGATCGGCTCCAAGATTCGCAAGGGGCTCATTTGCCTGAGTTGTCGATGGGGATGAGTCACGATTTTGCGGTGGCGATTGCCGAGGGGTCGACCCTCGTGAGAATCGGGACAGCCCTGTTTGGTGCGCGAAGCCCGTGAGGCGGATCGTTCCACGCCACTTTTACTCCGGTCCGAATCCAGTAAAGGTCGCGCGTGGATTACTGGGAAAAATTGTGCGGGTGAAGGGAAAAAGTGGGGATTGTGCGGCTCGCATTGTTGAAACGGAGGCTTATGGAGGGGCGCAGGATCGGGCTTCCCATGCTTGGAAAGGTCGGACGGTTCGCAACGAGTCGATGTTTGGGCGACCTGGAACGGCTTATATTTACTTATGCTATGGGATTCATCGAATGATGAACGTAGTCACAGCTCCGGAGGGGGTAGCGGCGGCTGTTCTGATTCGTGGTGTGGAGCCGTTGGAGGGAGTCGAAAAGATGGCGCGGCGAAGAGGAGTTTCCGCGTCGGAGTTTCGGTTGACGGCGGGGCCGGGTGCGCTGGCTCAAGCCTTGGGAATCTGCATGGATTGGTGTGGAAGTGATCTTGTTTGCGGACCGATATCGATCGAAGATGATGGGGTGAAAGTTCCCAAGGGAAAGATTGAGACAGGTCGAAGAGTGGGAGTGAACTATGCCGGTCCAGCGGCGCGATTTCCTTGGCGGTTTTGGATTCGGGGAAACCGGTGGGTGAGTCGAGCGAGAGCATGAAAACAAT
>CAMBGW010000045.1 GCA_945866245.1 Verrucomicrobia subdivision 6 bacterium | reverse complement strand
GGTGGAAAAGGAGCGGGGCTTAAAGTTTTCTTCGGCTAGTCGGAAAGCACTGCAGGGCTGGAGTTGGCCGGGGAATGTGAGGGAGTTGGAGAATGCGGTTACGCGGGCGGTGGTATGTGCGGCGGCGGAATTGATTGAGCCGGGGGATTTGCCGCCAGAATTGATCGGGGGTCAGGGAACGATGGAAAATAAGGGTGATTGGTGGGGTGATTTGAAGGCACAAAATCCTGGGGGAGACCTTTTAGGCGCAGCGGAGAAAATGTTGGTGGAGCGCGCGTTGCAGGAGGCGGGGGGGAATGTGAAGCGGGCAGCTGAGGTGCTGGGTGTTACTCGAGCGGCGTTAAGAACACGTGTGGAGCGGTATGGCTTGCAGGCGCGGGAGTAGGACAGATTTTTGCAGATGAGCGAGGCTTCGGAAGGTTTTCTAAGAATCTGACACTAAGCGAGCAAGTGATTTTGGCAGGGGGCAGGTAAAACGTAGCTCCTGCTGGGTAACGGGGTGAATGAGACGAAGGAAGCAGGCGTGAAGACCAAGTCGTTTCGCAGGGTTGCTCTTCGCCCCATATTTTTCATCGCCCACAATCGGGCAACCGAGAGAGGAGAGCTGGACGCGGAGCTGGTGGCGCCGTCCAGTTTCCAGGGTGAGTTCGACGAGAGAGCGGTGCCGGTTCTTTTTTAAGGTTCGCACGTGGGTGATGGCATGACGGGTGAGGGCGGAGGCGGGACGAATAAAAACTTTAAAGGGATTGGATTCGTCGAGGTCGGATTCGATGGTGTGTAGATCTTGGGGAAGATGACCCTCGATGATTGCTTCGTACTTTTTTGCAAACTGATCCCAGGTGCGCTGAAGGGATTCTTTGGTTTCGGGAGTTTTGGCGAAGACCATGAGGCCGGAGGTTTCTCGATCGAGACGGTGGACAATCCAGACCCGCTGTTTGGAGCGGGGATGAGCTTGGCGAACGTATTCGGTCAGCTGGAAGTAGGCGGTTTTTTCAGGCTCAGCCTCACTGGCGATGCTGAGGAGGTTTTCGGGTTTTGAGATGACGAGGAGGTGGGCATCTTCAAAAAAGATCTGAATTCCGGAGGGAAGGCTGGTTTTGGGTGCGGCAAAGCGGTCGGAGCGAATCGATACAGTATCGCCTACCGACAAGGGGTGATTGAACTGGGAGACGGGACGGCCGTTGACGGCGACGGATTGAAACTTGAGCCAAGTACGGATCTGCTTCTTTTTTTCCTCTGGCCAAGCAGAGAACATCTGTTCGAGCAGTGGTCCGGATTGAGAAACGAGGAACGGCTTGGGCATAGGGGCAAGCTTGGAGGAAAAAGGGGGCGATGGGAATGTTTGGAGATTGGTCGAAAAGGGGGAAAGGGGTAGGGTTTGGGGATGAGGATTCTTTTCTTGGGGGATGTGGTGGCGGAGTACGGCCGGGAGGCGGTGCGGGACGGAATGCCTCGTTTGATCGAGGAGTTTGCCCCTGATTTTATCGTGGTGAATGGAGAGAATGTGGCGGGAGGGAACGGAATTACTCCTAAGTTAGCCTATGACATTTTTCGGGCGAAGGTGGACGTGATTACTTTGGGGGATCACTGCTGGGATCAGAGAGAAATCATGAGTTTCTTTGCGGAGGAGCCCCGATTAATCCGACCCTTCAACTTTCCCGGAACCTGCCCAGGGAAGGGGTTCATTGTGGTGACGGGAAATGGAAAAAAGCTGGGTGTGGTCAATGCCATGGGCAGAACCTTTATGAAGGCGGATGTGGACAATCCTTTTCTTCTGATGGATCCGATTCTCGAAGAGATCCGGAAAGAGACAAAAACGATCTTGGTGGATTTTCATGCAGAGACGACATCGGAGAAAATTGCCTTCGGCCACGCATTTGATGGAAAGGTTTCGGCAGTGGTCGGCACTCATACCCACGTGCAGACGGCGGATGAGAAGGTGTTGGCGGGAGGCACGGCTTATATTACGGATGTGGGTTTTTGCGGGGCGCACGACTCTGTGATTGGTCGGGAGAAAAGTTTCATTGTGGATCGGTTTCGGACCTTGATGCCCGTGAAGATGCATCTGGCCACGGGGGGGATTCAACTAGATGGGGTGGTGATCGATGTGGATGAGGAGACGGGGAAAGCCACAGCGATTCAGAGGATTCAGCGACCGAAGTGAGCCGGGTAGAGCCACTCACGGTATCTGCGTTGACGGCGCAGATTAAGGAGATCTTAGAGGATCAGGTGGGGGAGGTGTCGGTGCAGGGGGAGATTTCTAATTTGAGGCATCAATCTTCTGGGCACTACTACTTCACTCTTAAGGATGAGGGGTCCCAGATTCCTTGTGCACTGTTTAAGGGGTCGGCGGGTCGGCTGGCGGTGGCTCCCAAGGATGGGGCGAAGGTAGTGGCAGCGGGAGAGGTGTCGGTGTATGCCCCGCGTGGGGCGTATCAGTTGATTGTGCGAAGTTTAGAGCCAGTGGGAAAGGGAGATTTGCATCAACGTTTTGAGGAGTTGAAAAGAAAGTTGCAGGGCGAGGGTTTATTTGAGGAGTCGCGCAAGAGATCGATTCCGGAATTTGTGAGAAGGGTGGGAATGATTACTAGTCCGACGGGGGCGGCGGTGCGGGATGCGATTCATGTCCTGCAAAGAAGGTGTCCACGGATAGGGATCACGGTTTTTGGGGTGAAGGTCCAGGGGGAGGGGGCGGCGGAGGAGGTAGCAGACGCGATGGGAGAGATGGGAAAGAGAGATTTTGATGTGTTGCTGGTGGTGCGGGGAGGGGGAAGTTTGGAGGATTTGTGGGCGTTCAATGAGGAGGTGGTGGCAAGGGCGGTAGCGGCGAGTCCGGTCCCAGTGATTAGCGGGGTGGGGCATGAGACCGACTTTACGATTTGTGATTTTGTGGCGGATCTGCGGGCCCCCACGCCATCGGTGGCAGCGGAAATGGTGAGTCGACCAGACGAAGATTGGGGGGAAGAGGTGCGGGCGTGGGGAGATCGGTTAGGGGAGGCGACGGTGGAATTTCTGCAGGAGAAGAAAAGAAGGGTAACAGATCTGGCTGGAAGCTATGTCTTTCGCGAACCGCGAAAAATGGTGGAGATGAGCGGGCAAAGGGTGGATGAGCTAGCGGTACAGTTGCTGCGCGGTTTGGAAACTGGGTGGCGATATCGAAAGCAGTATGTGCAGGGATTGCTGGGGCGTTGGGCGGCACTGAGGCCTGAGCGAAGGTTCAGGGAGCTATCTTTACGGGTGCAGGCGGCGGCGGATCGGTTGCGGGCGATGGGACCAGAGGAGACCTTGAAGCGTGGGTATGCACTCATCCAAACGCCCGATGGAAAATTAATTCGAAAAGTGAAGGCTGCACGTGACCAGGGGGATTTGGTAGTGCGGTTTGTAGATGGAAAGGTGGAAGTCAAAGTGAAGGGCAAAAGGGAATAAGAACTCGACTTGGGATAGGCTGAGGAGGAATGATTTTCTATGGCGAAGACGGGCAAAGCGGCGGGTGAAGGATCCTTTGAGGAAAGTTTAAAACAGCTGGAGTCCTTGGTGGAGCAGATGGAGTCTCCGGAACTTCCCCTAGAGACCATTGTGGAAAAATATGAGTTAGGGATGAAATTGGTGGGGGTTTGCAGTGAAAAGCTCAAGGCGGCTGAGAAGCGCATCACGTTGTTAACCAAGAAGAAAAACGGGTCAATTGAGGAGGGGGAGTTGGAGGAGATGGGGGGGGAGCCTCACAAATCGTTGCATGGAAAGAAGGCTGGTCGAGGAGCCCCAGATCTGCTCATCTAACCAGCTTCCCATGGCAACCAAACTGTTGGATCAGATCAAAGGCCCGGACGACGTTAAGAAAATTCCCCTGGAGGAGCTTCCGCGCCTGGCCAAAGAGATCAGGGAGGAGCTCATTGAGGTTCTCAGCAAAACGGGTGGCCATTTAGGGCCAAACCTTGGAGTGGTCGAGCTGACGATTGCTTTGCACCGAGTATTTGATACCCCGACCGATCACTTTATTTTCGACGTCAGTCACCAGGCTTACGTGCACAAGCTTTTGACCGGCCGGCGAGATCGGTTTCACACGATCCGGCAGCAGGGCGGGTTGAATGGATTTATGTTGAGGACGGAGAGCGATCACGACTGTTTTGGGGCGGGGCACGCTGGAACGGCTCTTTCGGCGGCGTTGGGCATGGCATCGGCCCGAGATATGCGGGGAGGCAAGGAGCATGTGGTTTGTTTGGCAGGAGATGCCGCTTTTACCTGCGGGGTGACTTTTGAAGCGTTGAATAATGTTTCGCATCACACCAAGCGCTTGATCACGATTCTGAACGACAACAAGTGGTCGATCGACAAAAACGTGGGGGCGATCGCCGGATATTTAAATAAAATCACCACCGACTCGCGATTCATCCATCTTCATGAGAGGGCAGCCCACTTTATTGAAAAAATCGGAGGATCGAAGGCCTTGAAGGTGGCCCGGAGAGCCGAGGAGCATGTCAAAGGGATGATCTTCCCGAGCGTAATTTTTGAGGAGTTGGGTGTGACTTACTACGGCCCGGTGGACGGGCACGATATTTCCAACTTAATCAAAATGTTTGAGTTCCTGAAAACGCAAAACTTCCCCGTGATTCTTCATGTGGTGACGACGAAAGGAAAAGGGTATGAGCCGGCTTTAGCGAAACAGAAAAAGTTCCACGGGCTTGGACCTTATGATCCGGAAACGGGAGAAACCAAGGCGTTGGGTCAGCCCACTTACAGCGAAGTTTTTGCGGACCATCTTTCCAAAATGGCGGACAACGATCCCAGAATCGTGGCGATTACCGGAGCGATGCCTAATGGTACGGGTCTGGATCGATTCCAACCGAAACATTTGGATCGGTATTTCGATGTGGGTATCGCGGAAGAGCACGCAGTGCTTTTTGCTGCGGGAATGGCGACGAAAGGTTTTAAGCCTTTTTGTGCGATCTACTCGACCTTCTTGCAGAGGGCCTACGACCAGATTATCCACGATGTTTGTCTGCAAAATCTTCCCGTGGTGTTTTGTATGGACCGAGGGGGTCTCTCGGGAGACGACGGGCCGACCCACCACGGACTCTTCGACATTTCCTATTTGCGGGGTGTGCCAAACTTGATTCACATGTCCCCGAAAGATGAGGATGAGTTCGTGGACATGCTCTATACGGCAAGTTTGCATGCAGGGCCGGTAGCCATTCGATACCCCCGGGGGGTAGGACCCAACGCGGCGATCAAGAAAACCCCATTAGCTTTGCCGATTGGCAAGGCGGAGGTGATTCGGCATGGGCAAAAAGTTGTCATTTGGTCGTACGGCCAGATGTTGCCGATGGCGATGCAGCTTTCGGATGAGTTAAAAAAAGAGGAGGGAATCGAGGCGGCGGTGATAAACGCGCGCTTTGCCAAGCCGATCGATACGGCGCTCCTACAGCTTTTCGGTCAAAGTGCTGATGTGATCGTGACCTTTGAAGATCACGTGATTAAGGGGGGCTTTGGAAGTGGTATTTTGGAGGAGGTTTCCAACTTAGGCATGACGACGCCGGTGGTCCGGATCGGTTGGCCGGATGAGTTTGTCGATCACGGCAAGCCGGATGATTTACGAGTCCGCTATGGGTTAAGCGTGAAGGCGGCAAAAGAGAAGCTGTTACCGCACTTAGCCAGAATCAAGGGGACGGCACGCAAGTCCCAATCGGTAGCGGCTTGATCCCCAAGGGGATCTGCGCTCTGCTATTTTCATGAAGATCGTTCTCGCCTACTCCGGAGGTCTAGATACCTCCGTCTTACTCGCTTGGCTCAAGGAAACCTACCGGGCGGAGGTGATTGCCTTCTGCGCTGATATTGGTCAGGACGAGGAGCTGCATGGCCTCAAAGCCAAGGCGGCCAAGACAGGGGCATCGAAAATCTACATCGATAATCTTCAGGAGGAGTTTGCGAAGGATTTTATCTTTCCGATGATGCGGGCGGGCGCGATCTATGAGGGACAATATTTTTTAGGAACTTCGATTGCCCGGCCCTTAATTGCCAAGCGGATGGTGGAGATAGCACGCAAAGAAAAAGCTCAGGCCATTGCGCATGGGGCTACGGGAAAGGGGAACGATCAGGTTCGGTTTGAGCTGACTTCAGCGGCCTTGGCGCCGGATGTGGAAGTGATTGCGCCTTGGAGGGACGAACGTTTTCGGAAGCGGTTTCCGGGTCGAGCGGAGATGATTCGGTACTGCGAACAGCGAAAGATTCCTGTGCAAGCCACGGCTAAAAAGCCGTACTCGATGGATCGGAACCTACTGCACATTTCCTATGAGGCAGGGATTCTGGAAGATCCGTGGTTTGATGCCTTTGCTCCGGCGAACAAAAAGATGTTCACCCTTTCGGTTTCGCCAGAGGACGCGCCCAACAAGGCGGAGTATGTGACGCTCGAGTTTCGAAAAGGGGATTGTGTGGCGGTCAACGGAAAAAAGCTTTCTCCGCTTGCAGTCATGCGGGCGCTGAACAAGCTGGGCGGGAAACACGGGGTAGGGCGGGTGGATATGGTGGAGAACCGGTTCGTCGGAATGAAGAGTCGAGGCGTCTATGAGACCCCAGGCGGGGCAATTCTGCATTTTGCCCATCGACAGATGGAGAGTTTGACGATGGATCGCGAGGTGATGCACCTTCGGGATAGTCTGATCCCCAAATATAGCGAGTTGGTTTACTACGGTTTCTGGTTCGCGCCGGAGCGGTTGGCTCTTCAGGCGTTGGTGGAGGAGAGTCAGAAGAACGTGACGGGAGTGGTCAGGGTGAAGTTATACAAAGGGGGAATCTACGCGGGGGGCAGAAAGTCGAGACTGAGCCTCTACAATCCAGAAATTGCCACGATGGAGGCGGATCCGACCAAGGCTTATAATCAGGACGATGCCACAGGCTTTATTCGGCTGAATGGATTGCGACTGAAAGTTGCGGCGAAGGTAAAAAGGTAGAGGGGGATTTAGCGGTAGATTTCCCTTCGGTGTCCCACCGCTACCACCAGCACAAGCACAGCGCGATCTTGGATCTGACATAAGACTCTGTAATCGCCAACGCGGTATCGCCATAACCCAGCAAAGTCTGATCGGAGGGGTTTGCCGATCGAGCGAGGATTGTGAGAGCCTTCAATTCGTTCGTCGAGGTAAGCAATGATTTGATTTTGGGCACTCGGGCCCAATTTCTTTAGCTCCTTGAGGGCGCGTGCATCAAAGCGGTAAACCCAATTCATTCTTCACTTCTTTGGACGAGTACGATCGGGCAGGACGGCGTAGTCTTTTCGAGGCTAGGTAAATATCCTCGAGATCTTCCAGATGGGTGAGAATGGCCTCGCGTGCATAGAAGGTCTTGGTGCGACCACTCTTTTCCGCCAGAGCAGCGAGCCTTTTCTCAATCTTAAGTGGGAGCTGTATGGCCAACATGAGACCTAAGATAAAACTCTATACACGAAGAGCAAGTCGAACGTGTGCTAGGCCAATTAGGGGGAGGTTGACCACCTTGCCTTTGGTGTGCGACTCGGCTACCGTCGACGTGCGCCGAAGGTGTAGCCGCGATGGGTGCGGACACCCCGCATACGAGTTTGCGCCACAGTGTGGCCCTCTTCAAAAAGAGCGGTAAAACGGTAAGGGAAGCTTTCCAATTTCTTACGTGGCAGCTTTTGACCAAGCATTCGTTC
>CAMBGW010000044.1 GCA_945866245.1 Verrucomicrobia subdivision 6 bacterium | reverse complement strand
CACCGCAGCCCCCTCTTGAACCTTCATCGCCGAAATCGCCTCTTTCGGCAAAATAATCCCTAAAGAATTCCCGAATTTTCGGATTTTGGTTTTCATCTCTATGTAATAACATTTGTACTAATCTTTGCCACTCGTCAACATCTCTTTTTTTTCAGGCTCATCCAACCCTACCGCCCACCTTTCCTGCCTGAATATCGCTCGGCCTCAACTTCACCCAAGTAGACAATATTTCAGCCGATGCGGACTGATCCTTCGTAAATTTTTGCCACGAACACCAACTCTCTCATTTGTTCCCGTCCAATCCAGAGCTAGTCTACCCACCCCATGGATCCATCCGGTTTTATCCGCATCGAAGGTGCCTGCCAAAATAATCTCAAAGATCTAACCTTCGATCTTCCCCTCGGTATGTTTCATGTCCTGACCGGTCCCTCCGGCTCGGGCAAGTCCTCCCTTGCTTTCGATACCCTCTACGCCGAAGGCCAACGCCGTTACGCCGAGACCTTTAGTCCCTACACCCGCCAGTTCCTCGAGCGTATGGACCGCCCGCGCGTTCGACGCATCGAGGGAATCCCCCCCGCCATCGCCCTTGGCCAAAGTAACCCGGTCCGCTCCTCCCGAAGCACCGTCGGCACCGTCACTGAAATCGCCGACCACCTCAAACTCATCTTCCCCCGGCTCGCTAAACTCACCTGTCCCGACTGCTCTCAACCCGTCCAACCTTGGACCCCCCACTCCATCCTTTCCGACCTCCTCTCCCACCACCCCAACGAGGAAGCCTGGCTCCTTTTCCGTATTCCCTTTCCGCAAAAAACACCCGCCGACGAAGCGGCCGCCTTCCTCGCCCGCCAAGGCTTTCGACGAGCCCTCCTTAACGGCAAACCCCAACGCCTCGATGAAGCCGCCGGCCTCGAAGCCCTCGCCCTTGCTCTGTCTCAAACTCCTCCAGAGCAAAACCTCCTTGTTCCCGTTATTCAAGATCGCATCACCCTGAACCGCCCCTCCCAAGCCCGACTCGCCGAAGCCCTCACCTCTTGTCTTCAGTACGGCCGGGGCGTCGCCGCCATCTCCCTCGTCAAAGATCCCACCCATCTTCACCTCTACTCCGATCGCTACTTTTGTCCCCGGGACCAACGAGACTTTCACGAACCCACCCCCGCCCTCTTCTCATTCAACCACCCCCTCGGCGCCTGCCCCGCCTGTCGCGGCTTCGGTCGAATCATTGAAATCGATGAGTCCCTCGCACTACCCGACCGCAACCTGACCATCGCAGGCGGAGTGGTCAAACCTTGGCAAACCGCCAGCTTCGAGGATTGCCAACAGGACCTCGAAAAAGCCTGCCGGAAACACCGCATCCCCTTGGAAGTTCCCTTTTGCGAACTCTCAGCCGCTCACCAGAAATTTGTTCTCGAAGGCCAGGACGGCTCCACCCGAGAACTCTCCGAACTGTGGGACTCTGGTGACTGGTACGGCGTCCGCGGTTTTTTCCGCTGGCTCGAAACCAAAACCTACAAAATGCATGTCCGAATCCTCTTAGCCCGCTACCGCGCCTATCGGCCGTGTCCCAACTGCAGCGGACAGCGCTACCGTCCCGAAACCACCTTCTGGCGACTCTCAGGAAAAACCATGCCCGAACTCAACTCCCTTTCCCTCTCCGAGCTCGCGGCCCTCGTCGAAAAAATCAAAACTGAAGACGCCTCCGCGCAAACCCCTTTAGAGAATATACGCCATCGCCTGCGCTTTCTCCTCGGAGTCGGACTCGGCTACTTAACTCTCGATCGCCCCACCCGCACTCTTTCCGGAGGAGAACTACAACGGGTGAACCTGACCGGCTGTCTCGGCACAGGACTCACAGGGACTCTCTTCGTCCTCGATGAGCCCAGCATCGGCCTCCACCCCCGCGATACCAACCGCCTCCTCGACCTTCTCCGCGATCTGCGCACCGCCGGAAATACTGTCCTAGTTGTGGAGCACGACGAAACGGTCATCCGCTCCGCCGAAAATATTTTGGAGCTCGGGCCCGGCGCAGGTAGCGAAGGGGGTCATCTTCTCTACTCCGGCCCACCCGCCGGTCTCCTCAAAGTAAAAAACTCTCCCACCGGAGCCTACCTATCCGGTCGCCGCTCCATTCCGCTTCCCTCTCCTCGACGCAGCTGCCCCGAAAAAGGTCACCCGTGGCTCCGCGTCCAAGGGGCCGACTGCCATAATCTGAAGAATCTTAACGCCAATCTCCCCCTGCACAGACTTGTCGCCGTCTCTGGAGTCAGCGGCTCGGGCAAAAGCACCCTTGTCCACGAAGTTATCTATAAAACCCTGCTTCACCAGATGGGGCGTGCTGTTGAAAATCCCCCCTCACTGAAATCGATCTCAGGCTACGAAACGATTACCGATGTCCTTCTCGTGGACCAATCCCCTCTCTCCCAAACCCCACGCTCCACCCCTCTTCTCTACCTCGATATTTATGACCTTGTCCGGGAACTCTATGCCTCAACCGAAGAAGCCCAAAGCGCAGGTCTCCCCGCATCCGCCTTTTCATTTAACGCGGGGGGCGGCCGCTGCGAACGGTGCGGAGGCATGGGCTACGAAAAAGTCTCGATGCAATTTCTCTCCGACGTCTTCGTTACCTGCCCAACCTGCGAAGGCCACCGCTTCCAACCCCATGTCCTAGCCGCCCCCTACTTAAGGAAGTCGATCGACCAGCTTCTCGAAATGACAGCCGCTGAAACTCTTCTCCACTTCGCCCCACGCGATAACCTCACCCCCCGCGCACGCGAATGCCACCTAAAGATCTGCCAAGCCCTCTCTCTCCTCATCGAAGTTGGACTCGGCTATCTCCGGTGCGGGCAACCCCTCAGTCAGCTTTCTGGCGGGGAAGCCCAACGACTCAAGCTGGTCGCCCACTTAGCGCCCCAAAATAATCCTGTCGAAGCCCCGAAACCTGGCCGAAAAAAAGGTGCCAAGCTCCCCGCCCCCCACCACCCCCTGCTCATTTTGGACGAACCCACCACCGGTCTTCACTTGGATGATGTGGCCCTACTCATTCGCCTTCTCCACCGTCTTGTCGATCAAGGCGCCTCTCTCCTCGTCATCGAACACCATCTCGATGTCCTGAAAAATGCCGACTGGATTCTCGACCTCGGCCCAGAGGCAGGCGCTGCTGGCGGAAAGCTCGTTGCCGCAGGCACCCCCGAACAAGTAGCCCAAAGCAAAAAAAGTCATACCGCTACCTACCTCGCACCCCTTCTCTCAAAAAAACCGTCTCCTACCCTTCGTCTCCATGAAGCCCCGCCCTTCTCCCTCACTCAGCCTCCGCCTCAGGAGATGGTCGTTCGCGGTGCCCGTCATCATAATCTGAAAAACTTCGATTTGCGGATCCCCCGCCATAAAATGGTCGTGGTCACGGGTCTATCCGGTTCTGGTAAAAGCACCCTCGCTTTCGATCTTCTCTTCAGCGAAGGCCAACGGCGCTATCTCGACTGCCTCAACACCTACGCACGCCAATTTGTCGAGCAGTTGGAAAAACCGGATGTCGACTCGATCACCGGGCTGCCGCCAGCCGTCGCTATCGAACAACGCACCACCCGCGGAGGCAGAAAATCCACCGTCGCTACCGTAACGGAACTCTATCAGTTTCTTCGGCTCCTCTATGCCAAACTAGGAGTCCAACATGATCCCGACACAGGAGAGGCCGCTATCCGACAAAACTCCGCCGACATCATCAAGCGGATCCAACGCCAACTCCGTAAATCAAAGCGACTTGATCTACTGGCCCCATTAATCCGCGGCAGAAAAGGTTTTCATACCGAGGTCGCGCGCTGGGCCTTGAAAAAGGGCTACAAGTTACTTCGGGTCGACGGAAAGTGGGTAGAGCCGGAAAAGTTTCAGCCTCTTGACCGATATAAAGAGCACCAGATCGAGGTCCTCGTAGGCCAACTCGCGCCGAAACAGAAAGACCTTCCCATCCTTGTTTCTCAAGCCCTTTCGTTAGGCAAAGGCACCCTCTACGCCATCGATCGCCAAGGGAAATCCACCATCCACAGCCACCACCTTTTCTGCCCAGGAACAGGTCGCTCCTTTGACGAACTCGACCCCCGCCTTTTCTCCTTTAACAGCCCCCACGGTTGGTGCACCGAATGCCAAGGCTATGGAACTCTCCTCGCCCAACCTCCCGAACCCGAAACAGAAGACGAGGCTGAAAAAGAGCAGCAAATGGAGCTCGCTCGTGAAGAAATCGCCGATGGAGATCTCCTGCCTTGCCCCTCCTGCCAAGGAGCTCGGATCAACCCCATCGCCCGATCAGTTCGCTTTGCCGGGAAGACGATTCCAGAAATTAACTCCCTCTCCGTTCGCAACTTCGAAACCTTTTTCTCCAAGGTCAAATTCACGGGCCGCGAAGCCACCATCGTGCGGGATATTCAGCCCGAGATCCTTCAACGCCTTGCCTTCCTTCGTAAAGTAGGCCTCGATTACCTCAATCTCGACCGCTCCGCCCCGACGCTCTCAGGGGGAGAATCCCAGCGCATTCGGCTGGCGGCTCAGCTGGGCTCGAATCTTCAGGGTGTTCTCTACGTTCTCGATGAGCCGACCATCGGGCTTCATCCTCGCGACAATCAGAAACTTCTGGAGATTCTTCGAGATCTGCGAGATCGCGGTAACTCTCTTCTCGTCGTCGAACATGACGAGGACACCATGCGCGCGGCCGACCATATCATCGACCTCGGTCCTGGAGCCGGCGTCCACGGGGGCGAGATCGTAGCTCAGGGAAACTGGCGCCAGATCGATGCCCAAGGCAAATCGGCCACCGCACGCCTACTCGGGGAGCCGATCCAACACCCTGCACGAGGACAACGTCGCCCCATCGACAGCGCAACTTCATGGATCAAAATTCAGGGAGCAGTCGCTCGCAATATTCACGGCATCGATGTCGCGATCCCTCTCCACCGCCTCACCGCGCTTTCCGGCGTCAGCGGTTCGGGCAAAAGCACCTTGGCCCGAGAAATCCTTCTTCCCGCCACCTCCCCACTTCGCGCCAAGAAAGATCCCCGCTGGAAATCGGTCCACGGCGCTGAGGCCATCGACCGCGTGGTCGAGGTGGATCAATCTCCCATCGGAAAAACCCCTCGCTCCACCGTTGCCACCTACCTGGGCCTGATGGATCATCTCCGCACCCTCTACGCCAGCTTGCCCGTTGCCAAACAGTCGGGATTCACTGCCTCCCACTTTTCCCATAACGCAGGTCCAGGTCGGTGCCCCGCGTGTGATGGAGCTGGCACCATACGGGTTCAGATGAGTTTTCTCCCCCCTGCCGATGTGCGATGTGAGGAGTGCAATGGTCTGCGCTGGAAGCCGGAGATTTTGGCCCTCCGCTACCGCGACCTTTCGATCCAACAGGCCCTCTCTCTTTCCGCAGAAAAAGCGGCCGAGTTTTTTGCTCCGCATCCACGAATTGCCACCCCATGCCGACTCATGGCAGAGACAGGACTCGGCTACCTCCAATTAGGCCAAACAAGCCCCACCCTCTCGGGTGGAGAAGCCCAACGGCTGAAGTTGGTCACAGAGCTTGCCACAGCACAAATCGCAGCCGATCACGCTCATGCGAAAGGGCGGGCACGCCGTCCCGCTCATCACCTCTTTCTTTTAGAAGAGCCCACCGTTGGGCTTCATCTGGCCGATGTTCGGCGACTGCTCAATCTGATGCATCGCCTGGTCGATTCAGGGCATACCGTTGTCGTGATCGAACATCATCTCGATGTATTGGCGGAGGCTGACTACCTGATCGATATTGGACCCGAGAGCGGTGAGGCGGGCGGAACTATCATGTCCCAAGGAACCCCCGAACACGTCGCTACTTCCAAAACCTCTCGCACCGCCCCCTTCCTCCGCACCCACCTAGGCCGCTCTGAAAAACATAAGAAGAAACAGTCCCTCCCCGCTCTCCTAGCTTCCTGACCCTATTTCTTTCCCACCCCTGTAGTTAGGTAGACCAGTCCGCCCACCAAATTCCATGCCAGAATTACGGCAAAGCCGATGAGAGAAATCGCCACCGATGCCGCTGTCGGAATCCCAAATGTTCCCAAGAATGTTACAAAAGCCGCTTCGCGCAAGCCCAACCCATTCCACGTAATCGGCAGTACGGTAATCATAGCCACCATCGGCAGCACCGAGGCCATCTGCCAAAAGCCCACATCCAACCCCATTCCTTGCGAAACGGAGAAAAAAAGTGTCACCAAAAGAAGTTGAGCAATCACGCTTAGGCCTAGCCCTGCTCCCGCTCCCACCGGATGCGTCAGGCAAACGTGACACGCCTCCGCCCCCTCCCCCGCCGCTTTCCTCCAGGCCGACAGATCGTTCCCACGCAAAACCTTGCCCGAAGCGGGATGCGCCAGCAAAACCAGCAGAACCAGCAAGATCGCTGAAACCAGTAAGAAAGCATATGCCCCGGCTCGCGTGACCGGATGGGCTGTCAAATCACTCCAGTGCGGCAAAATAAGAGCCGCCCCAACCCCAACCGTCGCTGTCAGCCCCAACACTCTCTCCAGTAAAATAGAAACCACCGCGGCCGGTCGCGCCTGCGGAGCATCTTGCGCCGCCCAGTAGGCCCTCATCACATCTCCCCCCATCATCCCGGGCAAAACACTGTTAAAAAAAAGACCCGCTAATGATAGTTGAGCCGTCCGCACCCACCCCACCGCTGCTCCTGCTACCTCCAGCAAGAGATGCCAGCGCACAATCGAAATCCCCACCACCCCCCCATAGGTTAAGACAGCCAAACCCAACCAACCCCCGTCCACCTTGCGCACAATTTGACCAAACTCACTCCAGTTCAGCTTTGTCGAAAGAAACCAAACCGCTCCAACCGTAAAGATCACTCTCCCAGCCCACCCCAACCACGCTTTAGTCACTGTATTCAATCCATCCCACCCTAAGCCCAGTACGAATGAATCCGAGTCTTACTTATTTCACAAAAGACCACGCCGACGCAGATCCCGCACGTGATCTCCCCCTGAGGCCAAAACCATATCCAAAGCAAACTTCAGTAGACATACCTCCCATCCATCATCCACGCCCGTCAAAACCGCCGACAAAGGATCCCCCTTGGCCTCTACCTCGGCCCGCACTTTATCGGAAACTTCGCCCAAGGCCCCCGTTACCTCATACCGCTTTGTTTCATCTTTTCGAAAAGAGAATCCATACTTAAGAATCGCAATCTGGGACGCAAACTCACTCACCGCATCGGCGTACTTTTCCGCCTTCTCCCCAAAACCATCCAGCAGCAACTTAGCAAACCCATCTGGAGTGACTAGCTCTGGCTTCTGCGCATGGATTCTTCCCTCCCTCACCAGCATGCGGTTGACCGCGTCCATCTCTTCCGTGATTAGATGATAATTCAGAACCGTTGTTCCAAAGGTCTCTAGCCGTTTCTGCGGAGGTAAAATCACCTTGGTGTTTTCCAACGCATAATGAAAATCGTGCTCTCGCATAACTTCATCTTGTCCTATTCCCAGCGCAGATCAAATGATCTGCTCCCCGAACTACTTTTTTCTAGGCTCACCTTTCTCTAACCCTAAGATCGAGAAGTGACCACCTACGTCTATGAGACCATCCCAACCCAGAGCGGGGAAAGCCCCGTCCAGTTTGAACTTCAACAGTCGATGAAAGATTCCCCTTTGACTCGTCACCCACATACAGGCCAACCCGTCCGTCGCCTCATCTCAGGAGGCCTTGGAATGATCGCCTCCAACAAAAATACACCATCCTCATCCTCAACCCACGGCTGCGGCCCAGGTTCCTGCGGTTGTGGCAAATTTTAAACCGAATAAAGCACCGCACGCATCACCGTCTCTTGCACCTCAGCGACCGATTTCGATACTGCCCGCCCGATTAAATCCATCTTCGAAACCTCTGCCACCCGAGAGC
>CAMBGW010000043.1 GCA_945866245.1 Verrucomicrobia subdivision 6 bacterium | reverse complement strand
AATCCCTCCTTCTCCGATTCGGGAGCAAAGATCAGTATTTGCGGTGCCTTCGCCAAGGCTTGCAGCATCTGCACAAAAACGGGAAGAATTTCCACAACACCTGCAAGTACGACAATCTTCTCCTTCACTTTTCCTTTTTTCACTAATAGAGCTCGCCTCTCGGCAGGATCCATCCAACCCAACTCATTTAAAAGCGTGCCATACACCGAATAGACGCGCTCAAGAACCATCCACCGTTCTGCCTCCGAAGCAGGAGCCTCAGCCATTTTCTCCTCCAACACCTTCGCGACCTTAGCGAAACTCAGACCTGCCCCGCCCAACTCACTCCACAAGGTTTGAATCCTTTTGGCCAAAAGCAGTTCAGGCTGACCCTTTGCCTCCACTCCCTTCGGAATTAGATATAACTTCGCTTTCTCTTTTTCAGGAAGGCGCCGCAACGCCTCCATCCAAGCTAACCTTTGGGTAAGATCCGAAGCAGGTGGCAAGATTCCTTCAGGGGCCTCAAAAAGATCATCTGCCGTCTGCGCAATCGTCCCGATCTTGGGAAGGAAAAGGGGGCGCTTTTGTCGGTCTGCCTCGACCGCCAGCTTTTCCAAAAGACGCCGCCCTGCTCGTGACCCCCGAACCACCACCCTGACCTCCGACAAATCCTCATAATTCTCCAATAACCACTTTGCCGTGTGTCCAATCACAGGCTCTTCCCAACCTAGGAATGTACGGCTCATCATCAGAAACCATACCCTAGCAGGTGGGACAAATTCCGTCCCATCCTGGATTTTAAGAAAGACGCCCTATCCAGACCTACGTAAGATCCCTCCTCGATGTCATCCCACTACCCCGTCTACCGCAAGGTCGCCTTCCGACTCATTCCCATCCTCTTCTCCTGTTACATCTTGGCTTATATCGACCGGGTCAACGTAGGCTTTGCCAAACTCGCGATGCGCGAGGTCCCCTGGTTCTCCGATGCCGTGTTTGCTGCAGGTGCAGGCATCTTTTTCGTCGGTTACTTTATTTTTGAAGTCCCTGCCAACCTCATTCTGCACCGCACGGGAGCCCGACTCTGGATCGCCCGCATCATGATCAGCTGGGGAATCATCTCCACCCTGATGGCCTTCAGCTACAATGCCACCTCCTTCTACATTCTCCGTTTTCTTCTTGGTATAGCCGAGGCGGGCTTTTTCCCTGGCATCATCCTGTACCTGACCTACTGGTTCCCGCGTGAACACCGAGCCCACATGACTGCCATGTTTATGACCGCAGTCGCCGCCGCAGGCATTCTGGGAAGCCCCATCTCAGGCTGGATTCTTCAAGTATCCGACGGATGGCACGGGCTTCACTCTTGGCAGTGGCTCTTTATCTTAGAAGGCACTCCCTCCATTCTTCTCGGCCTCCTCGTACCCCTTCTGCTCACCGATCGACCTGAGCACGCCCGTTGGCTGACCTCCACAGAAAAGTCCTTTATCCTCGAAAAGATCGATATCGAACAGCACCGCAAACTCGCCTCTGGCGAACACGCCTTCAGCTTGAAAGATGCCTTTCGTTCCAAGCGAATTTGGATTTTCTGTCTCACCCAGTTCACCATCGTCTTCGGCCTCTACGGCGCCTCCTTTTGGCTTCCCCAGATCATCCATGACACCCTGACCCAAGTGGACTGGCAGATCGGACTCTACTCAGCACTACCGTGGACCTGCGCCGCATTTGGCATGGTCTGGGTCTGCCGCCATTCCGATCGTACAGGGGAACGCCGCCTTCATGTCGGCCTCTCTGCCCTCACCGCAGCTTTTGCCTTTGCCGCCAGCGGTTTTCCCGGCCTTCCCGGCTGGGCCCGACTCATCACCTTGGCTGTCGCGGTCACGGGGGTTATGTCCACCACCTCATGCTTCTGGTCCGTGCCTACTGCCATCCTTTCCGGAACGGCCGCTGCCGCCGGCATCGCTTGGATCAACTCGGTTGGTAATTTAGCTGGTCTGGTTGCCCCAGAACTTTTTCGCTGGATGAAAAGCCACCACGGGATGGGTGCGGCCCTTCTCGGTCTAGCCGCCATTCAGGGCTGTGCGGGCATCCTGGCCCTCGTCACTATCCAGCCGAAACGAAACTAGTTTTTCTCAATCGGAACCGTCGCCCAACATCGTCGGTAGTCTTTTTTCCGTTTTCGCACCCAGCTCACGCAACTTCTCCGCCGTCCCAAGAATATTCCCCTTCTTTTCGGAAAGTTTTTTTACTGCTGACTCATGTGCCTCATGCGCTTTTCCAAGTGCCTTGCCGACCTCCGTCAAATCCCCGCAGAAGTTCGCCAGATCGTCGTGCAGTTTCCCTCCCAGCCGTGCGATCTCCTGCACATTCTTATTTTGTCGCTCAATCTTCCACAGATTGGCAATTGTTCGCAGGGTCGACATCAGGGAACTCGGAGTCGTCAACACAATCCGCTGATTGAACGCATACTCGAGCAGATCCGGATTCGCCCGCAGAGCCGCCCCGAAGGCCGGCTCAATCGGAATAAACATCACGGTAAAATCCAGCGACCTTCCCTCCAACAGATCCGGATAGGCCTTTCCGGAAAGATCATCAATAAACCGCTTCACCGCCAACCCGTGCGACTTAAGGCTCTTCTCCTGATCTACCGGTTCCGTGGCCGAGCAGTAGGCGTCGTAATCCACTAAAGGAACTTTGCTGTCGATGACGATCGCTCGGTTTTCCGGAAGAAAGACCACCGCATCCATCCGCTTCCGATCAGCCGACTCCTGAGTGCGATACTCCCGTCCCTTTTCGAGCCCTGAAATCTCCAACGTCTTCTCAAGGACCATCTCTCCCCATCTACCCCGGACTCCCGAATCATTTTTCAGGGCACTGGTGAGGGCATGGGTTTCCGACCCCAACTTCGTGCTCATGGCCTGGATCTGTTGGAGTTCCCTCCTTAAATCACCCTGCAAGGTGGTTTCAGCCGTGTGCACTTCGTCCACCCGTTTTCGGAATGCCTCCATCCGATCAAGAATCGGCCTCAACTCAATCCCCACCTGCTTCTGATTATCCTCTGCTAATCGTTTTGTTCCCTCCGTCACCATCTGCTGCGCCACCGCCCGAAAATCACCCTGCATTCGATTGGCCAATTCCTCCTTCTCCTTTCTGGCCTCCGCCAGACTTCGCTCTGCCGACTGGCGTTCGGCCTCCGCTCGCACCCTTCCCTCCCGTGCTTCCCTGCTTTCCGACTCTGCTTGTATGCGGGCCTGCTCCTGCTCCTCTGCTCTTCGCCGCGCCGCTTCGATCTCCCCAGACAACTTTCCGATTTTTCCGGAGAAATAGGCATAGGCTCCCACCGCTCCGGCCAAAAGACCGACCAAGGCTCCAATAAAAAGACCCATGCTCATCTAGGAAAGCTTTCCCCCTGACACCCTGCTGTCAATCGTTCGTCCCTCATATACTGCTTTGCATCGAAACAGCCTGTCACTAGGGGTGGGACAAATACAGGGTGACCCAAGATCCAATATCCCTACTTTAAATTCATGATCCGAACTGCTCTATGCCTCATCCTGTTAAGTTCAATCAACCCTGCTGCCTTCGCAGAGGGCTATCAATCGTCCGTTCAGATTGATGAAAATCTATCCACCACCAAAACGTGGGATGGCGCATCGATTCAGTACCCTTCGGGCACAGCGAAGGTCACGGGGGCGATCATCACGCTTCCCCCAGGAACCGAAACCGGATGGCATACTCACCCAGTACCCTGCCTTGCACTCATTCTTGAGGGAGAGCTCCTGGTGGAGTTAAAAGATGGCCGAACCAAAAAGCTCAAAGCCGGAGACACCCTCGCTGAAGTCATTAATACCCCTCACAACGGTAAGAATATCGGTAAAGTTCCCCTGAAAATAGCCGTCTTCTATGCTGGCAACACGGAACTGAAAACCACCGTCCTCTGCCCGTAACTTCGGTCTTACCGGGCATGCCTGATCTATCCGCTTATGCCTGGTGGCTTGGTTTGGCCGCTGCGCTTTGTGCGGGTCTTTCCAAATCCGGGTTCGGTCCCTTCGGTCTTCTCACCATCATTTTCATGGCCGAGGTTGTCCCCGCCCTTGAATCCACCGGCGTCGTCCTTCCGCTCCTTATCTTTGCCGACTTAATGGCCGTACGCTCCTATCACGAGCACGCCTCTTGGAAAACCCTTCGGGCTCTCCTTCCCGCCACGCTGGTGGGAATCATAACCGGCTGGTGGCTGATGCCTCATATCCCCACCGAGTTCTTCGGCCACACCTTGGGTTGGATTATCCTGACCCTCATTGGAATCATTATTCTTCAGCGATCGCGTCCGCAACTTCTCCCCGTGATCACCTCTCACCCTCTTTTGGGTCTCGCCTGCGGCTGGATTGCCGGCATCACCACGATGATTGCCAACGCGGCTGGCCCCATCACCGCCTTCTACTTTCTTTCCCAGCGCCACACCAAAATGGTTATGGTCGGCACCGGCGCTTGGTTCTACTTCAGCATCAACGCCGCCAAACTACCCTTTAGCTACCAGCTGGGTCTGCTTACTCCCCAATCGATTCTCCTCGATCTCTTTCTTCTCCCAGCAGTCGGTATCGGTTTCTGGATTGGTAGCGCCTTCTTAAAGAAAATTTCTCAAAACCTTTTCGAATGGATCCTCATCGTCATGGCATTCGGCGCCTCTCTACGAATGATTTTGAAATCCTAGTCCCCTCCCCCTGAAAAAAGCATCATCTCAATAGTCTGTCTTCCAAACCGGCTCAATTTCACTCCCCCCTTACCGTCCCCCTGAACCAATCCCCGACAGTAGTACTTTCCCTCACTTGGCACCCCTGGATTCGCCACCAGCACCGGCTCGACCACCCCCTCCCCCACCCCCTTCATCCTCAGCGGCAATCCCCAAGGAGTCATCTCAATCTCCCAACCCAGCGAACCCCCCTTCCCCTCCTGCGCCTCCTGCACCTCCACCAGATCGGTCCAAGATGGTCTTTCACGCAACTCCGGGACTCGCACCCTAAATCCCCCCGGCTGCTTTTCCCTTACCTCCGGCCAGCTCAGAGAATTTCCTGCCGCCGATGCCAGCAAAAGAGGCACCGGATCAATCCCCATCAAATTCAACCCATTCCACTCCCCATGCCGATTCGGTTGCCAAAGTCGTCCCGGCTTCTGGCTCTTCACCCACTCCGCAAATTTTCGATTGATCTGAAATGCCACCTCAAAGTGCAAATGCGCCCGATTCCGGGTTAGGCCAGGTCCCGTCCAGCCCATCACCCCCAACGGATCTCCAGCTTTCACGATTTGGCCTACCTCCACTCCCACCGACGCCAAATGCCCGTAAATCGTGTACACAGGATAAATTCCCCACTCATGCTTCACAATCACCTGCCTCCCATAGTCGGAAATCTTCTCATCCCGATTCACCCGCACCACCTCCCCATCCGCCGCTGCTCGCACTACGTCCGTCGGCTCTCCACTCGTATCCCGATGCAAAGGCCGAATATCGATTCCCTTATGAAAATGCTCAAAGATTCTTGCCGGCTCAGGCTCAGAGGTCCGAACAAAACCAAACATCCCCGAGATCAATCGCCGACTTATCGTCGGTTGGTAAAATTTCTCAGGATGCTTATCCAAAAGTGACCGATTCTCAGTCGGAAAGTGCCAATCGATCCTCTCGCTTGCTTTCACCGGGCCGAGAAGAAAAATCCCCATACCCACCCATCCGATGAGGCGACTAAAGGAAAAGCTCATCTCCGAAAACTAACGTGCCTTCAGCACCACCGCCCCACTGCGTAGCGCAACAAAGTTTCCCTGCTGGGTCGCCCCCAGTATGGTTACCTTCACCTCCTCCCCCCCTTTCAACTGTCGAACCGATCTCGGTAACTCCTCTAAACTGCGGCACGGCACCGAGCCCAAACCCACCACCAGCATTCCCTTGCGAATCCCCGCCACATCAGCAGGGCTACCTTTCTCTACACTCAAAACCAAAAGACCCAAACGACCCGCATATCCCGCCCGCACCGACTCCTCTGGCGAAATATCCTTTAATTCTAATCCAAACTTCTCTTTCAGAGCCACTCCGGCCGATCGCTCAGGCGGAGCAGCCTTTTTCCCCTCCACAATCGCAATCGCTTCATCAAAGAACCTTTTGACCCGATCCGCAGGGATGGCAAAACCAATACTTTCCACAGGCAGATTCTGGGCCACCGACATCTTGGCTGAGCTTAGCCCCACCAGATGACCCTCTAAATCGACCAACGGCCCTCCGCTATTGCCTGGGTTGATCGCTGCGTCCGTCTGCAAAAGACCCTCCATCGTCAGATCCCCAATCGTTAGAGTCCGATCCTTCGCACTTAAAATCCCCGCACTCACACTGCTCTCGTATCCCACAGGATTTCCCAAAACGAGAACCGTCTGTCCCAAAAGATTCGGTGAAATCGACTGCAAATCTAAAAAGGGCAGCGGCTCGGGGCTCTCAATCTTGATCAAAGCCAAATCCTGCAAATCGTCGTCCCGCAGAAGTTTTGCTTCGTAATCCTTTCCATTCGCCAGAGAGACCCGAATCTTCAGTTTGTTGGCTCGGCTTGCCACGTGCTGGTTCGTTAAAATGTATCCATCGGGACGGACAATCACCCCCGACCCCAAATTCCGCACCGGCGTCTGTAGAATCCTGTTTCCACGCGCCATTCCACCCCCGAAGAACTGGTTCATATAGACGTCGAATGGATCGGCCACCAACTGCTCCACAATCCGCTCCGTGTAAATATTAACCACCGCAGGCCTCACTTTTTCGACCACTTGAACAATCGGCTCCTCCTGTGGGGACAAAGCCCACACGGGCATCACGAGAAGCCCAAACCCGAGTACACGATAAAATCTCATCACTCAAAAGTTAATCCCTGCCCGCAGACAGACAAGCCACGAGGAGATCCCCGAAAAATGCAAAAAAAGCGAACCCTTTCCTCAAATTTCCAGTTTAATCCTTATGGCACTAAGCTACCGACGGTGGGTTTACCAGAATGTCCTACGGGAAGAACCTGGCCCTATCCTATCCGAATCTATCCTCCAACGAATCTGGTTCGAATCCCTGTTCCAGAACCCCCTGACCACCCTGCAGGGCGAACTCGTCACCCTCCATCACCCCGGCTTTTGGAATCATCGGCCTGGACCCGATTTCCTTCGCGCCTCTTTCTCAACTCCCGATGGCCGTACTCACGCTGGAGATGTGGAAATCCATCGCCACTCATCCGATTGGGAAGCCCACGGCCACGGAAGTGACCCCGCCTACCGGCAGGTCATTCTTCACGTCTTCTGGCAGGCCGACCCCTCCCTTACCGATACTCCCCCCACCTCGATCCGCCAAATCGCACTAGCCCACCAACTCGCCGCTCCCCTAACTGAACTCATCTCTCTCTTCCGCGCTACCCCCGCAGAGATCGCCGGCGGTGAAAAAGCCGGTCTCTGCCACACCTCACTCCTCTCCCTCCAACCCGAGAAACTTCGCGAAATTCTTGAGGAAGCAGGCTCACATCGCCTCCGCCAACGCCGCGCCCTTGCTACCGCCCGCACCTCTGCCCACGGCTTGGATCAAGCAGTCTGGATCGCTTTAGCCGAGGGCTTGGGCTTTTCCGAAAATCGGGAGCCATTCACCTCTCTCGCCCGCGCCGTTCCCGTCCAACTGCTCTCTCGCATGCCTGATCTAGCCTGCCGCGCCTCTCTGCTTTATGGGGTTGCGGGTCTTCTTCCCGATCCAACAACCCGCTCCATCTCCCCCCGAGCTCAACCGATTCTCAAAGAGCTTTGGAACCACTGGTGGAAAGCTCGGCACTCTTGGACCGATCGAATCCTTCCACCCACTCTTTGGAAAATGGGCTCCACTCGCCCGAACAACTCCCCTTTTCGCCGAATCGCCGCCCTCGCCACTCTCTCCGATCCTCATACCTGGCCCGAACTGGTCGATTCTGTCCACCGCGCTCAATCAGCCCGCTTTCTGGAAATTCTCAAATCCGC
>CAMBGW010000042.1 GCA_945866245.1 Verrucomicrobia subdivision 6 bacterium | reverse complement strand
GGTGGAAAAAGACGGGGTTTTTTTCCGGGTAGAGAGATGATGATGGGGAGAAGATCAAAAGGGGTTCGTTTTTTCGGGGGTTTCCAGCCAAGGCGGAGGCAATTTTGGGTAAACTCAACTTCGGCGGGGTCGCCTAGGATCTGTTTCTTGTTGATTTGATAGCCGGCGTATCGGCTGAGTTGATAGTTCCAGATTCGAGGGCCGCGACCTTGAGAGTCGGCGGGTGGAAATACGGTGACGGTAGAGCGGATGTCGCCGTGGTGGGTGGCGTGTTCGAGGTGGTGAAGGCAGCCTTGGTAAATATCTTCCTCGGTACGGGCGTGTCGTGCATCGAGCACGTCGAGTTTCGACCAAAAAAAGCGGCCGACACAGCGAACGCTATTACGCCAAGCGAGACGGCAGCCGTAGCTGAGTTCTGGGTAGGTCAGGGAGTAAGTTCCGGTTTTGCGGATTGTTTGAGTGACCTCTTGAAAACGAGCCTGGGAGGGAGAGGGAGCTCCTTTTTCCGATTTCAATAGGCGGAGAAAAGCCTCGGCGGACTGGGCGAGGGGGAGAGGTTTTTTTCGTCCGGTCAATCGCAGGCGTTCCGATAGGGCGAGAAAGGGGCAGGAGGACATGGAAGGAGAATACCTGTTTGTGGGTTTTGGTAAAATCCCACTCCTTGGGCAAAATGTTTGCTTTCGTAAATCGTGCAAGTTGCGAAAACAGAAAGCTTCATGATGGATGCATGCACGGTTCTAATTGTGGGAGGGGGAGGCAGGGAGCACGCCCTGGGGTGGAAATTTGCTCAAGATCCGAGGGTGCAAAAAGTGTGGTTTGCGCCAGGAAATGCAGGAACGAGTCGGGTAGGAACGAATCTTCCGATTGCGGCTTCGGATCTGGAGGGAATTGTGGGTTGGGCGGCGCGTGAGAAGCCGGGGTTAGTGGTGGTGGGGCCTGAGGCGCCGCTCTGCGCGGGTTTAGCGGATCGTTTGAGGCAAGTGGGGGTACGGGTGTTTGGGCCGGGGGCGAAGGGGGCGCAGCTAGAGGGGAGCAAATCCTTTTGCAAAGAGTTGCTGGTGGCGCAAAAGATTCCAACGGCGAGAGCGGGCTCTTTTACGGAAAAGAGTCGGGCGCTGATTTTTTTAGAAAGTCTTTCGTGTCCTGTGGTGGTGAAGGCGGATGGGTTAGCGGCAGGAAAAGGAGTGGTGATTGCGGAGAGTCATGCGGAGGCAAAAAAGGCGATTGAGGAGATGATGGAGGGCCGAGTTTTTGGTGAGGCGGGGGCGAGAGTTCTGGTGGAGGAGTTTCTGGTGGGGGAGGAGTTAAGCTTGCATGCGGTAACCGATGGGACGAGGTGGGTACTTTTGCCCAGTGCGCAGGATCACAAGCGGGTGGGAGAGGGAGATACGGGTTTGAATACTGGCGGGATGGGGGCGTATGCACCAGCGCCTCGAGCGACTGCGAAACTTTTGCAGGAGGTGGAGGAGACGATTTTGCGGCCGACACTTGAGGGTTTACGGGCGAAGGGAATCGATTATCGGGGAGTGCTGTATGCGGGGTTGATGTTGACGAAGGAAGGGCCAAAGGTTCTGGAGTATAATTGTCGTTTTGGGGACCCTGAGACGGAGGTTCTCTTGCCGCTTTTGGACTCTCCGTTGTGGGATCTTTTGGTGGCGGCGGCGGATGGGGATTTATCAAAGCTTTCGATACAAATGGGCAAGGGGGCGGCCATGACGGTGGTTTTGGCGGCTCCGGGGTACCCGGCGGAACCGACTTTTGGGCAACGAATCGAATTGGGTGGGGAGATGAAGGATACGGCGATTTTTCATGCGGGAACAAAGGAGGGAAAGGGCGGGGTAGAGGTTTCGGGGGGGAGGGTTTTGGCGGCAACCGGTTGGGGAGCAGATCTTGCGACGGCGAGGGAGCAAGCCTATGCGGCGGTGGGTCAGATTCGGTTTTCGGGGCAACATTTTCGGCGAGATATTGGGCACCGGGCTTTGGGAAAAGTTGTTTCCTAAGGGTGAGAAGTGGGGGTGGAAGATTTTTTGCAAAAAGGTAAGGTGAACTTCAGATGAATTTTCTTCGAGGTCTTGTGCTTCTTGGGTTAGGCCTAGGGTTGGGGGTTTTGCTGACACCCCGGATACCGCAGATTCAGAGCCGCATTTCCGAGGTGGTGGAGAGGGTGAGGAGCAAGGCGCGCCCAAAGGCGCGGACGGAAACCGCGACAACGCCTGTGCGTCCGGCGGCGGTGCCTGCTCCACAACCGATTGGTGCCTTGAAAGCTGCGGAGGCGGGGGAGATCGCGCGTTATTTAGGGAGTGTGGAGGAGGTGACACCGGCAAAAATCAGCAAGGCTTTAGAACTGTCGGCAGGGCGATGGGCTTTGGGGGAGGCGCGAAAAGCGGCGTCCCCGGAGCGTCCTTGGGTCGCAGAACTTTTGCCGGGACCAGTGGCCTATTGGAGGGTGAGAAGTTTGGGAGTGGCGGTGGCAGAGGCGATGGGACGAGACTGGTTGGTTTGGAAGCAGAAAAATCCGTTGGGTGCGGTGTTGGATTTGCGGGAGTGTCTGCCGTCACAGAGTTTGGAGGCGGCAACTGAGGTGGCGGGTTTATTTGTCAGTCCTGGGGAGGTGTTGTTTACCTGGCGGGATGGAGTTTCTAAGGAAAAGGTTTTTCGCTCTGACCGGCAACCTTTGGGATTGGGGGCGGGATATCCGTTGATTGTTTTGGTTGGGCCAGAACTTCGGGGAGCGGGCGAGTTGCTGGCCTACCTTTTGCAAGAGCGTGGGGGGGCGATCTTGATCGGGCAATCGACGGCTGGGCAGATGGGGTGGTTGGCAGAGACGCGCCTTTCCACCGGGCGCTCCCTTTTCAAGATGCAGGGTGAGATTTTATTGCCGGGGGGACAGGCGGCGGCAGGAAGGCCGTTGCCCCCGGATTTGAATTTGGTGGGCAGCACGGTGGTGGACACCGAAATTTGGCCTGGGGGTGAGGCCACGATTGCTTCCACTGTGGCGGAGGTTCCTGCGATCAAGCGGGCCAATGAAGCGTCCTTGATTCAAGATGAGGATGTAGAGATGGAGGAAATCCGAACGGTGGGAGGAAAGAAGGATGAGCCCAAGCGCACCCCGCAAGACAGGGGGCTACAGAGGGCAGGGGACCTTTTACGCGGTTTAAGAAAAATCCCACCTGCCCGCCGAGCAGCATTTGACCCATGCCTGTTTCGAGGCCACATTTAGAGGCTTCGCATCCAACATGAAGCATGTCCTTTTCATCTGTACGGGTAATGTCTGTCGGAGTCCGATGGCCGAGGAGCTGTTTCGTAGTCAGGTCAATGGGGACCGGAGTATTGAGGTAAGCTCGGCCGGAATCGGAGCGGTGGATGGGCAGTCGCCCAGCGCTTATGCAGTCGAGGTGATGAAGGAGAAGGGGCTGGATATTAGTGGATTGCGCAGTCGACCGATTCAACAGGAGATGGTGCGAAAAGCAGATTGCATCTTTGTGATGACCTATGGCCATTTGGACTCCTTACTTCTCCTTTATCCAGCGGCGGCGGAGAAAACTTTTATGCTTCGGGAATTTCAGCCCGGCTTATCACCCGAAGAGCGAGAGTTAGATGATCCGATTGGGCAGTCCCGGGAAACGTATCGGGCTTGCCGAGACCAGATTCAGCAGTCTATTCCTTTTCTGATGGAAGTGGTACGAAACGGAGTTGCGGCGGGAACCGCACCGGTGGGAGCGGCCGTGGCGATCGGTTTAGCGGGGGACGCCTCAGGGCGGATTTTGATGAGTGAAGCGGCGGAGGTTTTGCGTGAAGAGGGGTGTTTAACAGTGATGCTGTCTGCGGGTGGGACGGAGGAGTTTCCTGAAATTGCCAAAGCGGCAGCCGAATCGATTACCAGCGGCCGTTTGCAGGGGGCGGTTTTGGTGGGGCGATCTGGAATCGGCTTGTGCATGGGGGCGAATCGTTTCTCCAGTGTGCGGGCGGTGGTGGCGAACTCGCCCGAGTCGGCTCGGCTGGCGCGTGAGCGGTATCAGGCAAACGTCCTCTGTTTAGGGGCGGATGAGTTGGGCGCCTCGGATGCGAGAGCGTGTGTGCAGGCTTGGATTTCTGCTTCCTTTCGTGGAGCGAGGTTTGAACAACCGGTGAACCGGTTGGCGAATTTGGGGAAGGGAAGTGGCGGGAATCCTGTAGGACCGGACGTGGAGAGAACTGACCCGAGGGTGGCCGAGGCCATTCGGCTGGAGCATCGCCGACAATCGGAAAATATTGAGCTGATCGCGTCGGAAAACTTTACGAGTCCGGCAGTGATGCAGGCGCAAGGTTCCTGTCTGACGAATAAGTATGCGGAGGGGTATCCGGGACGTCGCTGGTATGGGGGGTGCGAATTCGTGGATGATGTGGAGAGAGCCGCGATCGACCGAGCGAAAGAGCTGTTTGGGGCAGAGCATGCCAACGTGCAACCTCACTCGGGTGCACAAGCGAACACGGCGGTCTATTTCGCTTTTCTGAAGCACGGGGACAAAATTCTGACGATGGATTTGGCGCATGGGGGTCACTTAACTCACGGGCATCCTAAAAACTTTTCTGGAATGTTTTATACGGTGAAGCATTACGGGGTGGATCCGCAGAGCGAGCGGGTGGATTACGATTTACTGGAAAAAGCGGCTCTGGAGTTCCAGCCCAAAATGATCACGGTGGGCGCCTCGGCATATTCCCGGTTACTGGATTACGCACGGATGAGGCAGATTGCCGACAAAGTGGGAGCACTTCTTTTTGCGGATATGGCGCATGTATCGGGGTTGGTGGCGGGAGGGGTGCATCCCAACCCTGTGCCTCACGCCGACTTTGTGACGACAACGACCCATAAGGGCCTACGGGGTCCGAGAGGCGGAATTATTTTGTGTAAGGCAAAGTATGCCAAAGAAATCGATTCGATGGTTTTTCCTGGGGTTCAGGGTGGACCTCTGATGCATGTGATAGCGGGGAAGGCGATCTGCTTCCTGGAGGCGTTGAAGCCAGAGTTTAAGGAGTATCAAGCGCAGGTGGTGCGGAACGCACGAGCCTTAGCGGAGGGATTGAAGAAGTATGGATATCGGATTGTATCGGGGGGGACGGACAATCATTTGATGCTGGTGGATTTAAGACCGATGGGCATCGACGGAAAAGTGGCGCAAGAGGCGTTGGATGCGGCCGGAATCACGGCGAACAAGAATTCGATTCCGTTTGATACGGCATCTCCCATGAAGCCGTCGGGGATACGGTTAGGAACACCGGCCATGACCACGAGGGGGATGAAGGAATCGGAGATGTTCGATATTGCCAATCTGATTCATCAAGCTTTGCAGAAGCGGAATGATCCGGCGGCTTTGGAGGGGGTTCGAGAAGAGGTTCGTCGGTTGACCGCCCTCTTTCCTTTGGCGAGCTAAGGCGGCTTGGAGGCGCCGGAGGATCTGCAGGTGATTGGGGGGGAGCTGGCCATACGTTGGCCAGGTGGGCAGGAAAGTTATTTATCTTTGGAGATGGTGCGCAGGCATTGTCCTTGTGCGGCATGTTGTGGAGAGCCTGGGCTGACGCGACCCATTCCCGGAGTGGAGATGAAGTTGTCGCAAGAAAGTTTTCGGCTGAAGGGATTGCAGCGGGTGGGAGGGTATGCGATTCAACCGACTTGGGAGGATGGGCACGGAACGGGAATCTATTCGTGGGACTATTTAAGAAAGATTGCGAAAGAGTTATGAATCGGTGGCCCCTTCGATGCGATCGGGCCAACCGAGTGAATTGATTTCATGAAAAAAAATGGACCGGCTGGCAAAGGGGAGATCTTTGCCTGGTGTTGGTACGATTTTGCCAACAGTGCATTTGTCACGGTGGTGGTGACGGTGGTGGGTGGGGTTTTCTTCACGAAAAAGATCTGTGCGGGGGCGGAGTGGGCGGAGTTTTTGTGGGGGGCAGGACTTTCAGTTTCGGCGGCGTTGGCGATGGTGGCAGGGCCGTTTGTGGGAAGGTGGGCGGATCGACGGGCGTCAAAAAAAGTGGTGCTGGTAGGGGTGACGTTGATTTGTGTCACGGGAACGGCGGGATTTGGAGTGGCGGGAGGAGTAATGGTGGCCATGGCATTTTTTGTCTTGGCGAATAGTGCATTTCTTTTGGGAGAGAATCTGGTGGCTGCATTTTTGCCGGAGTTGGCGGAGCCGGGAAGCCGGGGAAAGGTGAGTGCCTACGGGTGGGCCTTTGGGTATCTGGGGGGATTGAGCTCATTGGGATTGGCCCTGTTTCTTTTACAAGGTGGGGGTGAGGAGGGACCGAGGAGAGTATTTTGGATGACGGCGGCTTTTATCTTTGCGGCCTCTTTGCCGACCCTGCTTTTTCTGAAGGAGCGGGCGGTGCCGAAGATGGAAAAGTCGGTTGAGCCTGAGTGGACGATGATTTGGAAAACGGTGAAGGGTCATCCCCAATGTATGAGTTTGCTGGTGGGGCTGACGATGGCGTTAGCGGGTTTAAGTGCGGTGGTGGGTTTTGCGTCGATTTATGCGACGCAGGAAATCGGTTTTACTTTAGAGGAGACGGTGAAGCTGTTTGTCTGTTTGCAGGTGGCGGCGGTGGTGGGGGCACTGGGCACGGGCTGGTGGCAGGATCGGGCGGGGTCGAGGGTGGTGCTTCTGAGTTCATTGGGAGTGTGGTTAGGGGTGAGTGCGGGGGCGTTTCTAAGTGGGTCGGCTGAATCTTTTTACTGGGTGGCGGGAGGGGCGGGGTTGGGGATGGGGTGGTTACAGTCGGCAGGGAGAGCGGCGGTGGCTAAGTTGACGCCGGCAGGGCAGGAGGGGGAGGTTTTTGGGTTGTGGGGTTTTTCGGGGAAGTTGGCAGGGATCGTGGGGCCGTTGGCGTTTGGAGGGTTGGCAGCGTTATTCGGAATGCGTGGGGCGATTCTACTCAATGGGGTTTGGTTTTTGCTGGGGGCGGTGCTTTTGGCGCGGGTAACGTTGGGAGATGGGAAACCTGTCATGGAGCCAAGGAGATAGTCAGAGCAAGAAGAAGGAGTTGGGGGCGTACCGGATGTTGGGGTTAGGGCGGGAAATGAAATCGATCCGCAGGAGGTCGGCGGCGGATCAGGCTGGTTTGTATCGTTATATTGGGGAGGGAACGGTGGAAAGGCCTTGGTTGAAGGTGACACGTGCGGAGTATTTGGAGACGAGAAGATTGGTGCAGGAGGAGTATTTGGGGCGGAGGAGAGCGACGGATGTGGATCAGTTGCGAATCGAACGAAAGACGTATGATCGGTTGGGGGTGCGTGAAGCGAGTGCGGCGGGTTTAAGAGAGGCGTTTCGTCAGGCCCACGGGCGGGGGATGACGCCGAGGGAGTTGGAGTTGTACGGCAAAGCAGCAGGAGAAGCGGGAATTACCTTCCAACCTAATTTGAAAGCGAAAGCGGCAGGAATTCGCAGGCGGTTACTCGCGGAGGTGGTGGAGAAGGTAGAGAATCGAGCGCGGGGAGGGGAGGTGCGACTGCAGGAGTTATGGGCGGCGGTGGCGGGGGAGGAGTCGGCGCAAGAATCGATGCTGGAGTATATCGATCGTTTTAAGGGGGTGGCTTACATTCGGTGCATGAGCTCGACACGTCGGCACGAGGTCGGACGCCGGATGGGGTTGAAGGAGCAGCTTTCGGAGAAGCTGGGAGTGAAGATTCGAAGATTAGCGTTTCGGTAGAGGAGTAATTTTTTTGGGTGCAGAGGCCTGCTCCCTACAGGATTTAATACTTTACGGAGCAACCGTAAGGTTTTGTTTCGGGGGTAGGAACCGATTTGCCGGCGAGGGCGGCGTCGAGAGTTTCGCGGATATAGTTGGTGGCGGTGGCACAATCTGCTGCGTTGGCCGAGCGAATGCTATCGATCGCGCCGGAGTAGATAAGTTTACCCTCTGGATTGATGACGTACATCTGCGGGGTCGTTTTTGCTTCGTAGAGTTGACCGACTTCACCCGAGGGGTCGAGGAGGACGGCGGTGGGAGAAGCATTTTTATCTTTGGTGTCGGCGTCGGCTTGGGGGCCGGTTCGGTGGCCCTGTTTTCCGGGAGCGGAGGAGATAATGGAGAGCCAGACGACCCCTTTCGCAGTGTACTCTTTCTGAAGTTTTTGCATGTTGTCG
>CAMBGW010000041.1 GCA_945866245.1 Verrucomicrobia subdivision 6 bacterium | reverse complement strand
CAAGTGAGGATTCACTTTAGCGGATGTCCTAGTTCTTGTGGTCAGCATCAGATTGCGGATATCGGCTTCCGCGGTGCCACCCGAACCGTGGATGGGGTCAAAAAAGAGTGCTTCGACATGTTCCTTGGCGGGAAAACAGGTGCGGATGCCCGATTTAATGTTCTCATCCAACCCAAAGTTCCTTACGAAGAGGTTCACCACTACATCGACAAGGTTCTCAAGGCATACCAAACAAAGAAAAATGGTACCGAGACATTGACGCGTTGGTTGGGTCGCAGCTCGAAAGACGATTTAAAAGCGATTTTCGCAGAAACAAACGGCACGACGACGGTTTGACCAAACTCGCGTTTGGCGGGATGATATACTTTCCCTTGAAGAAGGGGATATGAGTCCTTCTACTGTTACACTGAACAAGTTGAATTTACAGGCTCACCCTGTCGATGAGGTGGGAATCCGTGAACGAGTGGCACGCCTGGCTACGCGGAGCATTAAAAAAGCCTCAAAAGTGGAGGGACTTAAGTTGGCCCTCTCGATGGTGGACCTCACTACTTTGGAAGGGGCAGATACGCCCGGAAAAGTCCGGCAACTTTGCACCAAGGCGATCCATTTGCATTCAGGTCGAAAAGATTTACCGATGGTAGCGGCAGTCTGTGTTTATCCGACGATGGTTCGAATCGCCCGCAAAGCGCTGGAGGGAACTCCCATTCAGGTGGCAGCGGTCGCGACCGCGTTCCCTAGTGGAATGAATCCTTTGGCCGTAAAGTTGGAGGACACTCGTTATGCGGTGGCGGAGGGAGCGCATGAGATCGACATGGTTATCTCTCGTGGGGATTTTCTGCGGGGTGATTATGGTCGGGTCGCTGACGAAATTGTGCAGGTGAAAGAGGCGTGCGGAAAAGCCCATTTAAAGGTGATCTTAGAGACAGGGGAATTAGGAACGCTCGATCGGGTGCGATTGGCTAGTGATATTGCCATGCAGTCGGGGGCTGACTTTATTAAAACCAGCACGGGTAAGATTCAGCCTGCGGCCACCCCGGAAGTAGTTCTGGTCATGCTGCTGGCGATTAGTGACTTTTATCGCAAGACAGGAAAAAAGATTGGGATGAAGCCTGCGGGCGGCATTGCCAATGCCAAAGCGGCTCTGAACTTGCTCATTATGGTTCGAGAGGTTCTTGGGCCCGCTTGGTTGACCCCTTCCTTATTCCGAATTGGAGCGAGCAAGCTTCCCAACGATATGCTGATGCAACTGGAAAAAGAGCGAACAGGGGTGTATCAAGGACCGGACTACTACTCCAATGACTGAAAGCAAAATCTCCTCGAAAGGTTCCGACTGGGGCTACGCGCCTGCGCCTGAAAGTGCGGATCATTTTAAGCTCAAAGAGCAATATGGGCTCTTTCTGGGTGGAAAGTTTGTTCCGGCTGGATCAGGAAAACGCTTTGCCACGATCAATCCGGCCAACGAGAAGACTCTGGCCCAAGTAGCCGATGCCGGTGAAAAAGATGTTGATCGGGCAGTGAAAGCGGCTCGGCTGGCCTATGACAAGGTGTGGCGCAAGATGTCGGGTCGAGAGCGGGGGAAATATCTTTATCGAATTGCGCGGATCATACAGGAGCGGGCGCGTGAGCTGGCCGTGGTTGAGTCGATGGACGGGGGAAAGCCGATTCGGGAATCCAGGGACGTTGATATTCCGCTAGCCGCTGCTCACTTCTTCTATCACGCGGGTTGGGCGGACAAGTTGGGCTATGCCTTTCCGGGAAAATCGGTCGGCCCAATCGGGGTTGCGGGTCAGATCATTCCGTGGAATTTTCCTCTCTTGATGGTGGCCTGGAAAGTGGCGCCGGCTTTAGCTTGCGGAAATACCGTGGTCCTGAAACCAGCAGAGACAACTCCTTTAACCGCGCTGCTTTTTTCGGAGATTTGTCAGGAGGCAGGACTCCCCGATGGGGTGTTTAATTGTATTACGGGTGCTGGTTCAACGGGGGCAGCTTTGGTCAGGCATCCCGGTTTGGATAAGGTGGCTTTCACTGGTTCGACCGATGTGGGTAAAGCGATTCAAAAATCCCTCGCAGGAAAAGCGACTAAGCTGACCCTTGAGCTCGGGGGGAAGGCGGCCAATATTATTTTCGAGGATGCCGCGATTGATCAGGCGGTGGAGGGTATTATAAACGGAATCTTTTTCAATCAAGGCCATGTCTGCTGCGCGGGGTCGAGGTTACTGGTCCAGGAGAGCGTGGAAGAAGAGGTCGTGGAAAAACTGAAAGCGCGGATGGAACATCTGATCGTGGGGGATCCGCTAGATAAGAATACCGACATTGGGGCGATTAACTCAAAAGCGCAGTGCGAGCGGATTCAGGACTATCTCAAAGTGGGGCAAGAGGAGGGGGCCGAACTTTTCCAGACGAAGTGCGCTGTTCCGGATAAGGGTTATTGGATTCGACCAAGTTTCTTTACCAAAGTGGCTCAATCCCACCGGATCGTGCAGGAGGAGATCTTTGGTCCGGTGCTGGCGATTCAGAGCTTCCGAACCCTGAATGAGGCTTTAGAGAAAGCCAATAATACGCCCTATGGGCTTTCGGGAGGTGTTTGGACTGATAAGGGCGCCAAGATTTTCAAAGTAACTCGCGGGATCAAGGCGGGTGTGATCTGGGCGAATACCTTTAATAAATTTGATCCAGCCTCTCCTTTTGGTGGATACAAGGAGAGTGGTTATGGACGTGAGGGCGGACGACATGGATTAAGACCGTACGTGGAGTTATCATGAGCAAGAACGGACTCAATGGAAAAAGCGGAAGATTGGATGTGCGCAAAACCTATAAGATGCTCATTGGTGGGGCCTTTGTTCGATCAGAGTCTGGCAGAGCCTTGGATGTGGAGGCTCCTGGGGGTAAGTGGTTGGGTCACGTTTGTCGGGCTTCAAGAAAAGATTTTCGTAATGCGGTAGTGGCAGCACGGAAAGCAGCTGCGGGATGGGCAAGCACCACAGCCTACTTAAAAGGGCAGATTCTATATCGGGCAGCTGAGATGATGGAGGGCCGGTCGAGCAGTCTTTGTGAGGTTTTACAGTCGGTTGGACACTCCTCTGCCGCCGCAAAGTCGGAGGTATCCCAATCGATCGATCTGTTGGTCTACTATGCGGGTTGGGCAGATAAATACTTACAGATCTTTGGATCGGTCAATCCGGTGTCCTCCCCTTATTTTAACTTCTCCGTGACTGAGCCGATGGGGGTGGTGGCCTATGTCGCCGGAGAGAAGAGACCGCTCCTTGATTTGGTTTCTGGCATCGCCCCGATTGTCGTGAGTGGTAACTCCGTGATTACGCTTTCGACAGGTCGTTCCGCGGTCGCGGCGATGGAGCTGGGGGAGGTCTTGGCGACTTCAGATATTCCTCACGGAGTCATCAATCTTCTTTGTGGTTTGAGGGAGGAGTTGGTCGGGCAGATGTCCAGTCACATGGATGTAAACGCCTTGGTCGTGCAGGGAGGGGATGAAAAGGAACATGCCGCGAGTCGCGAGGCCTGTGCGCTGAATTTAAAAAGATATTTTCTAAAGAGCCAAGGAAGCAATTGCGATGAGGACCCTTATCGAATTATGGACACCGTGGAGATCAAGACCACTTGGCATCCCGTGGGGGGGTGAGGTGGCTAGGCGCCGAGGTTTCTTTTACCCGCGGTTCGTTCGCTTTTTATATTCGTTGATCAGCTGATTGGTGGAGGAGTCGTGTGAGTTGACTGGGCCGGAAGCTACCAACTCAGGTTCGATCTTTTTTGCCAGCTGTTTACCCAACTCGACGCCCATCTGATCGTACGAGTTGATGTTCCAGATGGCTCCTTGAACGAAGATCTTATGCTCGTAGAGGGCGATGAGACTGCCGAGGGTTTTGGGGTCGAAGCGCTGCACGAGAATCGAGTTGGTTGGGCGATTCCCCGGAAAGACCTTGTGGGGGATGAGTTTTTCTAAGGCCTCGCCTTTCAATCCCTCTTGGGTGAGCTCGGTGCGGGCTTCGGATTCGGTTTTACCCTTCATCAGGGCTTCGGTTTGGGCAAAGAAGTTGGCTAAGAGAATGTCGTGGTGGAGTCCCATTGGATTGAATGTCTCGGCCGAAGCGAGGAAATCGCAGGGGATGAGCTTGGTGCCTTGGTGGATGAGTTGATAGAAGGCGTGCTGACCATTGGTGCCGGGTTCTCCCCAGATAACTGGGCCGGTGCTCCAGGTGACAGGTTTGCCATCACGATCAACGCCCTTGCCGTTGCTTTCCATATCCCCCTGTTGAAAGTAGGCGGGAAAGCGGTGAAGGTACTGGTCGTAGGGGAGGATGGCGTGAGTCTGGGCGTCGTGGAAGTTGTTGTACCAGATTCCAAGGAGGGCAAGGGTCATCGGCAGATTCTGTTCGATGGGTGTTTTCAGAAAGTGCTCATCCATTTCGTGAGCACCTGCGAGAAGCTCTGCAAAGCGATCATATCCAATGGAGAGAGCGATACTTAGTCCGATGGCTGACCAGAGGGAGTAGCGACCACCGACCCAATCCCAAAAGGGAAACATATTTGCCGGATCGATTCCGAATTTCTTTACAGCGGTCTCGTTCGTGGAAAGCGCCACGAAATGTTTTGCGATGTGTTTCTCGTCATTCGCCTCCTTCATAAACCAAGAACGCGCAGAGTGAGCGTTGGTCAAAGTCTCTTGGGTAGTGAATGTTTTTGAGGCAACAAGAAAGAGGGTGGTGGAGGGTTTGCAGATCCGAAGGACCTCGACCAGTTGGGTGGAGTCGATATTGGAGACGAAGTGCATCTTCAGATCTCGGCGCGAAAAAGGCTTAAGGGCCTCCGTAACCATAACAGGTCCGAGGTCAGATCCTCCGATACCGATGTTAACCACGTCGGAGATGGGCTGGCCTGTGTAGCCTTTCCACGATCCGGAGCGGACTTGTTCGGAGAAATCCTTCATGTGCAGGCGGGTGGCTTCGACCTCAGGCATCAGGTCTTTGCCCTCGACGATCAAGGGTTGATTGGCGGGGCGACGGAGAGCGATATGAAGGACAGCACGATTTTCAGTAAGATTGATCTTTTCGCCGCGAAACATTCGATCTCGGAGCTCTTCCACTTTGGACTCTTTGAGAAGCTGGCGAAGGAGTTTGAGCGTTTCTGGGGTAATGCGGTTTTTGGAGTAATCAATAAAAAGGTCATTCCAGCGGTGGGACAGGGTGGAGGCGCGATTTGGATCCTGGGTGAAGAGATCTCGCATGGGAGGCACAGATCCAGCGTGGTCAGCCAGTTTTTTCCAAGAGGGGAGATCAATCGGAGAGCGCATCTTGAAAATATGAACTAAAGATTTGTTTGGGTGAAGGTGTTTTATGGGGGTGTGACTGCTTGAAGTGCTACGAGAAACTCGTGATACTGGATTAATGAAATCAGCAATTTCCGTGCAATACTTAGGTCACTCCTGTTTTTTGATTGTCACCCCAAAGGCGAAGATTCTGATCGACCCTTTTCTGACAGGGAATCCTAAAGCTGCGGCCAAGGCGGAAGACGTTGAGTGTGATTTTATTTTGGTGAGTCATGCTCATGCGGATCACTACGGTGACGCAGTTTCGATTGCGAAACGGACCGGAGCTACTCTGATAGCGGTTTATGAGCTGGCTCTCCATGCGGGAGCTCAAGGAGTTAAAGTCGAACCGCTGGGGTGTGGTGGAGGAAAAGATTTCTCCTTCGGCAGGGTTCAGTTGACGATTGCTCATCACACTTCATCTGTAGAGGGATCAAGCGGTCCGGTGATGCTGGGCTCACCCGTAGGGTTCCTAATTCGGATTGAAGGAAAAACGATCTACTTTGCTGGGGACACGGCTTTGACCATGGACATGCAACTTCTGGGGGAGCGAAAACAGATCGATCTCGCGATGTTGCCGATTGGTGACCATTTCACAATGGGCATGGAAGACGCAGCAGAAGCGGTCCGGATGTTGAAGCCGAAACTTACCGTGCCGATGCACTACAACACTTTTGAAGCGATTCAGGTGGATCCTGGTGTGTTTGTTCGTGAAGCAGGTAAGCACGGATATCAAGTCGAGGTGATGCAGCCCGGCGCCAGCATCACTTTGTGAGAAACAGTTAACTAACGAGCTTTGCCAAATGAGGCGGAAACCTTAAGAGCCACGCCCCCACGGGCAGCAAATTCCCCTGTTACCTGTGCATGTGCAGGGGAGATGGCCCGGACGAGGTCATCCAAGATCCGATTGGTGACCGCCTCGGCGAAGGAGCCGGTATTTCTGAAAGAGTGTAGATAAAGTTTCAGGGATTTACTTTCCACGCATTTCTTTTTTGGAGTGTAGCGAATTGTGATCGTGGCGAAGTCGGGTTGGCCGGTTACGGGGCACAAGGAAGTGAATTCAGAAGTGGAGAAAGTGATTTCAAAAGGGCGACCCGGTTTTGGATTAGGGAAGGTTTCCAGTCGGGCAAGGGAAGGGTTTGCTGGTACGGAGACTTTGCGACCGAGAAGAGATAGTTGAGGCATATCTGGAGAATATCAAAAAAGTTGGGCGAGAGAAAGTCACTAGGTGTGAGCGTAGTGGCGGCCTTTCCACGGAAGTCGCCCACGGAGGGATTGGAGCCATGAGTTGAGAGCGATGGTGATGATCAAGAGTTGCCCCATCGGGTGGAGGATGGCACCGAGATAGCTTTGGCGGAATCGGTGGGCTACGGCAAATCGCAGGGCAAGGATGATTGCGACCTCGGTCCATACCAAGGGAGTACGGTACGGGGTGAAAAGAAGAATGAAGGGAGTAAGAAAAATTAGAATCTGAATTCCCTGAAACAACATGAAGGCAGGGAGGTTTTTATCAAAGCTTGGGTAAAGGTTTTTTGTAAAACCTTCCCAAACTTCCGAAAAGCGGGTGTACATCCTGCATTCGACAAGGGCGTTTCTGTGGCCTGGGTTGGTGCCGTCGAGGTTTAGAACTTTCAAGCCTACCTGACGCATGTTGCGGGCGATGGCGATATCCTCGACCATATGGTTTCGGACCGATTCATGGCCTTTGATCTTTTCGTACGATTTCCTTCGAAAGAGAACGAACTGTCCATTGGCCGCACCAAAGCATCGGAGGGACCCTTTCGCCCAATGGGGCAGATAGAACAGGATAAAGAGGTGAACAAAGGGAATGACGAGATGCTCGCTCCAAGTGCGGGACTCCTGATAGGGCCAGAGGGACACTAAATCTGCTTTCTCTTTCTCAGCGACGTTGATGGAGTGGGCGACTGTAATGTCGGAGAAGCGGGTATCGGCATCGACAAAAAGGAGGTAGTCGCCTTTGGCCTCTTGGGATAGCTGGTGGCAGGCCCAAGGTTTTCCAACCCAACCGGCGGGCAAGGGCTTGCCGGTGATCAGACGAATTCTGGGGTCTCCCTTGGCTCTTTGCTGAATCAGCTCAGCAGTGCCGTCGGTGGAGTGATCGTCGAGGACCAGAATCTCCAAAATCGGATAATCGCTATCGGAAAGAGTGCTGAGACAGGGTCCTAGGCGCTCCGCTTCATTTCGGGCAGGAATCAGGATAGAAATTTTGGGTGGGGGATTGGTGATCGAAGTGATTTGCGGAAAACGGAAACTCCTGAGGTTCAGCAGATAGTTCAGACAGATTAAAATGAGGCCCCCAAGGATGAAGATATGAAGTAGCTCGATCGACAACATGGCAAAACCTTAGCAGGGAGGAGGAATCCAAAGAAGTACAAGGAGTTGGAAAAAGGACCGATTTTATGAGTTTTTATACATATAATATTAAAAATGTAAATCGTTGACTCGCAGTTGCATACATAGTGGATTAAGAAAACTGCTTGCCAAAAGCGGGTCTTTTCACATACGATTGTGATTACATTATGAATAAGTTTTGGAAAAATCTGAACTGTCTAGCCTCGGATCATCCTCTGCCACCGGCTTTGGTATCTATCTTTAAGAACGCCCTCGGAGAGGACTCAACCTCTTTGAAGTATTTAACCTTCGTTTTGTCTCCCAATGGCCCCGGAGGGCAGATCGACCGGGATATTCTTGAGGAAAACTTCAATATGGTGGATACCGCACGCAAGTATCACCTTTCTCTCCCTGAAGTTCAGAAAGCGATTCAGATGTTTGTCGAACGTCGCGCTATTCCTGTCAGGGAAGGCGCCCCGACAAAAGAGGTGGGCGGATTGAATGGTCGTAATGGGAACGGTCATGAGGCCGCCCGCCGTTTGCCCCCTCCGCTTGGGCCGTATCCTGTCTGTGGTGCAACCATCTCTCGCTTGGATTCCCGTAGGAGCGATGGCGGGGAAGTCGTCGAAGTGGGTGAAGG
>CAMBGW010000040.1 GCA_945866245.1 Verrucomicrobia subdivision 6 bacterium | reverse complement strand
AATGTGATTAATGAGGCGGCCTTGATGGCGGCACGAAGGGATGCGGAGGCGATCACCCAAGCGGATTTAGAGGAGGCGCGGGACAAGGTGCGATTTGGTCGGGAGCGACGAAGCTTGGCGATGAGCGACGAGCAAAAAAAGCTAACGGCATATCATGAGGCGGGGCATGCGATGTTGAATCTGGCCTTGGAGCATACCGATCCGTTGCATAAGGTTTCGATCATTCCGCGTGGGCCTGCATTGGGGGTGACGATGATGCTGCCGATTGAGGATCGGTACGGATATGGCAAGAAGAAGGTGTTGGATGATCTGTGTGTGGCCATGGGCGGGCGAGTGGCGGAGGAGATGTTTTTGGGTGATATCTCTAGCGGGGCGAGCGGGGACATTAAGATGGCTACCTGGTATGCAAAAAAGATGGTTTGCGAGTGGGGAATGAGTGGCCGGATGGGAATGATCGAATACGGGGAACATGAGGATTACGTATTTTTGGGCCGGGATATCGGGCGATCGAGGGGATATAGCGAGAAAACGGCGCGAGAAATCGACGAAGAGGTGCATCAGATTGTCAGTGGAGCCCACGAGAGAGCAAAAAAGATTTTAGAAGAGAACAGGGCTAAGGTGGAGTTGATCGCTTCGGCTCTGCTGGAGTACGAGACGTTGGATGGGGCACAGGTGGAGGAGATTGTGAAGCATGGGCGGATGATGAATCCGCCGCCCAAAGGCATTTCGGCGCCGAGCGCACCGACTCCGAGTGAGGCACTCCCGGCGAATCGACCGATTGAGAAGATCAAGGATAAGGGCGGGATATTGCCTGGTTTAGAGGGCGCGCCCGCTGGGGCTTAACCGTTTCCGTAGAAGCATGAGTTGTCCGACCGCGCAAGCGTGGCGGTGCGGGGATCGGCAAATTGAGTTATCTCCGGGCAAACCCTTTCTTTTGGGTATTTTAAATGTGACGCCGGATTCGTTTTCCGATGGGGGGCGGTATGCGAGCGTCGGTGCTGGGGTGAAGCGAGGTTTAGAGCTTTGTCAGGAGGGAGATGGGGTGGATGTAGGTGGAGAATCGACCAGGCCGGGTGCAGAGCCGATTTCTGCCCAAGAGGAGAGGGCAAGGGTGATTCCAATTTTGCAGGAAATACGAAAAGAGAGGCCTGATGCCTTTTTATCGATCGATACTTATAAGGTGGAGGTAGCACGAGCGGCTTTTGAGGTGGCGGGGGTGGATGTGGTCAATGATGTGGGTGGGGGAAGGTGGGATGAGGGGATGTGGGATTGGCTGGCTTCCACGGGGTTGGGGTATGTTTGTATGCATGCGGGGGGGCGACCGAAGGAAATGCAGAGTCAGGTCAAGTATCAGAATGTGGTGAAAGAGGTAGGTGAGTACTTTCGAGGAAGGATGGAGGGATTGAAAAGGGCGGGAATTGATCGAGAGAGGGTGGTTTTGGACGTGGGAATCGGATTTGGAAAATTGGCGGAGCACAATATGGCTTTACTGGAGGGGGACTGGAGTGAGTTAGGGCGTCCTCTGATGTGGGGATTATCGAGAAAATCATTTCTTGGGGTGACCGAAAAGGAAAAGGGGCTGAAGAGCCGGGAGGAAGCTTTGGATTGGTGGAATGGTGAGTTGTTGCGGCACGAGAAACCGATGGTTTGGAGAGTGCATGAGCCAGCCAGGGCGAGAAAGTTTCTGTCTTGATGGATCGATTTTCTGGTGTGCGAAGGAAAATGGGGCGCTAGGATTTTCTGATGAGTGAAGAGATCCAGTTAAAGCGAGAGGTGGAAGTCACGGCGATTCCTGCAGGAACGAAAAAAAGGCTGGCGGTGGGAACGGCGGTGGTGGTGACGCAGGATTTGGGCGGAACTTTTACAATTCACGCGACTTCGGAGGGCGGGCTTTTTCGGATTGAAGGTAAGGACGCAGATGCCTTGGGCAGGAAAGTAGTGGAGGCTGGTGTGGTGGTGGCGGGAAATGAGGTCGGCGAGGAGGAGATTTGGGCGGTGCTCAAGACTTGTTACGATCCCGAAATTCCGGTGAACATTGTCGATCTGGGTTTGATTTATAGCATGGTGCTGAAGCCGACGGAGGGTGGCGGAAAGCGGGCTGAGGTAAAAATGACTCTGACGGCTCCGGGATGTGGAATGGGGCCATCGATTGCAGCTGATGCTCGCCAAAAAATCTTGTCCTTGTCAGGTGTGCGGGAGGCGGAGGTAGATGTTGTTTGGGAGCCGGCGTGGGGACCGCAGATGATCACACCCGATGGGCGAAAAAAGTTGGGGATGGATTAGTCGGATGTTTGTCATTCCTTCGATCGATCTTATGGCCGGAGAAGTGGTGCGTTTGGCCCAAGGCAAAGCCACCGAGAAGAAGGTTTACAGCAAGGATCCGATGGCCATGGCGAGGCGTTGGGAAAAAGTGGACGGAAAAGTTCTTCATCTGGTCGATCTGGAGGGGGCTTTTAACGGAGAGATGCGGAATTTAGAGATGATTGGGCAGATTGCTCGGTCGGTAAAAATGCCGTGCCAGGTGGGTGGGGGGATTCGGGATTTGGCTGTGGCAGAAAAGATACTTCAGGCAGGTGCTATCCGAGTTATTTTTGGAAGTGTAGCGTGTGATTCCCCTGAAACGATCGATGAGGCAGTACGAAGGTTTGGACCCGAAAAGGTTGTCGTGGGGATTGATGCGCGGGATGGGGTGGTGGAGACAAGGGGCTGGACGAAGCCGAGCGGCTGGAAGGCAGTCGATTTGGCAGCAAGAATGAGTCAGGCGGGTGTGGTACGAATCATTTATACGGATGTGGTTCGGGATGGGATGATGACGGGTCCCAATATTCCAGCGGTGCAGGAGATGATCCGTGCTTTTCCGGGCAAGGTGATCTCATCGGGCGGGATCAGTGGTTTGAAAGACCTTCAGGCTCTCGATAAGGCGGGTGGAGTAGAAGGGGTGATTGTTGGGCGGGCCCTGTATGAAGGGGCGATGGAGGATGAAGTGTGTCGGTTGAGTACATTTTAAGAGAGCCGACGAGATCGGGCGACGGGCCAACGATTGATTACGCCAAGGAGCTGAATGCGGAGCAGCTCGAGGCGGTCACGGCACCGCCGGGGCCGATGCTGGTCATCGCGGGAGCGGGAAGTGGAAAGACGCGGACTTTAACCTACCGGGTGGCTTGGCTGGTGGAGCATGGGGTAGCTCCTGAAAGTATTCTTTTGCTTACCTTCACCAATAAGGCTTCCAAGGAGATGCTTTCTCGGGTGGCCTCGTTATTGCCACACGATCTTTCCCGATTATGGGGGGGGACGTTTCATCACGTGGGGAACCGAATGCTCCGAAGGCATGCGGAGCGGGTGGGATACCCAAAGGACTTTACGATTTTAGACCGGGAAGATGCGGAAGATCTGATCTCGGCCAGCTTGGGAGAAGCTGGGGTGGATCCCAAAGATAAGCGCTTCCCGAAGCCCCAGGTTCTGGCGGAAATCTTCAGCTTGGCGGCTAACCATCGCACCAATTGCGGCTCGATCCTCAAGAGCCAGTTTGGGTACTTCACCGAATTTGAGAGTTGGATTACGAAAGTGGGAGAGATTTATTTGAGAAGGAAGCGAGATAGCTCATCCATGGATTATGACGATCTGCTGACTCTGCCTCTGCGATTGCTGGAGCAGGAGGGGGAGTTGAGGGAAGGGTATCGGGCAAGATTTCAGCATGTGCTAGTGGATGAGTATCAGGATACCAATCGGTTGCAGTCCGACTTTGTCGATGCGATCGGGGGTGGGCATCACCAGATCATGGCGGTGGGGGATGATGCGCAGAGCATCTACTCGTGGCGGGGGGCAAAGGTGGAGCACATTCTCAGTTTCCCGCAGCGGCATCCTGGAACGAAAATGGTGCGACTGGAGACGAATTACCGGAGCATCCCGCAGATCCTGGATTTGGCGAATCATTCGATTTCCCACAATCCAAAGCAGTTTCCCAAGAATCTGAAAGCAGTCAGGGAGGCTGGAGTGAAGCCAGCGGTTGTCGCGCTGGAAGATGGGGGGCAACAGGCTTCCTTTGTCGCTCAGCGTATTTTGGAACTGCATGAGGAGGGCGCAAATCTTTCCGATATTGCGATTTTATATCGAGCTCACTTTCATGCGATGGAGATGCAGCTCGAGCTAACGCGGCGGAATATTCCGTACACGATTACCTCGGGCCTACGGTTTTTTGAGCAGGCGCATATTAAGGATGTGGCGGCGCATTTGCGGCTGTCCTTAAATCCAAAAGATGAGGTGGCTTTTCATCGAATGGCAAAACTGTTGCCCGGGGTGGGACCGAGGTCGGCTACGAAAATGTGGCAGGAGTTGCAAGGGGGGAAGGGATTGGGACAGCTGAAGGTGCCGGAGAAGGGGGCGAAGGGATGGAGTCAGATGGTCCAGACATTGATGCAGTTGAGGGGGAAAGAGCCCTCGGAGCAGGTGAAAATTGTGGTGGAGGGAAGTTACGGTGATTACGTGAAGTCGAAATACGCCAATGCGGAAAATCGGTTGGATGATTTGAGGCAACTTGAGGATTATGCGGCTGGATATACAGATATTTCGGAGTTTTTGAGTCAGTTGGCCTTGCTGGGGAATACTGAGACCGAGGTGGCGCAGCGTTCGAGGGATGATGGTGGGGAGGCGATAAAGCTGAGTACGATTCACCAAGCGAAGGGTTTAGAGTATGGAACTGTGTTTGTGATTATGTTGTGTGAGGGGATGTTTCCTTCGAGTCGCTCGATGGAGAGCCCTGAGGGGGAGGAAGAGGAGCGGAGGCTGTTTTATGTGGCGGCGACGAGGGCGAAGGATGAGCTGTATTTAACTCACCCGAGGTTGCGGATGGGAAAGGGGGGGGATGCTTGGCAGTCACCATCCCGGTTTTTGAATGAGCTCTCCAAAGATCTGGTCAATGTGTGGCGGGTCAAAGGCTCGGCGGGCACTGGAGACTGGAGTTAGATCTGGGGGTGATCTTTCTTCTTGGACCTACGGCGGCAGGAAAGTCTCGTTTGGCGATGACCCTGGCTCAACAGACAGGCGCTGAAATCGCTTCGGTCGATGCGTTTCAGATTTATCGGGGGTTGGATATTGGAACAGGCAAACCCAGCCAAGAGGAGCAGAGTAAGGTTCGCCATCACCTGATCGATCTCGTGGCGGCTGATGAGGAGTTTTCCGCCGCGGGCTACGCGAGAGAGGCACAACAGGTCTTTTCTGATCTTGAGAAAAGAAAGGTGCCTTCGATTTGGGTTGGAGGGACGGGACTTTATCACCGTGTGTTGACGCAAGGCTTGTCGAAGGCTCCGGGAACCGATCGCACCGTGGCAGAGAATCTAGAGAAAAAAACGGTGGATGAGTTAGTTGCAGCGGTTCGCAGGGTAGATCCTGTCTGGGCTGAAAAAGCTGATTTAAAAAACCGAAGGAGGGTGCTGCGGGCCTTGGCGGTATGGGAGCAGACAGGAAGAAAGATGTCCGATTGGCAGAAGCAAGAAACGATGAAGGGTTTGATGAGCGAAGTGCAAACGTGGTGCCTGATGCCAGCTATCGATATTTTGGTGGAGGTGATTCGAAAGCGGGTAGAGGGAATGCTGAGTGGGGGATGGTTGGAGGAGGTGAGGGGATTGATGCTGCGAGAGGGGTGGGCGACTTCTCCGGGATCACGTGCCATCGGTTATCGAGAGGTGGGCGAGTACGTTCAGGGCAAGATGGGCCGGGCTGAGACGTGTGACAAAATTGTGTCGGCGACTAAGGCGTATGCGAAGCGTCAATTGACCTGGTTCCGCAAAATTCCTAATCTGCAAAGTATCGAGATCGATCCCCGAGAGCCCCTGTCAGAAGCCGGGGTGGAGAAACTGGTGCGAGCGCTGGAAGCGGGAGATATTTCCTCATGATGGTGAGTACAGGTCGGGATAAGCCGATGGAGAGGGCTTTCTTGGTGGGACTGGAAACTCATAAGTCGGGTCGGTATGAAGTAGGGGAGTCCTTGGATGAGTTGGCATTGTTGGTGCACAGTGCGGGTGGGGAGGTAGCCGATCGAGCCACGCAGAAGTTGGAGCACCCTGTGGCCCCGACCTATATCGGAAGTGGAAAGGCGGCTGAGTTATCGGTCGCGGCCAAGGGAAAGAAAGCGGACACGATCATCTTTGATGATGAGTTGAGCCCCGCACAAGCACGGAATCTGGAAGGGATCTTTTCCTGTAAAGTATTGGATCGAACCCAGCTGATTTTGGATATCTTTGCCCAGCGGGCAAAATCGAGGGAGGGAAAACTGCAAATTGAGTTAGCGCAGTTGGTTTATCTGCTGCCGAGGTTAACGGGAATGTGGACCCACTTATCGAGGCAGTCGGGGGGAATCGGTATGCGGGGGCCGGGAGAGACTCAGCTGGAGGTCGATCGGCGGCGGGTGCAGGAGCGAATTACCCGGCTGGAGAGGGACTTGGCGGAGGTGCGAAAGCACCGGATGATTCAGCGGGAGGGTCGGATGAGGCAGCATTGGCCAGTGGCGGCCTTGGTGGGTTATACGAATGCTGGAAAGTCGACTTTGATGAATCGGTTGACCCATTCCGAAGTGGTGGCGGAGGATCGTCTCTTTGCAACCTTAGATCCGACGATACGGCAGTTCCGCATGCCGAACGGAGTACGGGTTTTACTGGGGGACACGGTGGGATTTTTAAAGAAGTTGCCGACTCATCTGATCGAGTCATTCCAATCCACCTTGGAGGAGGTGGCTTTTGCGGATGTTTTGATTCACGTGGTGGATGCGAGTCATCCCCAGCGGGAAGAGCAGAGGAGAGCGGTGGATGAGGTGTTGCAAAAGATTGGTGCGGGGGAAAAGCACACGCTGACGGTGTGGAATAAGGCGGATCGGTTGGAAAACTGGACAACCTTGGAGTGGGAAGCAAGGAGTGCGCCCCACGGGGTGGTCATTTCTGCAAAAACGGGACAAGGAATGGATAACTTTATGGCCGAGTTGGCGTCGATGTTGACCGCTTGGAGTATGCGAGTGCATTTGCGGGTACCGCAGAGTGAGGGATCGCTATTAGCCTTGCTGACCCGAGCCGGAAGGATTTTAGAGAAGAGGTATGAGGGGAACGAAGTGGTGCTGGTGGCGCATATTCCTCCTTTCTTGAGGGGGAAGGTGGGGCCCTTTATGCTTCCTGAGAATGGCAAGGATCAGGGAATTACCGTCGGGCGAGAGACCGAGGGAGCGGTTGATGAGCCAAGGTCCGGAGGCCTTGGGGGCGGCGGAGCTGTTAGCGATCCTGTTGCGGACGGGTCTACCGGGTAAATCGGCGGTGGAGTTAGCGGCGGAGATTTTGGGGTCGCGGGAAGGTTTGGGGGGATTAGCGCGAATCACACCGAAAAGTTTAAAGAAAGATTTTAAGGGGTTGGGGTTGGCCAAGGCGTGTCAGGTGGCGGCCGCGATCGAGTTGGGCAGGCGGGTGGGGGTGGCGGAAGTTTCCGGAGGTTTGATGGATACGCCAGCTCGGGTGGAGGAGCTGATGGGGCCGGAGTTAAGGAGAAAAGATCGGGAGGAGGTATGGGTACTTTTGCTGAATACAAAGTTAAGACTTCTACGGCGGGCACAGGTAAGCCGGGGATCGGTTAATGAGACGGCAGTGCAGCCGCAAGAGATTCTGCGGGAGGCGCTGGGGGCGGAAGCGGTCTATGGATTGGTGGTGGTGCATAATCATCCGTCCGGTGACCCTGCGCCAAGTCCAGCGGATCTTGATTTTACCCGGCGGTTACGGGATGGCGCAAAAACGGTCGGGGTGGTTTTGCAGGATCACGTAATTATCGGCGTCGCACGGGAGGGTAGGGCAGGGTACTATAGTTTTAGGGAGGCTGGATATTTGTGATTGAAATTCATCCGACGGCGATTGTCGAGAAAGGCGCGAAGCTGGGGAAGGGGTGTGTGGTGGGGCCGGGGGCGATTGTGGGAGGGGAGGTGGAGTTAGGCGAGGGGTGCGTGGTGGGGCCGAAGGCGGTTTTAGAGGGAAGAGTGGTCATGGGAGCTAAGAATCGGATTGGGGTGGGGGCAGTGATTGGGGGAGAGCCGCAAGACATCGCATATCAGGGGGCGAAGTCGGGAGTGACGGTGGGTGATGGGAATATTTTTCGAGAGTATGTGACTGTTCATCGCGGGACAAAGGAAGGAACGGACACCGTGATTGGAAATGGGTGTTTTTTAATGGTGGGGGCACATGTGGCACACAACTGTCGATTAGCTGATGGGGTGGTCCTAGTGAATGGGGTGATGTTGGCGGGTTATGTGGAGGTAGAGGAGAAGGCTTTTTTGGGTGGGGCAGTAGTGGTGCATCAGTTTGTCAGGATTGGAAAATTGGCGATGGTTCGGGGTCAGAGTCGGATCGGAATGGATCTTCCGCC
>CAMBGW010000039.1 GCA_945866245.1 Verrucomicrobia subdivision 6 bacterium | reverse complement strand
GATTGGAAAGCATATCGAGTTGGAAATTGAGGGAGGGGAGGAGAAGGCGTTGCGGGCGAAGTTGGAGGAGATTTCGAAAGAGTTGTTGAGCAATCCGGTGATGGAAAATTTCCACTTGGATTTGCGGGCTGGCGGATGAGGTTTGCGGTCGTCCAATTTCCCGGGTCGAACTGCGACCAGGACTGTGTGCATGCCTTGCAAGTGCTGGGGCAGGAGGCGCGGTTGGTTTGGCATGAGGAGACGAAGATCGAAGCTGAGGAGGGGGTGATCTTGCCGGGTGGATTTTCCTATGGGGACTATTTACGCTGTGGGGCGATTGCTCGGTTTTCGCCAATCATGAAGGCAGTAAAAAATGCGGCGGAGCGGGGTCAGGTGGTGGTGGGGATCTGCAATGGATTTCAGATATTGTGTGAGGCGGGGTTGTTGCCAGGGGCTTTAACGAGGAATGAGGGGCTACATTTTCGGTGTGAACCGACGTGGATACGGGTGGAGAGTCCAGCTTCGCGTTTTACCTCGCACTATGGGACGGGGGAGATGTTGAGGATCCCGATTGCGCATGGGGAGGGGTGTTACCGTGCGAGTCCTGAGATTTTGCAGGAGTTGGAGGCGCAGCAGAGAGTGCTGTTTCGGTACTGCAACGCGGAGGGGCAGGGGGTGCGGGGAGGAAATCCGAATGGATCGAGCCACAACATTGCGGGGATCTGCAATGAGCGAAGGAATGTGTTGGGGTTGATGCCGCATCCTGAGAGGTGCTGTGAGGAGGTGATGGGGGGAGTGGATGGGCGGGGAATTCTTCTTGGGGCGGCCGGGGTAGGAAGAAAGATATGAAGGCGAAGGAGTTTGCTCTGAAGCTGGGGTTGACGGAGGAGGAGTATGGAAAAATTGAGAAGGGGCTGGGAAGGGAGCCGAATGAGAATGAGCTGGGGATGTTTTCGGTGATGTGGAGTGAGCACTGCTCGTACAAGAATACGCGGAGAGAGTTGAGAAAGTTTCCGACAACGGGACCGGCAGTGCTGGTAAAGGCGGGGGAGGAGAATGCGGGAGTGGTGGATGCGGGGGATGGGTTGGCCTTGGCCTATAAGATCGAGTCGCACAATCATCCGAGTGCGGTGGAGCCGTTTCAGGGTGCGGCGACGGGAGTAGGCGGAATTTTGCGGGATATTTTCACGATGGGGGCGAGACCGGTGGCGTTTATGGATTCGTTGCGGTTTGGCAGACCTGAGGCGAAGGGGGAGGCGGGAAGAAGGACGCGAGGTTTGATCAAGGGAGTGGTTTCGGGGATTTCGCATTATGGAAATTGCGTGGGGGTACCGACGGTGGGAGGGGAGCTGGTTTTTGATGCCGCATATGAGGGGAATCCGTTGGTGAATGTGTTTTGTTTGGGGACGTTGCGGCACGATCAGATTCGAAGAGGTGCGGCGAAGGGCGTAGGGAATCCGGTTTTTTATGTGGGGGCAAAGACGGGGAGAGACGGGCTGGCGGGGGCGGCTTTTGCCTCAAGAGATTTGACGGAGGAGAGTAAAGCGGATCGGCCGGCGGTGCAGGTGGGAGATCCGTTTGTGGGAAAGTTGCTCTTTGAGGCGTGTCTGGAGTTGTATGCAAAGCCGGATCTGGTGGTGGGGGTGCAGGACATGGGGGCGGCGGGGTTGACCTGTTCGACGTGCGAGACGGCGAGTCGGGGCGGATCGGGAATTGAGATCGAACTGGATCGAGTTCCGCAGAGGGAGACGGGAATGACTCCGTACGAGATTCTGCTTTCGGAATCGCAGGAGCGGATGTTGATCATCGTGCACAAGGGAAGAGAGAAGGAGTTGAAGGAGATTTTTGCGAAGTGGGGTTTGGACGCGGCGGAGATCGGTTTTGTCACGGAGACGGGAAAAGTGGTGGTGAAGGCGGGTGGAAAAGTGGTGGCGGAGGTTCCGGCAAGATTACTGGCGGATGATGCGCCGGTGTACGAGAGAGAGGCGAAAGTTCCTGCGAAACTGGCGGAGAGGCAGAAGTTGGATTTGAAAAAGATTCTGCCTGGGCAGCCGAGGGTGAGAGAGGATTTATTAAAGTTAGCGGCTTCGCCGGCAACGGGGTCGCGGAGGTGGGTGTGGAATCAGTACGATCATATGGTGGGATTGCGGACGGTCGTGAGGCCGGGGAGTGATGCGGCGGTGTTACGGATCGAGAAGCCAGGGGGTGGATGGGTGCATGTGGCGATGACCTTGGATGGGAATGGGCGCTGGTGTGCGCAAGATCCGCGTGAGGGATCGAAGGCGTTGGTGGCGGAGGCGTGCAGGAATTTGGCGTGTGCGGGAGCGGTGCCGTTGGGGCTGACGGATAATTTGAACTATGGGAATCCGCACGATCCGGAGATTTTCTGGCAGTTGCGGGAGGGGGTTGAGGGAATGGCGGAGGCGTGCCGGTTTTTTGATCTACCGGTGACAGGGGGAAATGTGAGTTTGTACAACCAGTCGCCGGCAGGGCCGATTCATCCGACTCCGGTGGTGGGGGTGGTGGGGAAGGTGGAAGAGGGGGTGCGACTGGTGGGGGGAGTTTTGGGACAGGGTGGGGGGGCGATTCTGCTTCTGGGAACACAGGAGTCGGGTGGATTGGGGGCTTCGCTTTATCTGCAGGAGATTCACGGGGTGCTGGCGGGAAAATTGGGCAAGGTGGATTTGGAGGGTGAGAAGAAGTTGCACGGTTTGATGCGTGGGGTGTTGAAGTTGGCGGGGGTGAGGGCGGTGCATGATGTGGGGGAGGGGGGGATTTTGTGGGCGGTAGCGGAGATGGTGATGGGGGAGGGGTCGGTAGGGGCGGAGGTGACGATTCCGTCTGGTCAGGGGGAAAGGGGGGAGGAGGCGCTGTTTGGGGAGGGGGCGGGCCGGATTTTGGTGGAAGTGGAGGAGGGGTCGGTGGGGGAGGTGGAGAGGATGTCGGCGGAGGCGGGGGTGGGATGTCGGCGGTTGGGGGTGAGTGGAGGGACGGAGTTAAAGATTGTTTGTGGAGCGGTGAAGGAGAAGTGGGGGGTGGGGGAGTTACAAAAACTGTTTCATGGGTCGCTACCGAAGGCTTTGGAGTCAGAGTGAAAAATCTCACCCTTCTCAAAGCGGATAGATCGGAGTAAGATATTCTCTTGAAGACTCCCTATTTTCCTACTCATGAGTGCGGAGTCTTCGGGGTGTACAACCATCCGAATGCAGCGGAGCTGACTTACTACGGTTTATATGCGTTGCAGCATCGGGGGCAGGAGAGTGCGGGGATCGTGACGGCGAAGGATGACGGCAAAGCTTTTGCGATTAAGCGTGGGATGGGTTTGGTGGGGCAGATTTTTAAGGAAAATGATTTAAAGGAGTTGGCGGGAACACGAGCGATCGGGCACGTGAGGTATTCGACGACAGGCTCGAGCACGATTAAGAATGCCCAACCGTTGACGGTGGAGACGGGGAGAGGTCAGATTGCGATCGCGCATAACGGAAATTTAGTGAATGCAGGGAAGTTGCGGGATGAGTTGGAGGCGGATGGCTCGATTTTTCAGACGACGACCGACAGTGAGATTATTTTGCATCTGATTTCGCGTCCCAACCCCGCGATCGGGGGTGGGGCGTTGGCCCAGGCACTGTCACGAGTTCATGGGGCATACTCGCTGGTATTGATGGGAGAGAACGAGGTGATCGCCGCCCGGGATCCCTTTGGGTTTCGGCCGCTGGTCATTGGCAAGCTGGATGAGGCGATTGTCTTTTCGAGCGAGACGTGCGCGTTAGATTTAGTGGGGGCGGAGTTTGTCCGAGAGGTGGAGCCAGGGGAGATTGTGGTGGCGGATGAGTCGGGCTTGCGATCTTTTAAGCCGCATGCGGAGACGGCGCGTGAGGCGCTTTGTATTTTTGAATTCGTTTACTTTGCCAGGCCGGACAGTCAGATCGGTGGGAGAAATATTAGTCATGCACGGACGCGGATGGGGAGAGAGCTGGCGAGGTTGCATCCGGTGGAGGCGGACATTGTGGTGCCGGTACCGGACTCGGGAACTTATGCGGCGTTAGGATATTCGGAGCAGGCGGGGATTCCGTTGGATCAGGCGTTTGTGCGGAATCACTATATTGGGAGATCATTTTTGCAGCCGACGCAGTTGATTCGTGATTTCAATGTGAGGGTGAAGTTAAATTTAATTCGCTCGGCAGTGCAGGGGAAGCGGGTGGTGGTGGTCGATGATTCGATCGTGCGGGGAACGACGGCGAGGGCGAGGGTGACTAACTTACGAGAGGCTGGAGCGAAAGAGGTGCACATTCGGGTGAGTTGTCCGCCGCACCGTTTTTCGTGTCACTACGGAATCGATTTTCCAGATCCAAAGGATCTTTTGGCGAATCGGATGACGCGGGCGGAGATTACAAAATATTTGGGGGCCGATTCGCTGGGGTATTTGGATGTGGATGGAATGGTGCGGGCGTGCGGAATCCCGGCGAATAAGTTCTGCATGGCGTGTTTTACGGGAGATTACCCGGTGGCATTTGCACCGGAGGATGCGAACAAGGAGATTTTGGAGCAGAGAAGGGAGCGGGCGCACTCCTTGGTGCCGGAGGAGGAGAGCCGGCAGGGCTTCCTGCTGTAAGCGGAATGGCACGGGACGCTTACGCGAGGGCCGGGGTGGATATCACCTTGGGGAATCGGGTGAAATCGGGAATCGGCGCGATGGTGAGATCGACGCAGAGGGCGGGGGTGATTGGCGGGATTGGTGGATTTGGTGGCTGCTTTGATGGGAGGATTCGCGGATATCGGCATCCGGTACTGGTGGCGAGCATTGACGGGGTAGGGACCAAGTTGAAGGTAGCGCAGGAGGTGGGAAAGCACGGGACGATCGGGGAAGATTTAGTGAATCATTGTGTCAACGATATTGCGGCTCTGGGAGCGGAACCGCTTTTCTTCTTAGATTATATCGGGACGGGGAAGTTGGATCCGAAGGTGTTCCGCCAGATTTTGGGTGGGTTGGTGAGGGGTTGTCGGAAATCGGGCTGCGCACTGTTGGGGGGGGAGACGGCGCAGATGCCGGGGATTTATCAGGGGCACGACTACGATTTAGTCGGATCGATTGTCGGGGTGATAGAGAAGGGAAGGGCGACGGATGGGAGATCGATTCGGGCGGGGGATGTGATTTTGGGTTTACCGACGAATGGGCTACAGACGAATGGGTACACTTTGGCGCGGGATATTTTATTTAAAAAAGCAAAGTTGCGGGTGAAGGGAAAGTTGCCAGGGACATCATTGAAGTTGGAAAAGCTATTGCTGGCGGTGCACCCAAACTATCGGCCCACGCTTTTAAAAATTGGCAAGAGGGTGAAAATTAAGGGGGCGGCGCACATTACGGGAGGTGGATTGATCGATAACCCGCCGCGAATTTTTCCAAAGGGGCTGGGGGCAGAGATTCAACTTGGGAGCTGGCCCGTGCCGCCTCTGTTTCAATATTTAGAGAAAAGGGGGAAGTTGGCGAAGGGGGAGGCGTACCGAACGTTCAATATGGGAATTGGGATGATTGTGGTGGTATCGAAGGGGGATGTGGGGAAGGTGAGAAAGTCGGTGAGGTGTTATGAGATTGGAAAGATGGTGCGTGGGGAGAGAAGGGTGAAATTGCTCGGATGAAGCCTTCGATTCAGCGGGCATTGCTATCGGTATCGGACAAGACGGGATTGGTGGAGTTTGCCAAGTTCTTGGATGGTCGGGGAGTGGAGCTGATTTCGACGGGGGGGACAGCGAAGGCGTTGAGGGATGCGGGGGTCAAGGTGATGGAGTTGAGTGACTACACGGGATTTCCAGAAATGATGGATGGGCGGGTGAAGACGTTGCATCCGAAGGTGCACGGGGGGCTTTTGCAGAGGAGGGATTTAGAAACCCATCGAGAGCAGGCGAAAAAGAATCATATTCCGACGATCGATTTGGTGGTGGTGAATCTTTATCCCTTTGAGCAAACGGTGGCACGACCGGATTGCACCTGGGAGGAGGCGATTGAGAATATTGATATTGGGGGGCCGAGCATGTTGCGCAGTGCGGCCAAGAATCACGAAGCGGTGACGGTGTTGACTGAGCCGGCAGATTATCGAACGGTACAGGCGGAGATGGAGGGAAGTGGAAATACAACGTTGGAGACGCGGAGGCGATTGGCGGCGAAGGTGTTTCGGCATACGGCGCATTATGATCATCTGATTGGGGCGTATCTGACGGGACAGTCGGAAAAAGAGGAGCCGGTCTTGCAGGAGACGACCGGAATGGTGCGGCGAAGGGCACAGTCGTTGCGCTATGGAGAGAATCCGCACCAGAAAGCGGCGTTGTATGGAGCTTTCTTAGAATCGTTTCGGCAACTGCATGGAAAAGAGTTGTCCTATAACAATGTCTTGGATTTGAGTGCGGCCGCTGGGCTGATTGCGGAGTTTGAAAAGGAAAAGCCGACTTTGGCGATTTTGAAGCACACGAATCCGTGTGGGGTAGGGGCGGGGGAAAATCTAGCGGAGGCGTGGGAGAGGGCGTATGCCACCGATCGGCAGGCTCCCTTTGGGGGAATTATTGTGGCGAATCGGGCGATCGATGAGAAGACGGCTCAGTCGATTGCGGAGATTTTTAGTGAGGTGATTGTGGCCCCGTCGTTTCAGCCAGCAGCTTTAAAAATTCTGCAGGCTAAAAAGAATCTGCGACTGATTGAGAACCATGAGACCGCGACAGGCGGATATGATTTCCGAAGCGTTCGAGGGAACGGGTTGCTGGTGCAGGAGAGAGATGGGGTGGGGGATGATGAAACATCTTGGAAAGTGGTTACAAAAAGGAAGCCGACCGAGGCGGAAATGAAGGCGATGCGTTTTGGGTGGAAGGTGGTTCGGCACGTGAAGTCGAACGCGATTGTCTATGCGGGGGATGGGAGAACCTTGGGGATTGGGGCGGGTCAGATGTCGAGGGTGGATTCCTCGCGGATTGCGGTTTGGAAAGCGGGGGAGGCGAAGCTTTCCTTGAAGGGAAGTGCGGTTGCGTCGGATGCATTTTTTCCGTTCCCAGATGGGTTGGAAGCTGCGGCGGAAGCAGGGGCAACGGCGGCGATTCAGCCTGGGGGCAGTGTGAAGGATCCTGAAGTGATTGCAGCGGCGGATCGGCTAGGGGTAGCGATGATTTTTACGGGCCGGCGGCATTTTCGGCATTAGAGCCAAGAGAGAAGTCGGGAGCCGTTGGGCTGTGGGGTAAGGGTAAGATCCAAAGTTTTTTTCGGCCATTCGCCGGGGTAGCGCTCGGGCCATTCGACGGCAACGAGGCCGCGGGTGGTGAGGCAATCAGGCCAACCGAGGGAGTCCCAGTCGCGTGCATTTTCAAGACGGTAAAGGTCCCAGTGTTCGAGAGGAAGTCGTCCCCCAAGAAGAGGTTGGCACAAGGTGAAGGTGGGACTTGGGATATCTCCTGTGACGCCTAGCGCTTGGGCAAGGCCGCGGACCCATTCGGATTTTCCCGCGCCGAGTGGGCCGTGGAGTCGGAGGATCGTGCCTGGCGGCAGGAGGGGGAGATGGCGAGCGGCGTGGGCGCGGGTGGCGGCAGCGTCCGGACAGATTTCGTCGGGAGAAAGTTTAGCGGAGGTGATCATAGCCGCGGAGGGGGAGTTTGCCGGTGTGAAAGCCTTGGCGGGGATGAAGGCAGGTGCCGATGGGGGTGAGTGGGGTGGAGAAGGGCCAACGCCGGAGAAGGGAGGAGACGCGATGGGGTGGAACGGAGAGGAGAAGTTCGTAGTCTTCCCCTTGGGTGAAGGCGGTGGTGGGAGTGGCGCGGGGGGCGAGGGGGATTTGATCGGGGTAAATCTGAAAACCAACATGGGAGGAGCGAGCGAGGCGGGGAAGATCGGCTCCGAGTCCGTCGCTGAGGTCGAGCATGGCGGATGGAAATTTGTTGCGGGCGAGCCAGTGACCCTCGGGGAGACGTGGGGTGAAGGTGAGGTGGCGGCGTGGCCAGGAGCCACCGAGTTTGCCTGTGACAAAAAGGAGATGGCCTGGGCGGGCGCCGGATCGGTTGGGGGAGTTGTCTTTGGGGGTTGTTCCGAGAAGAGAGATGGAGATAAGGAGTTGGCGGGTGCGAATGGTTTCCCCGCCGACGATGGGAAGATGGAGCTTTTTCGCGAGGAGGGAGAGTCCGCGATAGGCTTGGCGAATGCGTTGGGCGGAGCGGGCATTGGGGCAACCCACGGTGATGAGTGCAGCGCGGGGGGTGGCGGCAGCGGCGGCAAAGTCGCTCAGGGGACGAGCGAGAGCTTTGCGTCCGATGAGAGAGGCGGGGGTGGAGGAGGTGAAGTGGATGCCTTCGACGACGGCATCGGTTTTTAGAACGAGGTCGAGATTTTTGGAAAATGGGGAGAGGACAGCGCAGTCGTGACCCAAGGCGTGACGAATTCCTGTGGAAGGTTGCCGGCCGAGAGCGGCGATCCAGTTGCGAACCCAAAGATCTTCGGGGGAGAGGGGAAGTTTTTTCATGAGAGGGGGGGGCGTGCGAGGAGGATGATGAGACAAGTATTTGCGTTAAAGAAGGAGTGGACAAGGATGGAGGGGATGATG
>CAMBGW010000038.1 GCA_945866245.1 Verrucomicrobia subdivision 6 bacterium | reverse complement strand
GCGAATCACACTACTCTTCATTTATTTCACTCCCTTGAAAACTATTGCCAACTTACGAAAGGATACCAAGCCGTCCAACGCCTCTGCCAGTACCTCTTTAAGCGAGACCATAAGCTTAGACTTTGTTTTTTCCTGGGCATTCACACCCGGAACTTCCTCAATCCATCCCAACCACCAAGCCCCGTCTTTTTTTACAATCGCTGTGTAATTGGCGGCCATAAACTAACTTTAAACCTCTTCCGGATCCCTGCAAACGCTTTCTGGCGACATCGGCAGGCTATGCCTAGCCAGGGACAAAGGACGGAATGGCTCCGAAGATTGCCTTAACTTTGATTACTTCTTCCAGCCCAGCGCCAATCGTCGACCTTCCACCGCACAGTCCGACAAATACAGGTTGATGAGGTTCTGGTAGGGAATCCCCGTGTCCGCCGCCATCGCCTTAAAATAGTCGATAATGTCGGATTGCAACCGGATCGTGACGGGCTTTTTCAGCCGCTTGGCGTAGGGGTTCTTGCGAGCATGGCTAAAGTCATAGGATTTTCTCATTTTGTTTTCTCCTCGTAGGTTTTTCTTTCCTGCTTCCCAGCCAACCGGGCCGAGATCAAGCGGATGACTTTACCTCCTTGGCGGAAACAGTGCACCACCACCAGCACCCGGCCACGGAGGCTGTGCCCCATCAGGATGAACCGGTCCTCGGATTTCGAGTGGTCCGGATCATCAATCAACAAGGCGTGCTCATCGTGGAACACCGTCTTCGCCTCCTCAAAGGTGACCCCGTGCTTTCCGGCGTTGGTCGCCGCTTTGCCAGGATCCCACTCAAAGGAGAGTTCGATCATCTGTATAGTAGCAATACACTATATTTACAATATTGCAACGCCCTACTTTTCTTCTTTAACCAAGCGATCCATCTCTCCTTTTGCACGAGGGATTGGTACATCCCCTAATTCCTTAACCTGCTTTGCGGAGCTGGAATGAATTGCCCGCCATCGTTCGAAGGCGGCTCCGGTTTGTAGGAAATCGCCTGCTGAACTGCAGAGGCAACTGCCTCACACCATTCCAGCGATTTACTGCTCAAGTACTCCGTCTCCCAAAAGTCGCCAGTACTGAGTGTCACACTATACGGCACATCTTTTTTATGACCACCGAACAGCAGCCCTACTCCCATAAAAAGCCCAAAGACCATTCCGGGCCAGAATCCGGCTAATCCCATCAGAAGCCCAAATCCCAACGCCAACCAACCCACAGTTCGCATAAGTGATGCCCCCAGATCGTTGGACCTGTTTTTCCCATACGTCACCGAGGTGATTTCCCGCACGGCAAACGCCTTGTTCCAAGGATGCCCAATCGTCACCAGCGATTCCGTAATCCTCACCTGCCCATCATCGAAGAATACCCTCTCCCCTCCTCCACTCAGATCACCACCAGATCGACTAACGAGTTTTGTTCTTTGCATGCCCCAATCCTCTCCCACCCCATGGGACATCCGCAGGGGTAGGGTTCAAAAGTTTAACTTAGTCTGATCATCTGCCCTGTCTGGCTTCACTTCATAGGTTTTGACCAGAAAATCATCCTCAATCGCTCTAAGGCACCCAACTCCCCCCTTTTCGAGCCATGCTTTCCCTGCCTCCGGGGTAAGTATCACCGGCATGCGATCATGAACCGGGCTCACCAACCCGTTGGGCGAAGTTGTGATGATGGTGAATGTTTCCAAGGGTTCGCCATCAGCAAGCCAACTCTCCCAAAGTCCAGCCATGCAAAACTCCTGACTATCCGGCCGGGCAAATTTCCACGGAATCTTCTTTTTGCCAGCCATCTCCCATTCCCAAAAACCATCGGCAGGAACCAGACACCGCCTTTTCTGGAAAGCTTCTCGGAACGACGGCTTCTCCGAGATGGTTTCAGCCCGGGCGTTGATGCACTGAACCCCGATCTTGGGATCCTTGGCCCAGGAAGGAATCAGCCCCCACCGAAGATTTGCCTCCTCCAGTCCTCCGGACCCCTTGCGGATTACGGAAGCTCTGTCTGTGGGGCGTATAATCGCTTGGGGTGGGGCTTTAATCGCAACTTTAGTCTTACCGACCTTCACCTGCCCCTTGGTCCGGGAATATCGGCTACACATCCCTTTTCAATAGGGCTCAAAGGAAGGTTTTACAGAGAGAATTACAGCCACTCTTAGGCCAATCACATTTCGCCTCCGGCTTGATTGGATTTACCCCGTCCTCGCAGACTCGGACTTTAGAAATAAGAGGGGTGAATGCGCGTGTGCGTAAGCGCACAATTCCTCCTCTTGGAAAGGTCATGGCATAGGTCTCAGGGTAAAGGGGGACCAAATGAGCGCCCCCGCACACCCGCCCCTGGCCCAATCACATTTCGCCTCCGGCTTGATTAGTTTTACCCCGTCCTCGAAGACTCGGACGGGGTGGGATTTGAACCCACGGTAGGGTTACCCCTACTCCTGATTTCGAGTCAGGTACATTAAACCGCTCTGCCACCCGTCCGTTTTCAATCATACGCACCCCTCGCGCCTTCTCAAGCTTGCCGATTGCTTCCGCCTCCTTCCCACATAAAATCGTCTCATGGGCATGTTTTGCATACTTACTTTCCTAGCCTTACTGATGCCCTCGCTCCTTTGCGCCGGGGAGCTCCTGCGTGAAGACGACCCCCGCACTTCCGCCATCCCGAGACAGGTGGGCCGCAACCTCTACCTCTACTCCACCCCCAAAGAGTCCACCTTCTGGAAATGCGATAGCGACGGCAACGAGTGGCGCAAAGACACCTACGGAACGATCTGGAAAAAAGAAGCCGGAGCCGACCCATTCGCCAAGGGATCCTGGGAAATCGATGGCTTCGATCGACGCCAATCTACGCGAATCGCCCAAGACTCCGTCATGCAGTTCCAACTCAACCGAGATGGAACGGTCAAAACCGATTCGATTCGACGCACCTCCTGGATCGCCAATGTCGACCCCGCCCCATCAACACTTCCCTCCCACCTTCGAAAGGCAGAGCTAGGAAGCTCCTCTTCCAAACCCGCCAACCTGCAACAAGAGCGACCTAAATTAATTCCAACCCCACCACCCACTCTGCCAAAATAACCTGACGCCTTCCCGCCCTTCCTGTTGACCCATCTCGATTCCTCAGCATAATCCACTCACCATGTCCGACCCACTCGCCCACGCAACTCTCCCAGCAAGCGGAATCACCGAGCATTTTTCTGACGAAGCCCGAGCCGCTCTGGCCGGTTACGGAGAGTGTATCACCGTCGAACCACCCGAAAACCTGGTGGACGAAGGCGCCCAACTAGGAAAAATGTATATCTTGGTTTCAGGAGAACTCTCCGTTCGTCGCCAAGGCCAAGCCTCCGAACTCGAACTCGCCAAACTCAAGCCCGGCGACACGTTCGGTGAAATCTCTATTTTTGATCCCGGCCCAACCTCCGCCAGCATCTTTCCTACCACCTCCTCCTTGGTTTGGGGAATCTCTTGGCCTCAGCTGGAGTTCCTCATGAACAATAATCATCAACTCAGCGGTATGTTCCTGATCGGCTTAGGAACCATCCTAAGTCGGCGCCTCCGAGAGATGAATAAAAAGCTCGTCGACGCTACCCGAGTTTGATTCCTCGCCTCCTTACTCTCCTCTTCACTCCACTGGCACTCTTTGCCAGCCCAGAACCGCTCCCCCTGGTCGTGGGAATGGAACTCAGCTACCCCCCCTTCGAAATGACCGATACCGCAGGGAAGCCGACCGGCCTCTCCGTAGAGCTAGCCCAGCAACTCGCCCAAGCCCTCCATCGCCCCCTCAAAATCGAAAACCTCGCCTTCGATGGTCTTATCCCCGCTCTCATCACCAAAAAGATTGATCTGATCCTTTCCTCGCTCACCGTGACGGAAGAGCGTTCCAAAGCCATTCAGTTCTCCCAACCCTATGCTCAAATCGGACTCGCACTTCTGACCCGAAAAGATCCCACCATCATGAGCGCAAAAGATTTGAATAGCCCCGATCGAACGGTGGTGACGAAACGAGGCACCAGCGGCCACCTCGCAGTCCAATCTATTTTTCCAAAGGCGAAGAAACTGGTCGTCGATAAAGATGCCGCCGCCTACCTCGAAGTTAGCCAAGGAAAAGCGGATGCTTTTCTCTATGATCAGCTCTCTGTGGCGCGAGCCCAACAACGCTACCCCCAAACCACCCAGGCCTTGCTGACTCCCCTTCGCGACGAAAAGTGGGCCATCGGCCTTCGCAAGGCGGATCACAATCTACGGCAAGAGATTAATATATTTCTCATCTCATTTCAGCAGCGAAAGGGGTTCGATAAACTTGCCAAGCAGTACCTGGCAAAAGAGGAGCTTCTCTTTCGCCAAGCAGGCATTCCCTTTATCTTTGAACCGGCCCCTTGAAATCCCACCCCACCCCCCGTTGGCTTTCAACTGTCTCGCTCCTCTTTGTCCTCACTTTGCTGGGTGGATTCCTGACCGCCTCATTTTCCTCCCTGCACTGGGAGTGGAATTGGGGCGCTGTTTGGAGTTACCGCGAAAAGTTTCTCCAAGGTTGGCTGACCACGCTTCTTTTAAGCATGAGTACTCTGGCTCTCTCGATTCCCCTCGGGCTGGCGCTGACCGCGGGCCGCGTCGGAGGCTACCTGCCCGTTCGCCAATTTTGCACCTTAATCATCGAGCTGGTCCGCGGGACACCTCTCCTCGTTCAGATCCTTGTCCTTTTCTACATCGTCGGAAGTGCCCTGGGCTTAGAAAATCGGTTTTTTGCCGGAATCTTAATCCTCTCACTATTTGAAGCGGCTTACTTTTCCGAAATCTTTCGAGGTGCTTGGCAATCGATTCCCCAATCGACCTTAAATTCGGCCCGCGCCATCGGCCTCACCCCCCAAGATACCTTCACCCAAATCATCACCCCCCTGGCCCTACGCAACTGCCTCCCCTCACTCGCCAGCCAAACCGCTTCTCTGATTAAAGATTCATCCCTCCTTTCCATTATCGCTGTTTCCGAGGTGACTCACGTGGCTCAAGAAATTAATGCCTTCACCTACAGCACTCTCGAATCGTACCTGCCCTTAGCTCTTGCCTATCTACTTCTCACCGCTCCGCTCGCTCTGCTCTCGCGCCGATGGGAAAGGTCACTGGCCTATGCAAATTGAAGCCTCGCATGTAGGTCGCCTTTACGGAGAGCTTTGGGCAATCCGTGACGTGTCCCTCAAGGTGCCGGTCGGGGAACCCCTTCTTTTACTCGGCCCCTCAGGAGGGGGAAAGTCCACCCTGCTCCGACTCTTGGCAGGGCTGGAAACGCCCCAAGACGGAAAGATTACTGTTGATGGAAAACCTCTTTCTACGGCGGAGTCCGATCTACGGACCTATCGACGCCGCCTAGGTTTTGTTTTTCAAGAGGGAAACCTATTTCCGCACCTCAACGCGGAGGAAAATATTACGCTCCCCCTGATTCGTGCCCACGGTTTTAGCCAGAAGGAAGCCCAGGCCAGAGCCAAGGAGCTTTTGGAAAGATTCCGGTTGCTCAACCGAGCTTCTTACCGACCCGCAGAACTTTCCGGCGGACAGCGACAAAGAGTCGCCATCGCCCGAGCTATGGGTCACGACCCTGAGATCCTCCTCCTCGACGAGCCCACCTCTGCCCTCGACCCAGAGATGAGTGCTGAAGTGACTGATGTCCTTGAATCTCTCAGCCAAGAGGGCAAAACCCTTGTCTTGGCCACTCACGCCACCGGCTTTGCTCGACGTATAGGGGGGCAGGTCGCCTTTCTTCACGACCACCGACTCACCTGGTGCGGCCCAACAAAAGAGTTCTTTCAAAACCCACCGAATGAAGGCGCGCGCCTTTACCTGAGTAGGATCTACCGAGAATAAACCGCGCTGAAACGCGGGTTGATCCGTATCCCGACTAGGAACATACTGATTCGATGGAGTTTATGACCAGTCAGCATGATGGTTCTGGGAGCGTTTTAACTTTCCGGGGCCGGCTCGACACCATCGCCAGCCAAGAGCTCAAGCTTCCCATCCGGGCGGAGCTTGATCGACAGCCGACCAACCTAAGCTGCAATTTCCAGGATGTGACCTATATCGGATCGGCTGTCCTCCGGCTGATCTTCGAGGCTGCCCGGGAACTGCAGCGCCGGAATGGACTCTTTCGTGTGACCCACTGCCCTGCGGAAATTCGCCGCGTTTTTTCCCTGACGGGAATGGATCATATCGTTGACGGGGGCGAAGGCCCTAAGTTCACCCACGAAGCCAAGGATGGGACATTGCGAATATTTCTCCACGGTAGGATGGATGCATTGCGCGTTGGCGAGATTCGCGCCTCCGTCCGCGAACTTATCTCCGCCCACCGTGGGCCGATTCGGTTCGATATCGCAGCCGTACCCTATGCGGCCTCCGCTTTTGTCCATCTCTGCATCGATGCCTCGAAAAGTGCTAAGGCCAACACTTCCAACTTCGGCCTAGAAAAAGTGGTGCCTGACACGGCTCACATTTTTCGATTGGCCGGCCTTCAGTCTCTCATCCTCTCCTCCATATGAAAAATGCCGAAGTTAAGTTAACTGTAAAAAACAGGATTGAAGACCTGCTTCGGGTCAATTCGATCTTTGAAAGTTTTGCCACTCAGCACGATATCGGTGGCAAACTTCGCTATCACCTCCTCGTCTCGATTGAAGAGATCCTGACCAATATCATTAAGTACGGATTCGACGAACAGGGTGTTCATCCAATTCACATCACCTTTCGCAACGACTCCGGCGCCATCGAAATGGAGTTCGAGGATCGAGGCCGTGAATTCAATCCCCTCGAGGTGGGCGAACCGGATTTAGATACTCCGATCGAAGACCGCCAACTCGGCGGGTTAGGAATTCACTTGGTGAAAAATATGGTCGATGTAGCTCAGTATCGAAGAGTGGGGGATCGAAACATTCTCTTACTTCGCAAAACTAGGCAGGCAGCTGCTCCCAGCGCCTAATTCCCGACAGGGGAAACTATTTTAGGGCGTCGGCTTTTGAGCCGTGGATAGTGAAGAGAGCCGAAAAACCGCTGATGTCAAAAACCTCTTTGACGTTGGGTTGAAGCGCTGCAAGGGCAATGGCCCCACCTGCCGCCTTCATCTTCTTCACGGCCAAGAGTAAGGAGCGTAGCCCGGCACTACTGATAAAATCTAAACCGGCACAATCGATGACTAAGCGCTTCTCCCCTTGATCAATCACTGCCACTAATGCTTGTTCAACCGAGGGGGCGCAGGTTGCGTCCACCTTGCCTTGCAGTTGCACCACCGTTCCGTTGCCTTCTTTTGCCGTATGAATTTGTGCGCTCATCAGATGAATATCCCGAAAGCCCCCCGCAGTGTCCAGCCTCAATCACCTCTAGAAACTTGCGCCGAAAGCCACTTCGGGCGATCCTCCCCCAGATGTCTACGGATTCGCTCCTCTCCCATATTCGGACAGTTCCCGACTACCCGAAAAAAGGCATTCTTTTTCGGGACATCACCCCACTACTGGGAGACGCCAAGGCCTTGCGAACCGCTTGCGAACTGATGGCAGCTCCCTACCGCAATAATCCGCCCGACTTTGTCGCAGGAATCGAGGCGCGTGGCTTTATCTTAGGAGGCATCGTGGCGCAGATTCTAGGGTCAGGCTTTATCCCAGTCCGCAAACCGGGAAAGCTGCCCTATAAGTCGGTGCAGCGTCAGTACGCCCTGGAGTACGGCTCCGGCACGCTGGAGCTTCACGAAGATTGCGTGGGTAAAGGGCAAAAGGTTTTACTGGTCGATGACCTAGTGGCAACAGGTGGCTCGGCAGAGGCAGCAGTTCTCCTCCTTCGCTCTTTGGGTGCGGTGGTTACGGACGGCTCTTTTCTGGTCGATCTACCGGATTTAGGTGGCCGAAAAAGGCTCGAGCAACTTGGCCTCCAGTTTCACGCACTTTTAGAATTTCCTGGCGAATGATTCCCAAGCGAAGGTTCGGTCGAACCGAACTCTCTATGCCACTCCTCACCTGCGGGGGAATGCGCTTCCAGCATCGCTGGGATGAAGATCCGCCTAAACCGATCCCCGCCGAAAACCAGGAAAACTTAGCCCGAACAATTCATCGCGCCCTAGAGCTAGGAATTTGTCACATCGAGACAGCTCGCGGCTACGGAACCTCCGAGGCCCAACTGGCCCCTGTCTTACAAACCATCCCACGGGACAGCTTCATTCTACAAACCAAGGTCTCCCCCCAAGCCGATCCTGACGAATTTGAGCGAATCTTTCGCACCTCGCTGTCAAAGTTGGGTCAATCCTCCGTCGACCTCTTTTCCCTTCACGGAATCAATCAAAGGGAACTTCTCGATTGGTCTCTACGCCCCGGAGGTTGCCTGGATCGAGCCAGACAGCTCCAGAAGCAAGGTCTGTGTCGATGGGTTGGCTTCTCTACCCATGGATCTCCCGACCTAGTTGAAGAGCTGTGTGGAGGGGGCCGCTTCGATTATGTGAATCTTCACTGGTACTACATTTTTCAGGAGCACTCCCCTTCCTTAAAGGCGGCGCATCAAAACGACATGGGAATTTTCATCATCAGTCCGAATGACAAAGGAGGAATGCTCTATCGCCCCCCCGCCAAGCTTTCGCAGGCAACCTCTCCACTTACCCCGATGGAGTTCAATGCTCTGTTTTGCCTGCGCGACCCGAGAATTCACACCCTTTCGATCGGGGCATCCTGCCCAACCG
>CAMBGW010000037.1 GCA_945866245.1 Verrucomicrobia subdivision 6 bacterium | reverse complement strand
ATCTTTGGGCGGGGGTTTCAGGGGAAGACAGAGCAAGCGATCAAGAAAAATACCCTCATCTTTGTTACGCCCCGCATCTTGGATGTAAGCGGGCAACCACTGAACCCTACTGCTGGTTCCCCCACCACTACCACCGCCTCTACCAGTGGGCCTCCCTAGCCTTATTTCCGAATCAGCCGGTACTGGAGTTCGATAGGAATTTCACGAACATTCCCAGCGGACCATCCTGCCAAGTTCGCCACGCTGTATCCTGCACCCCCAAAAACAAAGTAGAAGAGAGAGCTCCAGGCGTCCGCGGTCTCCGACTTGGCATACCAGAGCCGCGGCTTTAAATCTGCGGGGCCGTGAACAGGAAGGTCGATACCCCCACGCCGTTCGTCTTTTCCAATTTTGATTTTCTCTAGGGACTCGTAGCGAATCCAAAGTGGTTTGGTATTGGGGGTGGGAGTGACTGGAAGAGCGGAAGGAACTTTGACCTCAGGCCTACGCTGTAATCTGGACTGGTTGGCTGACTCCATGGTGGGGGAGTCGATCGGGATCTGTAAAATTTGTCTGTAGGTACCCGCAGGCAGGTAAAGAGCCTTATCGGGATCTTCGTTAGGAATCTCTACCTCTAAGGGAAGATTGAGATTGGCGATCTCGGGGGTTAAGGGCGGCTTAGGAGCGGCCTGCTTCTGGCTCGGGCCACTCGTTTGAGCTGTCGCTCCAGCCATGGGATATTCAACTGGAACTGAGGGTGAGGCCTCACTCTTTTCCTCAGCGACTGCCTCTTTGTTCTCAACCGGGGCTGCTCCTCCCATGGGATCGGCGGGAGAAGGCTCCGCTGCAGGAGTGGCCGCAGGCAAATTCGCATGTGCGGATTGGGATCCTCCCATGGGGTCAGCTTCAACACCATCTCGGGCGAGGCCGAGCGGGCTAGCGATAAAGAGAATAGTGAGAAAACGAAAGATCATGTGATCAGACCTACTCTGCGCAACCAAACAGCGGCCCGTGGATGGTCCACGCTCCATCCTTGAAGTTCCCACAACCATCCAACTTTCTCGGCAAAAAGATAAAGTCCTCCCAAGCCGAAAATGAGGATTGAGCTGGTTCCTGCTAAAAAAGAGGGAATACGATTTCCTTGTCCCAAGGCGACCGAGAGACGCGTCCAAACCAAAAATCCGAAGAGGACGAAGACGCTGCTGAAAATTGTCGCGGCCACATTCCGACGGGCATCGGTCATTCCAAAGGCGATGCCAAAAAGGCAGAGGAGGGGGCAGGCCAAAGGATAAGCCAAGCGATTCCAGTGCTCCGTTTCGTAGGGCGCGCGGAGGCGGTCGTTCAGGCGGGATCGATCGCCAGCGAGACGAGCCACGTCGGGCCAAGGGAGCTCGTCGGGGGGAAGGAGTCTGGCGGCAAGACTTTCAGGCGGAGCGGTGCATTCGGGTAGGACAAGCTCGGGCAGAAGGGGCCCGAGAGTTTCTTGGGTTTCGGCGGAGCTGTAGTCGGCGCGACGAACTCCCTGAAAGTGCCAGACACCCCCTTGATAAAAAGCGGAGGTGGCGAAGAGCTTCGATTGATCCCGCCCGTCAGGTTCGGAGCGAAAAAGAATCTCTAAATTTTCCGCCTTTTTCTCCTTGAGGTGGATTCGCCCGATATACCATATTTCGCTTTGGGTAGCGCCGGGCACAGTGGGGGAGCGGTAGACGATCTGCTGAAAGGTATTTTCCTCTACGGCTTCCTGTTTGATCTGCTTTTTTACTTTTTCGCGCCCTGCTTGGGCTGTGGGAGATAGGGAGTAAGAGAGGAAGTAGAGAATGACGGACAGCCCGGCACTGCAAATGAGGAACGGCTTGGCGAGGGTGACCGGGCTCATGCCAGCGGCCAAGAGGGCGACCGATTCCCGATGTCGGGAGAAGTAAGCCAAGACGTAGAGAGTGGCAAAGAGGACGGCGACGGGGAGGATCGACTGAGCTAGATCGGGCAGTTGAATGAGGAAATATTTTGCAAGAAGGGTGAGAGGAGGATTTTTCTCCACCAGCCGGCCCAATTTATCAAAGACATCGAACATCAGCCAAAGAACGAACAGTGCGGTGATGACAAAGACGAGGGGCAGGAGGACTGAGCGCCAAAGATATTTTTCGACGATTTTCATTTTCCGTGCGAATCTAGACATAGCATCTCGATGAACCTTGCCCACGATCTTTCTGCTTTGGAGGAAACCGTCAAGCGCTGCCACGGATTGGTTCCTGCGGTGGAGGCGGCGGGGAGAGCTTTAGCGGAGAGGGTGAAAGCGGGGGGGAAAGTCCTTACCTGTGGGAATGGGGGGAGTGCAGCGGATTCGATGCATTTCGCAGAGGAGATGACCGGCAGGTACCGCGGAAATCGTAGGGCACTACCTGCCATGGCCCTTTGTGCGGACGGCTCAGCTTTGACCTGTATTGCCAACGATTGGTCGTATGAGGATGTCTTCTCGCGGCAGGTGGAAGCGTTTGGGCAAAAAGGGGACGTCTTACTTGTATTTAGTACGAGTGGTAAATCCCCGAATATTCTGAAAGCTATCGGGGTAGCCAAGAGTCGTAATATGCTGGTCCTAGGCGCCTTAGGTAAGGATGGTGGGCCTGCAAAAGGGCTTTGTGATCATGCGATTGTCGTGCCGAGTGAGGATACGTCACGAATCCAGGAGATTCATGGGTGGTTGATTCATGCTTGGCTGGAGTGTGTTGAGGCGCTGGTCATTGGAAAGAGTTGAGGGAAGGGACTTTGTCCTTGGAAGGGGGCGGGGGTTTCGATATGTTTTCAGATTCGTCAACGTTCTGCGAAATCGCCCTTTTTCAGGGGCCGCAGGGCACGTCGTTGGCGGGGTAAGGGAGATAAACTTATGGCGGTGGTGATACGTTTGCGGAAAGAGGGAAAGCGGAATCGTCCCTACTTTCGTGTGGTCGTAACGGACAAGGAAAGTCCGCGGGATGGACGTTTTCTGGAGCTGGTGGGGACCTATAATCCGATGGGCAAGGATGCAGGAATGAAGCTGAAGCTGGACCGAATCGACCATTGGGTCGGCAAAGGAGCCAAGCCCAGCGAGACGGTCGCCAGCTTTATTCGCAAAGCGCGCCGCGCGCCCAAAGCGTAAGTTTCCGGTGAGGACAGGATTTTCATGCGATATTTTCTGGAGCTTGTCCTCGGTCGCCTTGTTACGCATCCCGACGAAATAGACGTCGAAGAGACAGCGGAAGAGCAGGGGACTCTTTTTCGCATTCGGGTTAACCCAGAGGATTTGGGTCGGATTATCGGTCGCAACGGTCGGACGATTGAAGCGATTCGTTCCCTGATGAATGCGGCCAGCCGAGATGAACGCACTATTTTTGTCGAGGTGGAGGATGGGGAGTTTGATGGAGACAATCGATGAAGATTGATCTGCTGACTCTTTTTCCGGCTACGGCCCATGGGGTTTTGGCCGAGAGCATTCTGGGGAGGGCGCAACGAGCCGGTTTTATTGAAATCCGCGTTCACCAGCTTCGGGACTATGCGAAGGACAAGCATCACACGGTGGATGATCGGCCGTTCGGGGGTGGACCTGGCATGGTGATGAAGGCGGAACCTCTGGTCGACGCCATTGAGCATTTGCGTGGGGAGGGGGAAGATCGGGCTCGGGTCATTTACCTGACTCCGGAGGGAGTCCGACTCGATCAGGCCAAGGTTCGCCAGCTGGGACAAAATCATCGCCGTCTACTTTTGGTCAGCGGACACTATGAGGGAATCGATGAGAGAGTGCGTGAGGGGTGGATCGATGAGGAAATTTCTGTTGGGGATTATGTTCTGAGCAATGGGACTTTGCCGGCGCTGACTTTGATCGATGCGTTGGTGCGCCGCATCCCCGGGGTGTTGGGGAACGAAGCTTCGGCAGGGGGGGATTCGTTTGAGGGGGAGGGGTTGCTGGAAGGTCCGCAGTATACGCGGCCTGAGGAGTTCCGTGGCCGGAAGGTGCCGGAGGTTTTACTTTCGGGGCACCACGCAGAGATTCAAAAATGGCAAAAGAGCCAAGCGATCGCACGGACGCAGGAGCGAAGAGGAGATTTACTTGAGGAGAAAAAGCAGGCAGGATTATTCATTCTTAAGGAGATAAAAAAATGAGCGCAAAGATCATTGAGACAATTGAAAAAGAGCAGTTTAAAGAAGGCCGAACCGGTTTTGGGGTGGGGGACAAGATCAAGGTTTTCACCAAGGTGAAAGAGGGAGATAAAGAGCGTACCCAGCTTTTTGCGGGAACGGTCATCGCACGTAAGGGACGTGGATTGAACGAGCAGTTTACCGTACGGCGAATCAGCTACGGGGAAGGAGTGGAGCGTATTTTTCCTCTGCACTCGCCCCGAATCGAAAAAGTGGAAGTGGAAACGAAGGGGAATCCTCGTCGGGCTAAGCTTTTCTATCTGCGTGGTCGCTCCGATATGGCTGTGCGGGAAGTGGTCGAAGCCAGAAAGAAAAAATAGATTCCACCGCTCTGGAAATCAGAGAAGTCGTTCGCGGGTGGGGCCGTTGCCGTAGGGGTAGATGAGGCGGGGCGGGGTGCTTTGGCTGGTCCGGTTGTCGCTGCTGCCTACCTATTCCAGCCAAGGGGTGTCGCGGTTCCAGGTCTGGACGATTCAAAAAAATTAACTCGGAAGAAAAGAGAGCTCCTTTTTGAGCTTCTCACAGATGGAAAGATTGGAAGGTGGGGGGTAGGGGAGGCTTCGCTGGAGGAGATCGAAAAGCACAATATTTTAGTCGCGAGCCAGATGGCTATGGCACGGGCGCTGGAGGCCTTGGGTGATTGGAGTGGGCCCATTTTGGTGGATGGGCTCCCAGCCAAGCACTTGGGCAGGGAGCATGTGGCGGTGGTTGGTGGGGACGGTATTTGCCCATCGATTGCGGCCGCCTCGGTGGTGGCAAAAGTTTCACGAGACCGAACCCTTTTTCGATTTGGTCAGTCATATCCTGTATATGGTTTTGCGAGAAATTGTGGATACGGTACGGCGGAACATCTTCGAGCTCTTCGGGATCACGGACCTTGCCCGATTCATCGTCGATCGTTTCTACCCGTGGGATCGTCGCCCGTGCCCCGCTTGGCGAAATAGCCGGGAGGCGGGTCGGTACGGGGAGAGAGTGGCGGCCCGCTTCCTTCAGCGTGAAGGAGTAAAAATTTTGGCCCGTAACTATCGGGCTCGTTGCGGGGAGATCGATCTGATGGGGAGGGAAGCTGGCGAGCTAGTCGTCTTGGAGGTTAAGACACGTCACTTCCAGGCGCGATTACGACCGGAGCATGCGGTGACTTGGGGAAAGCAGAAAAGGATCGTGGCTACGGCCAACAGCTATCTGCGGGAGTTAGAGTGTCGTCCGCCTCCTGTGCGATTTGATATTGTAGAGGTGTATTATGAGCCAGGCCGGCGGCCGAAGTGTCGCTGGCTACGCCACGCCTACAGCTTGGCTGAGGTTGGGGTGGGGTGGAGCCGATGAGACAGTTAGCCAGTACTTGGTCGGCAGCGGTGGTTGGGGTGGAAGCTCTCCCAGTTGAGGTCGAAGTCGACGCTGGAGGGGGAAAAGAGAACTTTGTCGTCGTGGGTTTGGCGGATACCGCAGTGAAAGAGTCGCGGCAGAGAGTGAAAGCGGCGGTCTGGAATAGTGGGTACTCCTGTCCCGTGGGATTTATCACAGCCAGTTTAGCTCCAGCCGATTTAAAGAAAGGGGGCCCCTGCTTTGATCTTCCCATTGCGTTGGGGCTACTGGCCTGTTCGGGGCAGATCTCCAGCGATAATTTGGCTGAGTGGATGGTGGTGGGTGAGTTGGCTTTGGACGGGGAGGTGCGTGCTGTTCGGGGAGCCTTAGCCATAGCTTTGTTGGCCCGAGGCAGGCGAGTTCGGGGGCTCATCGTTCCGGTGGCGAACGCAGCCGAGGCCAGTGCGGTGGAGGGTGTTCGAATCGTGCCCGTTCGCGATTTGCGAGAGGCGGCTGAAGTGATCGATGGCAAAATGATTTCCTCTCCAGCGCCGCAAAAAAAGGGAGCCTCACTGGAGGAGGTATCTTCGGGAGGGGGAGGGGAAGATTTTTCCGAGGTCAAAGGGCAGGAGGCGGTGAAGCGCGCTTTAGAGATCGCAGCCGCAGGAAATCATAATGTGCTGATGATCGGGCCCCCAGGATCGGGAAAAAGTATGTTGGCAAAGCGTTTGCCTAGCATCCTGCCCAGAATGAGTTTGGAGGAGTCTTTCGAGACTACTCGGATCCATAGCGTGGCAGGGCTTCTGCGGTCGGAGGGTTCCCTCGTTCGAGACCGACCCTTTCGCAGTCCGCACCATACGATTTCTGATATTGGTCTGATTGGGGGGTCGGCAAATCCCGCCCCCGGGGAGGTGAGCTTAGCGCATCACGGGGTCCTTTTTTTAGATGAGCTACCAGAATTCAAGCGATCAGCACTGGAGGTTTTGCGGCAACCTTTGGAGGATGGGCAGGTAACCATTTCAAGGGCCTCGGGAACGATGACCTTTCCTGCGCGATTCATGTTTGTGGGGGCGATGAATCCCAGCCCACGCGGATACTTTGAAAATCGTTCCAATGGGCAGGCGGCAAGAAAGTATCTGAATAAAATCAGTGGTCCTTTGCTGGACCGAATCGACCTGCATTTAGAGGTCCCAGCAATGAAGCATGAGCAGCTACTGGCCGAAGCCCCAGGGGAGTCGTCTTGCACGATACGGAGCAGAGTTGAACGAGCAAGAGAGGTACAGCGGGAGCGGTTTGGAAAAGGATCGACGATTTATGCCAATGCGCAGATGGGACCTAGGGACCTCAGGAGGCGGGTTCCGATGGATCGGGAGGCGAAGGCTCTTCTCTCTGGGGCGATGAGCAACCTTTCGCTGAGTGCGCGCGCCTTAGACCGAATTTTGAAAGTGGCTCGGACGATTGCCGATTTGGCAGAAAGTGAGAAGGTTCTGCTCGATCACCTAGCCGAAGCGATCCAGTACCGCACCCTCGACAGACAGATTTGGGGGTAGCACTATTTTGGTATCCCTTGAACCCGAGTGCCTGGCTTTAGTTTTCGGGAGGCAAACCAATCTCGGCTTACTTCGAGGGCATAGGCGACTTGATCTGATTTGCTCGCGACTCGTTTTTCCTCAAAGGGCACAAGGGGAAGAATTTCGAGGATCACGCCATCCGTGTTGAGAAATACGAGGTCTAAAGGAATTGAAGTGTTGTGCATCCAGAAGGTGGCTTGTTTGGGAAACGGGAAAATAAAGAGCATGCCGTGATCGGGGTCGAGGGCTTTGCGATTCATCAAGCCGGTCATCTGTTCCATGGGAGATTCGGCTAACTCAACGGTCAGAAGGTGATTGCCAATCTTTAATTGGGTCTCACCCCCCGCTCGGAGAACCCCATAAGCGAAGCTAAGAACGAGGAGGAGGGCGCGAAAAAGAATCAATAGCGGGGAAGAGAGGGGTCGATTTCTTCCGACCAAGCATCGATCCCGCCCTTGAGGTTGAGAAGTTTTTTGTAGCCTTGTTGCTGAAGAAAAAGGAGAGCCTTGGCGCTTCGTACCCCAGCTTTGCACTGAAGAACAATTTCCTGATCTTGGGGAATCTCTTGCCATCTTTTTGGAATTTCCCCCAAAGGAATGAGGGTTGATCCGGCAATTTTGGAAATCTGATATTCGTGGGGCTCTCGAACATCAACCAAAACAAATGACTTCTTAGAGTCGATTCTCTTTTTCAAATCAGCACAGGTGATTTCAGGAACTTGGGGCGCTTCCTGTGTCGGTCCCTCTCGTGCGGGGGCACCGCAAAACTGCTCATAATCAATCAGTCCTGTGATGGTTTTATTGGGACCACAGATCGGGCAAAGCGGATTTTTGCGAAGTTTCATCTCCTTAAACTTCATTTTTAAGGCGTCGAAAAGGAGAAGACGTCCGATGAGTGGATCACCGATTCCTAGGATCAGTTTTACGGTCTCAATGGCCTGAAGAACCCCAATGACGCCAGGAAGGATTCCAAGAACACCGCCTTCTGCACAGCTGGGGACGCTCCCCGGGGGTGGCGGTTCGGGGTAGAGGCAACGATAGCAGGGCCCCTTTTCTCCCCAGAATACGGTGCACTGGCCCTCGAAGCGGAAGATGGAGCCGTAGACATTGGGTTTCCCCAAAAGAACGCATGCGTCGTTCACCAGGTAGCGGGTAGGAAAATTATCGGTACCGTCCACCACCACATCGTAGTCTGCGAAAAGTTCGAGTGCGTTGTCGGAACGCAGGGCGAGTTCGTGGGTTACTACATCCACGTGGGGATTGAGTTCGGAGATGGTGCGGCGGGCAGATTCGACCTTGGCCTGACCGATGGAGGTCTGACGGTGGATAATTTGACGCTGAAGGTTTGATTCGTCCACCCGATCAAAATCCACGATTCCCAGACGTCCGACGCCTGCGGCGGCGAGATAGGCGAGAAGGGGAGAACCAAGGCCACCTGTTCCAATGGCCAAAACTCTGGATGCCTTGAGCTTGCGCTGACCTTCGACAGTGACCTCAGGCATGATGAGATGGCGGGCATATCGACGCATCTCTGGTGAACTCAGGGTTTGTGCGGAGGTGGTTTCGTTGATTCTGGAAATCAAAGACATCTGAAAAACCTAACAGAAATCGATGGCAGGGTCGAGATGGTGTGTGTCATGAGCCCGCCTTGAATAGGCGGGCTTAGCCCAATTACTGTCCCTTGAAAAACTCGGC